>JAFGQL010000151.1 GCA_016935695.1 Spirochaetales bacterium
GCGGCGGATCATCAGGCTGTCGATGGCGAAGTTCACCTCTTCGGGGCCGCAGTTCTGCAATGCGCCGCGGCACGAGGCAAAGGTGCCGGCCGATATATCGCCCTCATACAGGCGGTGAATGTAATATACGAGGGTTGTCAGGATCCGGGGGTCCATATCACCAGTCCAGGAGTCGTTTTTCTCCGGTCAATTCCCGGATGTGACTGATTTCCTGGCTTACTTCAATAATCCCTTTGTAGGCTCCCGTATGGTCAAAGAGGGCGAAGTAGCGTATGTACACGAACTGCCCGTGGATCTGTATCCAGAATTCCGCCGCGTCCTGTTCCCTGTTTTTCAACGACTCAATGACCTTCTCTACAATGTGGACGCTTTTCGGCGGGTGGCAGTTTGCCACGTCTCGGCCTATGATGCCGGGGCTCCTGGGAAATATCCGTTCCTTACCTTCGGAATAATAGGCGACTTTTCCGTTTTCATCCACAAAGGTGATGTCGAAGGGGAGGTTTTTGAGGAGCAGGTTGATCTGCGCCGGGCTTAAGGCGCCGGTATCCAGCGGGACGGGGCCGCTTCCTGCCGCGGGGAGGGGGTTTCCCTCCTGCGCTTGCTCTTTCCTGCTGTCTGAGTCTGTGGTTCCCCGGGCGCGGGCCCCCATGATGTTCGCGTCCCAGAGGTTTCCCGGTTCTATCCAGCAGTACCCGATGGCGGTCTCTCCCCGCCGGATATGCACCCAGGCTTCGGGGGGCAGTTTCCTTAAAGCCGTCGGGAACAGTATCCGCTCTTCCATGAACACCATGTTTTTCAGGGCCTTTACTAACGCTGCCGCCGTCTTCTTTGTTTCCGTACCGTCCTGGAGGCTGTTTTTCAAGGCCCGGAACAGGTTTCTGATATCATCGTGTTTGCCCCACATTACCTTTGAGGGGCCTGTAAAGCCGACGGTTTCCAGGTAGGGGAAGAGCTGGTTTTCCTTCCGGGCGTAGTGGATTTCTATCTTCTGGAGATCCTCAAGGGCGAGGGTTGCCTCATCAAGGCCCTTTTTGAGCCCCTGTGTAAGTCTGCGTATCCGTTTCCGAAGCTCTTTGTTTTCCTGTTTATAGGAATGAACGGGATGCCCGGGCAGGACCTTGGATGATTTCTGTTTTTTCAAGGCCTCGTCGAAGACCTGTACATGAACGTCGCACAGTTTCTGCACGTGCTCAACAGGGACCCCTTCCGTAATCAGTGACTGCTCGATGTCGGCAATTTCCTCGGGGCTGATATGCCGGATGAGCCTGTCGAAGTCTTTTTTGACCCGGGAAACATTGGTCCCTTCGTTGAGGTTTTTCACGATGTCTTTCAATTGTTCGCGGCGGTCGGGGTTGTTTTTGAGTCCTTCTCCCATGCTGGTCTCCTTCATTTTTTGATCTGCCTTGAAGTATATTATGTTCCTAGCGGTATTTCGAGTTCCGGGTACAGTTTTTGTTGTCATTTCCAGGAGGTCTGCCGTATGTTCATTCATGAACCATGCTGTTTTTCACGGGAGGAAAAATGACACCGGACAGCACACGAAATCCTCAGCAGACCGGCTGGCCGGGGTTTTTGAAGGATGTGTTCATCTGTTCCCTCGGAGCCTACGGAGGGCCGGAGGCCCACCTTGGGGTGTTTATCGACCAGCTTGCCGTCAAGGGGCGGTATGTCCGGGAAGAAGAACTCCTGGAGCTTGTCGCCCTGTGCAGCATACTGCCCGGTCCTACCAGTACCCAGACCATCGTGGCTGTCGGTTACAGGACAGGGGGGCCTGTCCTGGCGTTTTTGACACTCCTTGTATGGGCCGCGCCGATACTGCTGTTCATGACGGGGCTGTCGTTTCTGTACGGCGCGGTTGCCCGGGCGTATCCCCGGTTGGATATCTTCCGTTTTACCGGCGCCATGGCCGTAGGGTTTATCATCCTTGCCGCCCTGCGCATAGGAAAAAAAGTGGTCACCGGCGGTTTTTCCATGGCGGTACTTCTTTCAAGCCTCTTCGCCACTTTTTTCATACGTACTCCATGGATCTTTCCCCTTGTGCTGGTGTGCGGGGGAGCCGCGGCGGTTCTTGTATCCGGGAAACAGGACCTGTGGCAGCAGCGTACGAAGATCCGCCTGCCCTGGCGTTACCTGATCGTATTCACGGTGCTGGCCGCAGGCCTCCCCGCCGTGTCCGCAGTGAGCGCCTCTCCCCTGGCCGCTCTGTTTGAGCAGTTTTACCGGTACGGCTATCTGGTCTTCGGCGGCGGCCAGGTCGTGGTGCCGGTGATGTTTACCGAACTGGTGGATACCCTGGGCCGGATGACCGAAGACGAGTTTTTGGCCGGCTACGGAATGGTCCAGGGCCTGCCGGGGCCCATGTTTTCCTTTGCCGCCTATGCAGGGGGGATGGCCGCCAGGGGCGGTCCGGTGCTGTATCAGCTTGCCGGTGCCGCCGCCGGTGCGGGGATTTTCCTGCCCGGGATACTCCTTGTGTTTTTTGTCATTCCCGCCTGGAACAGCATCAGGGGTATAAAGGGCATACAGGTTTCCCTCAAAGGGGTGAATGCCGCGGCAGGGGGCATGATTGCCGCGGCGGCGTTCAGGCTCCTGATTGCCCACGGGCTGACAGTCGAGAACCTGATTGTGACGGGAGGGACCGTCGTACTCCTCGCTGCCAGGAGGATACCCGCGCCTCTCATAGTAGCGGCTGCCCTCGTCCTGGGGCTGGTATTATAGGGTTAATCCAGCTCCTCGTAGCGGAAATAGATAAAATCACAGGGCAGGTTTCTCCCGCTCATGTCCTGGCAGGCCATTCCCGTAAAGGCACCGGTGAAGCCCAACGGCGTCGCGTACTCGTCGGACAGTACCGCGTAGTCCAGTTCAGGGCCGATCTTCTGGAAATCCTCATCGCCGAAGGCATAAAAAAACGAGCATTTTTCCCTGTCCACTTCGGCCTTCAGCCGAATGGTGTCCAGGGCATCGTCTATGGGTATCTCGTTCCTGCCCAGAGGCATGGAGAATGAGCCGTTGTCGAATGCAATGATCCCCAGTGTCCTGGTATTCCGTTCCTCGTTCCAGGTGACCCTCAGGTAGTACTGATTGTACTCATCGTAGCGGAGGATGAGCCCGGCGCCCTGTTGCAGATCATCGGGGCGGTACTCAAGGGCCGTTTCCGCGGTGTAGCAGTAACTCTGCTGCCGCCGGGCCACCAGGGCCTGTACAAACCGGGACGAGACCGATTCCCTGCCGTACAGACGCAGCCGGTCCGGTTTGTCGGTCAGGCTTGCAAAAAGGCCCATGGGAACCCTCAGGGACTGGTAATACAGGGGCAGGACCGTCATGGTGAAATTGTCCTGCCACACCTTTTGCCGGGGACGGGGTTCGGCGCCCGGAATGTCCACTGTGTCATCGGGTTCCCGGCTCCCGCTGACATGGTACAGCCACCCGTCGTCCTTCCACCGGAATTTCTGCAGGGCCGTTTCCCTGCCCAGGGGACAGAACCCACGCATTTCACTGCCGTGGATGGCCTTCTTACGCTTCTTCAGTCTTTTCATTGTCTTTTTCGACTGGATGGGCCGGCCGCACAGGTGTGCCATGTACCAGAACCCGTCGCCGCCGTCTGTCAGGCTTCCGTGCCCCGCTTTCTGGAGGGTGAGGTCCCTGTTGCTCCAGGAACTTAAGATGGGGTTTTCGGGGTGCAGTTCGTAGGGGCCCTTCAGCGTCCGTGAACGGGCCATGGTAACGGCATGGCGGTAACTGGTGCCTCCTTCGGCGGTAATGAGGTAGTACCATCCGCCGCGTTTGTACAGATGAGGAGCTTCCGTCAATTTGAGGTCTGTCCCTTTGAAAATGTTGGTTATGGGGCCGGTGAGCTTCTCCGCATCCGGGTCGTATTCCTGCAGGACAATGCCGTCGAAGGAGTTTTTGTCCGGCAGATAGTTCCATTTCATGTTGACCAGCCACTTCCGGCCGTCGTCGTCGTGGAAGAGGGAGGGATCGAAACCGCTTGCATTCAGGTATACCGGCTCGCTCCATTCGCCGTCGACATTCCTCGCGGTGACCAGGAAGTTATGCATGTCCCGGTAGGGGCCGTCCTTCCAGTTCTTGACGTCGGTATAGATGAGGTAGAACAGGCCGTCTGAATAACTCAAGCAGGGCGCCCAGATGCCTCCCGAAGGACTGTTCCCGCGCATGTCCAGCTGGGACAGTCTGAAGAGGGGCGCTGCAGCGGGCTCCCAGTTTGCCAGGTCCGCCGAACGGTATATGAGGACGCCGGGGAACCACTCAAAGGTGGACACGGCGATATAATAGGTGTCTCCTGCTTTTACGATTGAAGGGTCGGGATGAAAACCGGGTAGCACCGGATTGTGAATGATGGCCATAGGACTGTCCTTTTCTGAATGTGATTACCCACGAGCTTTGAGTATACAACGAGTGTGCCGTCCTGTGGGACCTGCATCCCGTTCTTGTAAAAAAACATTTTGAATTTGCAATCGGCGCCGGAGGATCACTACAATTGATACTGGAGGTGGCAGCGCTTATGCAGAGATACATGTTGACGGAATATGAAGACGCTCCCCAGGAATCAAAGGATGTGTTTGACGACTACATGCGGGTTACGGGAGACACCAAGGTGCCTGTGTGGCTCAAGAGCATGGGGCATGCCCCCTCACTTGTCCGTGCCTACTGGGAGCGGGCAAAAGGTACCCTCTTCGGCGGACAGCTCCCCCTTCCCTTGAAGGAAATGATCGTGTTTGTCGTTTCGGGTTTCCATGGCGCCAAGTACTGTACGGCCTGCCACGCCCAGTCGGTCCTCAAGCTGGACAAGGCCCTCAAATTCACGGACCTCAAGTCCTTTTTTGACGAGAATTCCGAGTTTGTGATGCCCGACAGTTACAAAGCGGTGGTGGATTTTGCGAGTATTGTCGCCTGCGACGCCAACGGGGTTACTGATGGGGACTTTCAGAAACTGATGGACGAAGGGTTCGGCCTCGAGGAGATATGCGAGATCATCGCCGTCATCGATCTGGCGACCATGTTCAATGTCTATACCAGCGCCCTCAAGCTCCATCTGGATCCTGATTACCAGGCGATCATTTAAGAGGGGCCGGAAGGAAAGGGAACGCATGGTCGGCCCCTTGCAGCTGATACGGCAGGAAGTACCGGGATAGTATGGAAGCATGGAAAAAAATGACCGCCCAGCAGCTTGTCCGCTACGACGCGCTGTTTGCCCTGTTGGGAGACATCCAGGGCGAGGACATCGCCGGTACCGCCCGGCAGGTGGCGCGCCAGTGGAAATATGCCGCCAATGTGGCCAACTGGCGTCTGGTCGTCTACGATGAACATGATTATCTGGTGATTGACGGCATGCAGGGGCGGTCTGTCATAACAGAGACGGACATATCCGGGCTTTCCGACTGGGACGCGCGGGCGTTCAAGGAAGCCATACCCGGCCTTTACCACCTGGAGGATCTTTCAGGCAGTCCAGAGCCCCCCTGCCACCTCTTGGAGGATTATACCGGACAGGTGCAGGTCATGCCGATCTTCAGCAAAAACGCCTGCATCGCGGTGCTCACCGTATCCAGCAGGAATAAACCCTTTGACGACCTTGACAACCGGTATATACGGCTTCTGGCCCATTATTTCGCCGACCGGGTATTGTCGCTCATGCTCCAGAACAGGGCCCTTCAGGTGCTGCGAACCAAGGCTACCCGGGATGCCCTGACAGGTCTGTTGAACCGCGGCGCGGTCATGGAGCACTTCGACGCCGCCCTCGCAATGGGGCGGCGCAGTTCCCACTCGGTATGCGTCCTGCTGGCGGACATCGACCACTTTAAAGACATAAACGACACCTGGGGCCATCAGGCAGGAGACCGCATTCTTGTCGAATGCGCCGCCCGGCTGGAGGAGGCCGCCCGGGAGAGTGATTCCCTCGGCCGTTACGGGGGAGAGGAATTCCTGATCATCCTGAACAAGTGCTCCCTGTCCCAGGCAGGGTTTGTGGCCGAGCGTTTCCGGAAATCGATCTCTGCCAGACCCTTTGCCATAGAAGCCCCTGACCGGAAAACCATCAACGTAACCATCAGCATAGGGGCCTCGTGTTCCGAAACCCGTGCAGGGTACAATCAGGCGGAACTGATCCGCCTCGCCGACCATGCCCTCTACGACTCCAAAAAGAACGGCCGGGACAGGGTGACAGTAGCGGATTGAATATTCGACAGGTACACGACCAGGGTCCTTCCCTGTCCGTTCCATGACACGGGATGCCGGGCTGTCAGGGTTTTTTTTCCGGCCTCTTTCCGGTGGGGCATAATATGGCGTTTTTTATATATTCATGGTAGGATGGGGAATGAGCGATGAAAAACCCGGCATACAGGAAATCCATCAGAAATATCCCGCTCTTCTGGATTATTTAAGCGAAATGCTGCTGATCCAGAGGGACTACGGCGATATCAACAATGTCCGTATCGCAGCCCGGCTGGCAGTATCCAAGGCTGCCGTTACCCAGGCCATCAACCGCCTGAAGACCCTCGGCTTTGCCCGGCAGAACCTGTACGGCGTCATCCATTTTACTCCAGAGGGCCAGGATCTCGCCTCCAAAATACTCATCCGCCATTATCTGGTGGAACACCTTCTCATACGGAAACTTAATTATCCCTGGCACAAATCTGACGAAGAAGCAAGAAGGATACAGGCGGTGATATCCGACGAGTTCACCGCGTACCTGTATGACGCCTTTGACAGGCCCCAGACCTGCCCCCACGGAAACCCCTTTCCCGGCTCCGATCTGGAAAAGAAACTGGTGAAGGCCCCGCGGTTTTCCCAGGTACGCGAGCGGACCGAGGTTACCATGATCCGGATCACCGAAGAAGGCGAAGCCGTGGAAGGGCTCCTCAAGTTCTGTAATTCCATCGCCCTGCGACCGGGCAAGAAGGTCGTGATTGTGCCCGACGAAGAGCACCATACCATCAACCTTGAACTGGATGGAACATCGGTGCCCCTTCCCCAGGGGTACGACCTGTATCTATGCTACGAGTGACTGCTCAATGAGATGAAATCCGACAGAAATGCCGGCCGGCTCGGGTCTGTCCGCGCCACCAGGTACAGCTTCTTGCGGATGCCGTTTCTGCCCAGATGAATCCCTTTGAGGGGGTAATCTGCCGCGTGGTTCTCCAGAACCCAGTCGGGAAAGGTGCTTACCCCTCGTCCCGTGTGCACCAGCTGAAGCATGATTTCGGTGTCTTCCACGGTTTCGTGGCGCCGGGGCTGTATTCCCGCGGGAATCAGGAAGCCGGTGAACACGTCCAGTCGCTCCCTCTTGATGGGATAGGTAAACAGGACCTGGTCCCGGAGATCGCCGGGCTGTGCAAAGTCCTTCGCGGCCAGGGGGTGGTCCGGGGACACGGCAAGGAACAGCTCGTAGTCCCTGACCGGGTGATACTCAAGGCCGTCGTAGTCCAGGCGGTCGGGAGTGATGATGGCATCGACCTGATGTTCGATCAGGGCCTGGTAAGCGTTGAAACTGAAATTCCTGGTTATGTCCAGATCGATCTGTTTCCAGCGTTCAAGAAACTCCCGAATGAAGGTGAGAAGAACTTCATAACAGGGATGGCATTCAATACCGATCCGCAGTTTTCCCCGGCTTCCCTCTCCAAAGGCAACAAGGGCGGCCTCCGCTTCCCGGAACTGGGGTTCGAGCCATCTGGCGGTCTCTTTCAGATAATTTCCCGCCTGGGTGAGACGCAGGTTTTTTCCGTCCTTTTCCCAGAGGACCACCCCCGCAAGCTGCTCCAGTTTCTTGATCCGGTGGGTGAGGGCCGACTGGGTAAGATGCAGCTCCTGTGCCGCCTTGGTCAGGGAGGCGTTTCTGCAGAGGGCATCGAGAATTTGAAAATGGATCCGTTCAAGCATATCTTGTATGAACAATACTAATGGATATATGAAAAAATATCAATTTTCCTAATAAGAAAATATCGGTACTATTCCCTTCACTACTGATGAAGAAAAGGATGTGCCATGAATATTCACACCCATATACTGGGGTATCCGCGGATAGGACGACACCGGGAGCTGAAAAAGTCGGTTGAAGGCTACTGGGCGGGAACCCTGGACCGGGATGAACTCAAAGCCCGGGCGGCTCTGTTGCGGGAGGGTGCCATCGCGGCCCAGGCAGGGCTGGACATGATCACTTCAGGGGATTTTTCCCTGTATGACCACATACTGGATACCAGCTGTCTGGTGGGGAACATACCCCGGCGTTTTGCGTCAATATCCTTTCCGTGGCCGGAAGACCGGGCCTTTGCCCTGGCGCGGGGCCTTACGATGGACGGGGAAACCATTCAGGCCTGTGAAATGCGGAAGTGGTTTGATACCAATTACCATTACATCGTACCGGAGTTCGACGAACAGACCTCCTTTGCCCTTGATCAGGATCTTTTTGAAGACCGCTACCCCCAGTCCGCCGGCGGCGGTCCTGTGACCAAAGCGGTCATCTGCGGCCCCCTGACCTATCTGTGGCTCGGCAAGATGGCCGGGGCAAAGGATTGTTCCCGTCTGGATTTTCTGCCGGGCCTCCTGGCCGTCTACCGGCAGCTGTTGACCGCGCTGAAACGGAAGGGGTACCAGTGGGTCCAGATGGATGAACCGGCTGCCATCCTGGATTATCTTCCCAGGGCGTGGAAGGCGGCGTATAAGAATGCCTACCGGGTTCTTTCATCGGTCCCGGAAAGGGAGCGCCCGCGGATACTGTTTACCAGTTATTTTGATCTGCCCCGGTCCGGGGCGGGGTTTCTTGCCGGAATACGCGCCGAGGGTTTTCATTTTGACACCAGTGTCATGAAGGGGCGGGGTGACTTCAGGCGGTTCCTTGGCCTGGTGAAACGTCTGGACCCCGCGGCTGTCATTTCCCTGGGCGTCGTTTCCGGCCGGAATATCTGGAAAACCGATCCGGGCCCCGGGGCTGGGCTTGCCCTCCGGGTGGCGGCTGCAGGCAGGAACGAGATATGGCTGGGGTCCTCCTGTTCTCTCCTCCATGTGCCCGTATCTGCGGAGGATGAATCCGCCATGGACCCGGCAATTGTAAGCCGCCTCGCTTTTGCCAACGAGAAAATTGCCGAACTTTCGTCGCTGAAGGAGCTGGTGCACAACGGGTTTTCTGAAACCGTCAGCGCCGTCTATACTGTGCCGCGGTCAATACGCCTTCGGGTTCCCCGTTTCCGAAAAAGAGGCTGGTTCTCTGCCCGGGAGCTCCTTCAACGCAGGCGGCTGGCCCTGCCGCTCCTGCCAGCTACCACCATCGGTTCCTTTCCCCAGACAAAGGACCTGCGGAAGGCCCGCAGGGCCCTTCTTTCCGGCAGCATGGATGAGCATGCCTATGAAGAATTGATGAAAGCCAGCATAAGGGATGTGATCAGGAAGCAGGAAGAAATCGGGCTGGATGTCCTTGTCCACGGCGAACCGGAACGGAACGACATGGTGGAGTATTTCAGCGCCTTTCTCAACGGCTTCGCGTCCACCAGCAACGGATGGGTCCAGTCCTACGGGACCCGCTGCGTGAAGCCGCCGATCATCCACGGCGATATTTCCCGGGCCAAAGGTATGACATTGAAGTGGACCGCCTATGCCGCGTCATTGAGCGAAAAGCCGGTTAAAGGCATGCTCACCGGTCCTGTCACCCTGGTCAAATGGTCGTTTCCCCGGACGGACATCCCCCTGGAACACCAGTATTACCAGGCCGCCTTCGCGGTTGCCGAAGAAGTGGCGGACCTTGATGCCATGGGCATTCCGATCATCCAGATTGATGAGGCGGCGTTCCGGGAAGCACGCCCCCTGGCCAGCCGCAGTTGGAAACGCTACGGTTCCACGGCGGCCAGGGCATTCCGGATAGCCTCGTCCGCCGCATCCGATGCAACCCAGATACACACCCACATGTGTTATTCGGATTTCTCTACCATCCTGAAGGCCGTGAGGGACATGGACGCCGATGTCCTTACCATCGAGACTTCCCGGTCGGAGATGGAGCTTCTTGATGCGTTTGCTCACCAGAAGGGTTTCCATCAATTCGGCCCCGGTGTCTACGACATTCACAGCCCTGCGGTGCCTCCGGTTACTGTCCTTGAACAACGGATCCGCAAGGCACTTGCCTGTATCGGCCCCCGGCGGCTGTGGGTCAACCCGGACTGCGGTCTCAAAACCAGGGCCTGGCCGGAAACGGAACAGGCCCTGAAGAACATGGTAGCGGCGGCGGTCCGGGTGCGGGCAGGTTTGCAGAAAGCCGGGCGGTCATGAAAGAGCTGGCGCTGAAACTGCTTGATCCCGCCTTTGTTCCGGTCTTGTTTGGTCTTACGCCGCCAAAAGAAGGCACCTGCGGGGAGAAACTCCTCCGGATGAACACCCGCCGGGCCGAAAGACTGAAGGCCCCCGGCCTGGACGGCCTGTGCATATATGAGGTCCAGGATGAGAGGGCCAGGGCAGGGAGCGGACGGATCTTTGCGCCCGGAGGGTACATGGACACCGCAGCTTACCGCCGGAGCCTTGGAGGCGTGACCGATTATGAGTGCATCAGCTGCTGTGCCGTCGGCCCCCTGTCTGTAGGTCAGCTGAAAAGCAGGATCCGGGCCCAGGGGAAGGAACCGGTCGTCCTTGTCGGTCCGGTGTCCAGGAGCGTTCCTGTCCGTACCGCCCTGAAGGAGGCATTCAGTATAGCCGCGGAACTTGAGGCTCCGCCCCTTACCGGCGCCGTCTGTATTCCTGAACGCTCCTCCGGGTGCGGGAACGAGGCGGAACGAATGCTGGCTAAGGCTTCCTGGGGCGCCGGTTTTTTCATTACCCAGTGCATCTATGACCCGGACCAGGCTCAAGCCCTTTTGGCTTCATACGCCCAGGGATGCCGGCGGGAGGGAACACTGCCCAGGAAAATCCTGTTTACCCTGTCGCCGGCGGGTTCCCGTGAAACACTGCAATTTATGGGCTGGCTGGGCATAAAGGTGCCCCAACATACTGAAAGGCGCATCCTCTGTGCCCATGATCCCCTTGCCCAGTCAGTACAGGTCCTTGAAGAGAATGCTCTGGTTCTGGCAGAAAGCTGCCGCTGCCTGGGCCTGTCCTTCGGTTTCAATGTGGAAAGCGTTGTGTCCAGGAAAAATGAGTTTCTTGCCGCAGCGGCACTGGCAGCATCGCTTAAGAAGGTTTTTGAAAAAGCGGCTTTATGTCCCCGGGTCACAATGTGTTCTGTTGTGTAATTATCCGGGTTTGACATTCAACCTATTGCTGCCGCAAGCCTTGAAACCCATGCGGCGATACGTTCATCCGTTACGCCGCTCTGGTTATCTTCATCGATGACCAGGCCCGCGAAGCTGTTATCCGTTTCTGATGCCTTGGAGGAATCAAAGGTGTAACCGTCTGCCGGCCAGCTGCCGATAAGCGACGCGTTCGCGGATAAAAGGGCGTCCTTAAGGATTCCCACCGCGTCGCAGAATGAATCTGCATACCCCTCCTGATCGCCAGTCCCGAAGACGGCTCCTTTCTTGCCCTTCAGGTTCAGGTTTTTCAGCCCGCCAAGTTTGGCCTCCCAGTCGTCCTGGATATCGCCTGTACCCTAGGTGGAAGACCCCAGAATAATGACATCAAAGGCCGCGATTTCTTCAATTGCGGTCTCCGAGATGTCTTTGCACGCAGATCCCGGAAGAAGCTTGTGTATTTTTTCTGCAACCATTTTTGTGTTGCCCGTTGAAGAGCCGTAGAAAATTCCTATGGAACTCATATTCACTCCTTTTGTGTGTTGACATACCACTAAGCTGAAGTTAATATTAGTTAACTGCCAAGTCAAGCAGACCCTCAGCACTTGTTTCGCTGGGGAATATGCTTCAAAGCTGAATTTAGAACGCACAGCACATTCAGGAATAGATAATCTTCTCTATATAAGAAAAAAATTATTTACTATTTCAGACGCCGGAGATACTTTATTAAAGAATATTATATAGGAGCGTGTCATGAAAAAATCAGTACTTGTGCTGTTGTTGTTGGTTCTTGCGTACATGAGTGTAATGGCTTTGGTCGGTGATTATGGTCCTGTGAACGGCGATATCAAGGTTCTAGTAGCCTATGAACCTACCAGATTCAAGAACAGACTTGTGGAAAACCTTGTGGATTTGTTGGTTGAAAAGAATTACTCGGTGAAGGTTGTCAATCACAAGAAAGGCGAGCTGGATGACTATAATGCCGGAGATTTCGACGCAGTTTTCATCACAAACAGCGGGGCCCTGGCAAGGGTGAGGCCGGCAGTGGTCAGCTGGTTAACGGCAAACGGGTCAGATCCGGAAAACGTGTTTGTGCATACCACCCAGACTACCGTGTGGGAACCTCAGATTGAGGTGGACGGAACGACATCGGCATCCCTTACCGGCAGGGATTCCATAGAGAAATTGGCGCAGGAGTTTTCGGCACTGATTTCGAATATAGCCGAACGTGAGTAGACGGGTAACGGGGAACGTTCATGAAAAAACTGTTGTGGTTTTCAGCTGCCCTGTTTAGCCCTGTACCGGCCCTTCTGCTGTACTTTGGGCTGGATTTCACCCATCTGAACGACCCCTTTTCCTTGTCCATGTTCATAGGGCTGATTTCATACACTTATTTTATGGTGGTTCTCATCATTTCCGGCAGGATAAAGGCCCTGGACAGGATGTACGGCCACGACAGGGTTATGAAGTTTCACAGCTATCTTGCCGTAACCGCAGTGGTGCTTGCTGTCGCCCACCGGCAGATCAAAATTCAGGTTTTTCCCTTTACCAACATGCAAATCATGTTCGGGATGGTCGCACTAACAGGTTTTATGGTCATTACTTTCCTTACTGTTTTTCTTATGGTTCCCAATATGCTCCATAGAATAAGAGCGTTGGACCGGTTGAGAATTACCGTAAATACCAATTTAAGACTGGACTACAGTATCCTCAAGGTGATTCATAATTTCTTTGTTGTCGCCGTGTTGGCATTGTCTGTACACGTGCTGCTGGCATCCAGTACCCTGGAAAACTGGTACCGGATGATATATATCGGTGGCTTGGCCGCCTTTGCCTGTTGGACCTGGATTCACCACAAGCTTGTAAGGCCGTTCATGAACGGTCGCAAAGGTTTTTTCGTGGAATCCGTTACGGCGGTTTCCGACAACATCACAGAGATACAGATAAAGGCCTCGGGTACAGCAAAGCTGCCCGCATACAAGGCCGGACAGTTTGCTTTCTTCAGTTTTAAGGGAAAAAACCTGGGAAACGAAGAGCATCCGTTTACCATTTCCTCGTCCCCCGGGGACGACACCATTACCTTTAGCGCAAAGGATTTGGGTGACTACTCTGCAAAATTGCGCACTGTTCTTCCCGGTACCCCGGTAAGAATGGACGGTCCCTATGGTGTTTTCAATCTTCCCCCTCATTCAAGGAAACCGCTTCTCTTTGTAGCCGGAGGAATAGGAATAACGCCTTTTCTTTCGATCTTGAAGGACATCAAAGGAAAAGGTTTCCCGAATGCAATCAATCTATTTTGGGGCGTGAGGACCAAAGCCGATTTAGTCTATGACGGTCAACTCAATGACCTGCAAAATGAAATTGACGGCTTCTCCTATACGCCTGTCATTTCGCAGGAAACGGTACAACCCTCAGACGGTAGAATGAAATCCGGTCATATTAATGATCACCTGATAGTGGAGAGTCTCGGCAGGGACTTGTCCGATTACCTTGTATATCTCTGCGGTCCTGTTCCCATGATGCGGAAACTGGTCAAGGTCCTGAGGAAACTCAAGGTAAGAAAATCCAATATTCATTTTGAACAGTTTTCTTTAGGGTGACCGGTCTTGAGCCACCGCGGTGGCCAGCTCTTACCCGCGGTTGGCCTGCTTAAGGGGCTGTCCGCGGTTTTACGTCAGGCGGGGCTGTCCATGATACCCTTTATATAGTCCTCCGGAGAGGCCATCCCGCTCCACTCCTTCCTGTGAAGATCCCCCGCAATACGGCCGTCTTTCATGACCAGGACCCGCTGGGAGAGATACAGTGCCTCACTAATATCATGGGTAACAAACAGGGTAGTGCTTTTGGTCGTATTCCAGATTATCTTCATTTCCTTCTGAAGTCTTTCCCGGGTAATTGCGTCCAGGGCCGAGAAGGGTTCATCCAGGAGCATGAAGCCGGATGTCTGACACAGCGCCCTGGCCAGTCCGGCCCGCTGGGCCATGCCGCCGGAAAGCTCGTGGGGCCATGCTTTCTTTCGGCTTTCAAGCCCTACAAGTGTAAGGCTTTCGTCTATGAGGCGTTCCCTTTCCGCTTTGCTGGCCGCGAGATCGTGACGGTGGCGAAGGGCGGCGCGGAGGTTCTTTTGCACAGTCAGCCAGGGGAGAAGCCGGGGGTCCTGGAAGACCAGTGCGGGGAATGCCCCTGCCGGATGTATGTCTACACTGCCTTCATCGGGGGATTCAAGACCTGCGATGAGCCGCAGCAGGGTCGTTTTTCCGCAGCCGCTGTGGCCGACAAGGGCAGTGAAGCTGCCTTCATTGAGCTTCAGGGTTACCGAATTCACCGCCTGCACCGGTTCCCCCTTTTGCCGGAATGTCTTGGAAAGATGTTTCAGGGTCACCACGGGCGCGGCGCTCACCATTTTTGGTCCTCCTCCAGGTCCTTCCAGGGAACAAGGGCGTTAAAGAGTTTCAGCAACAGCCTGTCCAGAATGATGCCGCAGACGCCGAGGGTGAAGATACCCACGAAGACACGGTCTATCCTGCCCATTTCCTGGGAGTCCAGTATCAGATAACCGACTCCCGAAGCGGCAGCGATCATCTCGGCACCCATCAGGGCCCGCCAGCAGTAACTCACCCCAAGCTGTATGCCGGTGAGGAAGGCCGGAAACGCCGATGGAAACAGCACAAAACGTATGTATTCCATATGGTTGAACCTGAGGGACCGGGCCAGTTCCCGCCATTTTTCGTCGACATTGTTCAATCCGCCCAAAAGACTCAAAAACACGGGGAAAAACGAGGCCATGACAATGACCGCCGTTTTTGAGGCTTCCCCTATACCGAACCAGAGAATAAGCAGGGGAATAGCGGCCAGGGGCGGCACCGACCGGAGGAACTCAAGGGGCGCTTTTAACAGCAGCTTTACCCCGGGCAGGGCGTGTATGAGGAAACTCAGGGGCAGCGCTGCCAGGAGGGTGATGGAAAACCCCCCGGCTATCCGGAGGAAGCTCACCCCCAGATGGCGCGGCAACGCCCCGCTTTGTATCAGATCCGCCGCGGTACGGGCGACCTTGAGGGGGGAGGGCAGCAGATAGGGATGAACCCATTCAAAGGCGGATGCGGCATGCCACAGCAGGACCAGTATCACCGGAACCGCCGCGGCGATTGCGAATCGGCCCGGGTAAGGCAGCCGTTTCATAAGGTTTTGTATGCCTCCAGGCCGTACCAGGTGGGTGAAGCCGGGCTTTTCAGAGGAAATGGGCTCATCGCTGCCGAAGTAAACATATCATGAGGACAGGCCATCATCTCGGCAGTCTTTTTCTGTTTATAGGCCATATACTCATTATATCCCGGCTGGCCGGGAACCAGGGCCTGAAAGTTTTTTACCTGGCGGCGGAATTCGTCGTCGGCGAAGCCATCAATAAGGGTGTAGGACCGTCGTTTACCCTCGCACTGAACCTCAAAGTAAAACCGGCCTGTGTTGGCGGCCGGTGCGTTTTCGGGCCCCGCATCGATATCCAGAACAAACCGTCCGGGATACAGACTCGGGATGCGGGTAATGAGTTCAACACATTCCAATACCCCTCTTCCCGGAAAGGCGGTCAGAAACCCGAGGGTTTCCCTGCCGGGCGGGCGCACAGGAGACATTTCCCGGAAAGCCTGTTCAAAAAGGCGGATGCAAAGGGCCGTGGCGATAATCTGGGAAGGTCCGCAGTAGGCGAACAGCTGCTGGTAATGTATGCGCAGCTCTGTGTTGTAATCGGTCAGGGATATTGCATGCTCCATTACTGCGTTTACCTGAGGTTCCGGGCAAACAGCCCGTCAATATTGACAGGAGTTTCAATCATGTCCAGGTCCATTAAAAACGCCGCGTCCTCTTCGAGGGTTTCTCTGTCGGCGGGTGTGAACCCGTTGGCAATGCCCGAGCTCTCATACAAAAACCGCGCATCCTCCAGGGAGATGCCCTGCTCACGGGCGCCGATGGCCAGGGCCTTTTCAGGATGTTCCATGATGAACGAGTAAGCCATCTTATGGGCATTGTTATACTTTCGTACTGCTTCCGGATGGGCTTCGGCAAAACCCTGGCGCGCTGCGCCGACAAGGAGCGGCCTCACATACCCCTCGGAAGTGGTGAGTATCCGGCCTCCGGCCTCCTGTGTCTTTATGATGAGAGAAGCGGCAAGGAGGGCCGCATCGATGTCGCCGGAGATGAGAGCCGCCTGTGCCTGGGGAAGGCCCATGGAAATGAGACTCACGTTCTGGAGCTGTTCCTTCTTTTTGACGGCCTCCAGGAGCTGATGAAGCACCGTGCCTTTCGGCCCGGCCACGGTCTTCCCCGCCAGGTCACTGATGCCAAGGGGCCCGTCATCCATCACCATGATGGCGAAGGTTTCCACCGGCCGGCTTACAATGTCGATAATGTCGATCTCATTACCCGCCGCGTTGGCGATGATTACCGAGGCGGTATTTATGACCGAAGCAATGTCCAGGGAACCGGCGGCCATGGCCTCTGCCTGTTTGGCTCCGGAGTTTATTTCATGCCATCTTACCGCTATGCCGTCCTTGGCAAAGGCTTCCTCCAGCATACCCTGGTCTTTCATGACCATGACCTGCAGATTGAAGGGCGATTTGACATAGGACACGTTCAGCTCGGTGAGGGGCTCACTTTTTTCTCTGCCCCCTGCGGCAAAAAGGGTGCAGGTAAAAAGCAGAAGCATACCCGCTTTCATAATACAGGTGCGAAACATGACAGTTCTCCTTTGTGTTGGCACGTTCTCTTGTACTTTTTCTGGTATTTCAGTCCTGACCCGCCAGGGGTCCGAGAAAGATTAACGCATATTAACATTTAGAAAAATGAAATGCAACAGAAAGCGGCAGATGTTGCGCGTCCGTTTGTTCGTTATTCATCCAAAATAAACGAAAATATTACGTCATTAAAACCTGAGAATCCTTTCATGCATGGGACAAGATGTTTATCGATAAACTGATAAACGAAAATGGAGGCTTACATGAATAGTCGGAATGTATGTATAAAAATGATGTGTTTTCTGTGTGTGCTGCTTTTTCATACTGCTTTTGTATGGGCAGGCGGTTCCGGTGAAAATAAAGGTGTTACTGTTCAGTATTGGAACATTAATTCCGACACCTTTGGCGGACCCCAGGTGGCCTCGCTCATAGAGAGCTTCAAGGCGGAAAACCCAGGAGTCACCGTGGAAGCCCGGTCCTTCGACAGCTATCCATCCCTGCTGCAGGCGGCAGAAACATCCATTGCCGGTGGCAATCCTCCGGATGTTATTCAGGTGGCCTACCCGTACCTGAGTTACGTTGCATCAAGCCTGCCCTTCATGCCGATCGGCGATCTGGTGGACGAGTTTGGCGGTGAGGAATTTCTGAACCAGTTTCCCAAGAACATATTGGATATTCCCACAGTAGGCGGACGGCAGATCGGTATGGCCTACTCATTGTCTATTCCTGTTGCATACTACAACGCCGATCTGATGGTGAAGGCCGGACTGGATCCGGATAACCCTCCCCAGAGCATTGATCAATGGATAAAGGCCGGCGAAATTATTAAAAATAAGCTGGGCATAGCCACCGTTATCTGGGGGTATAACGAAGATAACTGGACCGTTCAGGGGTTTATCAACAGTGCGGGGGGAGAACTTCTCGGCTGCAAGAACGGAAAAGTGACGGCGGTGTTTGACGAGCCGGCGGCTGTACGCGGAGTTGAAACATGGAGGAGTCTGATTAAAGCCGGTTACAGTATGGACCTGAACTACTCCGAAGCGCGTCAGGCTTTCCTGGCGGGTGAAGCAGTATGTTATGTTCATAGTATCGCTGCACGTTCCGGTATTCAGCGGGACGCCGGCTTCGATCTCCGAGCCACAACCTATCCTCAGATCGGCAACAACCCAATCCGTGTTCCGGGAGGCGGAAATATGCTGGTCATTTTCTCGAAAGAAAAACAAAAGAAAAATGCAGCATGGCAGTTTGTCCAGCACCTCTGTTCGCCCCGGGGTTTTACGGAATGGACAAAAGGCACGGGATACGTCCCCCTTATTCCCGGGCTTACCGACGATCCGGCGTATCTGGCTGAGTTTGTTCGTGAGAATCCCATCCAGCAGGTAGGGATCGATATGCTCAAGAACGCCGTCACCTGGGTCAGTTTCCCGGGCCCCAATGGTATGGCCGCCGGACGGGAACTCTTTGAAGCTACCGAAAAAATCCTCGCGGGAACAATGGATACGGAACAGGCCCTTGAGGAAGCTGCCACAAAGGTGGACGTCCTTATCGGGAACGAGACCTGCCAGTAGGTCTTTGACCGGTGCGATGCCCCAAAGAACCCGGGGCATCGCACCGGAGGATGCAATACATGAGAGTAACGAGTGTATACGGGACAACCATGATGTCCTGGAAGCGTTTTAAGCCGGCCATGTACTTGATGCCGGCTCTTTTGTTCATCGGTATATTTATCGTCTATCCTGTAGGGCGTACTCTATTCGACAGTCTGTGGAATGGTAATCTGTTGAATCCCCACAGAGAATTCGTGTTAGCCGCCCACTTTTCCCATTTCATTCAAGATCCGGGTTTCCATCGGATATTGGTCCAAAGCTGCATATATCTTTGTTTGATGGTGGTCGGTGTATTTCTGGTTCCTGTGGTTCTGGGTCTCTTTACCCTGGAACTGTCAAAGCAGGAAACCGGTGTGTGCCAGACTGTTCTATTTGTTCCGACAGTGATCGCCGCGAATGTCGCGGTGACAATCTGGATCTGGTTTTTTAATCCGACAGGCGGCCTTTTTAACGAACTTCAGGAGCTGGCTGGATTGGAATCCCTTCGTTTTCTTAAGGATGGCGCCACGGTAATCCCTTCGGTGTCTTTGGTTGCCGCCTGGAAGCAGCTGGGTTTTCATTATCTGATAGTTCTCGCAGGCCTCAAGTCCATTCCCGTGGAACTGGTTGACGCGGCAAAAGTCGATGGTGCGGGTTTCTGGTCGACAGTATTCCGGATCCGCCTTCCGCTGTTTGGTCCTACGGCCCTGTTTTTGTTCATAGTAACGCTTATTCAAGGGATGGATTATACATTCGTCCCTATCGATATTCTTACTGCCGGGGGTCCAGCCGGCGCCAGTTCCAACCTTATGTATTCTATCTATCAGGAAGGTTTGAAATCCTTCCGGGTCGGTGTGGCTTCGGCTCAGTCGGTCGTGCTTATTTTCCTTTTCGGCGGTATCATTTTTCTGCAATACAGGATGCTGGACAGACGGGTGAAGTATGAACGATAACATCCTTACTGCCATTACGGCGCGGTTCGTACTGATGGTATCCGTGATCGTGATACTTATCCCCTTGGTATACCTTACAGGGATGAGCCTCAAAGAACCCCAGGATATTTTTGGTGATCCGGTAAGCCCGTTTTCCTTTCCAGTCGTGTTTTCCAATTTCAGGGCGGTGATTGCACAGGGAGGCTTTTTGGGGTATTTCCTGAATTCCGTGCTTTTCGCGGGAGGCGTCACCGTCGGACAGCTGGTGATGGCGGTTTTTGCCGCTTACGGGATGAGTTTCTACCGGTTTCGTCTGAAAAACCTGTGCATGGGCCTTTTCCTGCTGAGCATCATTGTTCCCTTTGTCGTGACCTATGTTCCCAATTATCTTTTTCTGGCCCGCTTTAAACTATTGAACTCTCTTCAGGGAATGGTCCTGCCAATGCTTGGCGTTTCTCTGGGGTTCGGCGTGTTCCTGTTATATCAGCAGTTTCAGTCGTTTCCGCTGGAAATCATGGACGCGGCCCGAATAGACGGTGCCAGTGAAAGGCAGTTCCTGTGGAAGATCCTTGTTCCCTCCAGTATGGGGCAGATTGTTTCTGTATCGATTTACCTTATGATTAATACATGGAACCGCTATATCTGGCCTCTGCTTATAGGCGGAGGAAACCCGAAATCCTATACCCTTAATGTCGCGGTGGCTGTTCTTTTCAACAACGCCGAGAGCGGTGCCAACTGGGCAAGCTTGACCGCGGCGTCGGTCCTTTCAAGTTTGCCCCTGCTGATTCTGTATTTCTCTATGCGAAAGAATGTATTGGAAAGTTTTCTTCAAGGAGCGGTAAAAGGATGATACGCGTAGTATGTATCGGTGATATAGTAGGCGACGCTGGACTGGAATTTCTTGAGTACCACCTTCCCGATCTCGTGAGACGGTACCAGGCTGACTGTGTCATAGCAAATGCGGAAAATCTCCATCTGAGTCCAGGCCGGGGATGCGGGATGTCGCGGAAGTCCCTCACGCGGCTATTTGATGCTGGGGTGACCCTCGTGACTGGGGGAAACCACTCATGGGAAGGCCCCGAAGAAGAGGTGCATGAGGACCCCAGGGTCATCAGACCTCTGAATATGAGCGGTAACCTCCCCGGCCGGGGGAGGGCCATTGTTAATTGCGGCGGTATGCGCCTCGGTGTGGTGAATATCGTCAGCAGTACAGCTGCCGCCGGCACAACCGATCCTTACCCGGCCTTCATGGAACTCTTGGAGGAATGGCAAGGGAAATGCGACATGGTCTTTGTCGATTTTCACGGTGAGTCTGTGATGGAAAAAATGACCTTTGCCTTTGCCGTACCCGAGCCGGTCGTGGCTGTGGTGGGCACCCATACCCATGTAGCTACAGAAGACCTGCGGATTATCAATTCCCGGGTGGCTTATGTTTCCGATGTCGGCATGACGGGGCCCGGGGGCGGACTCCAGGGCTATGCCCCGGATGTCTTTACCGCGAGGATGAAGAACAGCCTGGCACCCACAAAGCCGCTGTCCTTCGCCTCCGGTCCTGTTGAACTAGGTGCTGTTGTCATTGGTATAGAAGGCTCTAAAGCGGTCGAAATTTTCAGGGTACGGCAGCTTGTCCGCCAGCATGACGACCTCGTATTCAACAGGTGATTTCCCGGGCAACGGGGCCGCTTGTGTACTATGCCGGTCCCTTACCCGGCGAAATACGGCAGCAGAAAAAACAGTCCGAAGGCGATTAACAGCACAGGAGCCGCGAACTCAAGTACATGTTCGACTGCATGGAGCAGCCTGTCGTTTCTCTGGAGGGCGGCCAGTAGGTTTTTCCTGCCAAGGATAGTGAGGACACTGACACCGACGGTGATGACCGCCATACCTGCGCTCATGACCATGACCAGGATCACCCCAAGGGCATAAGCCTCGAAACTTATGGCAAGAAGCATGATTGCCGCCGCGCCGGGACAGGGTATCATGGCCGCCGATATGATGATTGCCGGCAGTTCCTGCGCATGGGTGTGTCCGCGGTGGAATACCTGAACAAGGAGCAGGATTATTCCCACAAACAGAAGCAGAGCGTAGCTGATCATATCAACGGTGATGCTCGCGGAATTAAAGGCGACGGGCAGTGAGGTTTTCGCGAACCAGTGGAGGGCGGTGATGATGACTACCGCGGATACTGCATGGAGCAGGGCGATTCCCGCTCCGGCAATGATACCCTCCTTCATGGTTATGTCCTTTTTCAGAATGGCGCCTGCCAGCACAATTTTGCGGTGACCGGGACCCAGGGCGTGAAGCAGCCCGTACAGGAAGGCAAAGAGACACCCGGCCAGGAGAAACCGGGGATTCTGTGCGTCCCGTGCTTTTCCCGCATAATCATGCATGAGGGTCTGAAGTTCTTTCTGGGTCTCGATCACCCGTGAAAAAAGGCCGCTGTGGACGGCGGGACCGGGCGCGACAGGTTTGCTGCCTTTCAGAAAGGGGTTGCCCTGGGCCGTAAGGACGGCGGTGCCTGCACACAGAAACAGCAGAAACAGGAGGATCCGGGGGCGCGAATGCATAGCGGCCTTACTCCTTGATTGAGAATGTCACCACGAGTTCCGTCGGGTAGGTTATGCCCATTGCCGCCGTCGCGTCATTGGTGGGGTATTCGATTCTGCGTTTCACATTTTCTTCAAAGGTATATGCCACATGGACGGTTTCAGGTTTCTGTACCGTCACCGGTGTGTCATTGAAATAGTCGACGGCGCAGAAATAGGTCTCGTCGAATATGGCTATGTTGAGTGTTTCCTTACGACCCGGCGCCGGAATATCTGCTGTGTGTGCCACAAAGAACCGGTAATGAAGGAGCCCGTTGTGGATATACACAGAGAAATCCTTCACCGTTTCCGTTGGATACTCCCTGCCGTTCTGGAATACCCGGGTAAAATAGTGGTAATTCGCCAGGTTGGAAAATGCGTCCTTGTACACTTCCTGTGTTTCGGCTGCCGAATATGATCCGTCGCCGTTGCTGTCGTAATACTCGGCGATCATGTCGGTGAAGACGGGATCGAACTCCCAGTCAATCCAGAAACCGTTGAATTCGGTTTCTGTGAATGTAAGCTCCAGCCGGGTATTGATAAAAGTATGGGGGTGGGCCGCCAGACCCGCCGTGACTGTCAACAGCGCGAGGGCTGCCGTTACGGGTTTCATGGGTGTATAATGGCAGAAAATACCCGGTTCTGTACAGCCGATACCCTGGGTTTACCGATTACCGTAGTTTTTCCTGCAAAAGACGGTAACGCAGTTACGGTATTCGGTAAAAAATCCGGATCTATGCCACAAAACCGGCGTTGGCATGCTTCCTGCTTTTATGATTGAAATGTGAAATGCTGTTTTGATGTGTACATGGAGGAACTATGATCATCACCCATAAAGATTCATGCCGTGCCTGCGGGGCCTGTATAGCCGAATGTCCCAACACAGTCCTTGCCGCAGACGCCGACGGCGTTCCTGCCTTTGTCCACCCTGAACGCTGTATAGAGTGCGGACGCTGTATGGCCCGCTGCCCCGAAGGGATTATCCGGATCAATGACCTTCCTTACCGGAAGTTTGCATCCCTGGACCCTGCCCTGGCCGTCACACCGGCCCAGATGGATCTGTTTCTTGCAGGAAAACGGAGCTGCCGGTCCTTCCTTCCCGGCCAGATCAGCGAGGAGGATCTAAAGGCCCTTTTGAATGCGGCCCAGGCGGCCCCGACGGCGATGAACTCCCTGGAAAAAGGCTTCATCGTCATACAGAACCAGCTTACGATCTCCCGCATAAGGGACGCGGTCATAAAGGCTTCCAGGTCCCTGTATTTTCTGTTCCTGGCCTTGTCCCGCGCTCCATTAAAGTACTTTTTACCCAAGGAGACCGCGACGTTCTTCGTCCGGGCCAGATGGGACTATTTTACCCTCATACAAAGCGCAAAGGAGGGGAACGACCATTTGTTTTACCATGCCCCCGCATTGGTGCTGTTCACCGGGATTGCAAAAGACCCCATGGGCAAGGACAATGCCCTTTTTGCCATGAGTAATTTCATGATGGCGGCGTCCAGCCGGGGTATCGGTACCTGTATCAACGGATTTACCTCGGCCTGGCCCTCACTTCTTGCCCGGTATGTGAAGGTGCCCAGGCTGTACAGGGTGTACGGCGTCCTGACGGCCGGCTACGAGAGAAACCCGTTCACCAGGACCATTTACCGGAAGGACCCCTCTGTCCTCCGGGTGTAATCGGTAAGAATGACCATATTACATTTGCGGTGCCGGCAGGATGAGGTGTATACTGCTCTACACAGAAACAATGAGTATACATCCGGACGAATTTTTCAAGGAAGTGTCGGTCATCATTACCGGTCACCTCGATATACGCACCGGATTGCGGGAAGCCTTTCTGTATATACGGCGGCACATTCCGGCGGACGCCCTCTATCTGGAGATTTTCAGTATGGATCAGGGTATTGCCCGGATTTACGCTTCTGCCGATGTGGAAGGGGCCCGGAAACCGGATACGGTCATTCATCTGCCGCCCCAGGCTGCCAGGCATCTGATACCTGCCCTGAAGGCCCCCGATGTGGTGCATGTCATAAATGATGTGGACGAAAACCCCATCGGCTCCCTTATAAACGCGGCCATCGGCCGGCGGGAAAACTCGGTACTTGCCTGTCCCCTGTATATCGAGACCCATGTGTTCGGCGGTCTTATCATAGAAAGGCACAAGCGTAATGGGTACAGCCGGGAGGACGCCGAACTGGCAAAAATACTCATAAAGCCCTTCTCCATCGCATTGGCCAACTGCCTCAAGCATGATGAAATACTCAGGCTCAACGAAATCATCCAGAATGACAGACGCTTCCTGCAGGAAGAAATCCGGCATCTGACCGGCGACACGATTATCGGGGCTGACGGCGGGCTTAAGAAGGTCATGGAGAAGGTGCACCAGGTTGCGGCAACCGACAGTCCGGTCCTCATTCTCGGCGAAACCGGGGTCGGCAAGGACCTGATTGCCGGAGAGATCCACCGTCTCTCCCTGCGCAAGCAGCACCCGTTCATTACGGTGAACAGCGGCGCCATTCCCGAATCCCTCATCGACAGCGAGCTCTTCGGCCATGAAAAAGGCGCCTTTACCGGGGCGGATTCCCGGAAACGCGGGCGCTTTGAACGGGCGCAGGGAGGGAGTCTCTTTCTGGATGAAATAGGCGAACTGCCCATGAGTGCCCAGATCCGGTTGTTGCGGGTCCTGCAGAACAGGGAATACGAACGTGTCGGAGGTGTCGAGGTCCTCAGTGCCGACGTGCGGCTCATCGCGGCGACACATAAAGATATTGCTTCCATGGTTTCTGACGGTTCTTTCCGGCAGGACCTCTGGTTCCGGATTCATGTATTTCCCATTATTGTACCGCCGTTGCGGGAGCGCCGGGAAGACATCCCCTCTTTGGTCAATCACTTCATCCGCAGGAAGTCGGTAACCTTGAGAAAAGTGAAGGCACCGGAAATGGATAGCGCGTCTTTACAGAACTTTCTGGAATATGCGTGGCCGGGTAATGTCCGGGAACTGGAGAATGTCATAGAACATGCAATGATTCTCCACCGGGAAGGACCCTTGACGGTCGGTCCTGAGTATTTCGACCCGGGTTTGTCCATACCGTCTAAAGCCGATACCAAGGATCCCTCCGGTGAATTACCAAGCCTGGAAGCGTACACCGCGGCATACATCAGACGGGTACTGAGCCTCACCCGGGGAAAAATCCACGGCCCCGGCGGCGCAGCGGCCATTCTGGGGCTGAAACCGACAACACTGCGGTATAAAATGGATAAACTAAGAATCGAATACCGGAAAAAAATGCTTTAAAAGACGGCAAAATGCCCTATCATGGGTAATAGGCGCAGTGCGCATAGCAAAAACCATGGAGGCGCTATGAACGATATTACCGTCATTTCCAGAAAAACCCCGAAAACCAGACGGCCGGTCACCAGAAATGAATATACCCTCACCTGTTCGGTGAGGAAAACCCCCTATGTCTTGTCCAAGACAAAGAAGTTTTCCATCGGCAGACTCAAAAAGAATGATATTTCGCTGCCCCAGAAAACCACGTCCGATGTTCATGCCACCGTCAAGTGGAGCAAATCGTCCTTTCGCATTACCGATGAGAACTCGACAAATTGCACCTACGTGAACGGTAAACGTATTGAGGGTACGACGGCCCTTGCCGACGGCGACAAAATAAAAATCGGAAAGTTCACTATTCTGTTCAGGATTAACAAGGTACGTGAAAAGCTAAGCCAGAAGGCAGGCGAAAAGAAAACCGCAAAGGCCGGCCCGAAGAAAACCGTAAAAGCAGCTCCGAAGAAAGCCGCAAAGGCCGGCCCGGAGACAGGCACAAAAGCAGCTCCGAAGAAAGCCGCAAAGACCGGCCCGAAGACAGGCACAAAAGCAGCCCCGAAGAAAGCCGCAAAAGCAAGTCCTAAAAAAACTGCAAAGGCAGGCCCTAAAGCCGGCGTAAAGAAAACCGCAAGGGCAGGCTCTCATGCAGCCGGAAAAACAATTCTTATGAATGAATAGGGGACGGGTACTGCTGGTTTACTTGAGGGCTTCGGTGATTGCTTCCCGCAGGTCCTTCATCCTGTACGGTTTCTTTATGACACCGGAGAAACCGAAGTTCCTGTAATTTGCCATGACAGGATCCTGGGAATAGCCCGAGCACACAATAATTTTTGCACCCCGTGTTAATCGGGCGATCGCCTCGGCTGTTTCCTTGCCTCCCATGCCACCCTTTATAGTCAGGTCTAAAAGCACCAGATCGAAAGGGGTTGCACTATCCAGGTGCGCTTTATAGGCGGCAACGGTGTCCTCCCCCTTTCCGGTAAACACAGGTTGCAGATTCAGGGCTGTAAGCATTTTTTCCAAAACAGTCTGTATTGCCGGTTCGTCTTCCAATACCAGAATGGAGGCCGGTGCAAGTTTGGCGGTGGTATCCGATATGTTTGATTCCGGGGTTTCTGCACATGCAGCAGGAAGATAGATATCAAAACAGGTCCCCTGGTCAGAATCGGACCTGACGCTGATGTAGCCGTTGTGCTGGGTAATGATGGAATAGCAGATATACAGCCCCAGTCCGTTGCCGTCCTTTTTTGTAGAGAAATAGGGGTCGAAGATGTGTTTCAGGTTACGGTGGGGGATACCCGGGCCGCTGTCCTGAATGCTGATTTTCACATAGGGGCCTGACTGCTTTACGGCACCGGGAGGGCTGAAACGGGGTTCGTTCCTGATGCCTATCTGGATTGAGCCGCTGCCATCGATGGCTTGTTTGGCGTTTATAATGATGTTTTGAATGACCTGGCTGATCTGGCCGGGGTCAACCGCTGCGTTCCATATTCCGCTGTCTATGCGGTAGGATGTCAGAATGCTGGAGCCGCTCAAGGTGAACTGGGCGGTTTCCTCTACAAGGGCCGCGATGGACGTTGTTTTCCGCACCGGGCTCCCTCCCTTGGAGAAGGTCAATAACTGCTCGGTCAGTCGCTTTGCCTGGTAGGCGGCGTTTTCCATATCCCTGTACGCCCGGGCAGTGTCCGGATCGGTATCGCCGTTCATGGAAAGCAGGGAAATATTTCCTACAATGCTGGTAAGGAGGTTGTTGAAATCGTGGGCAATGCCTCCGGCAAGGGTACCCAGGGACTTTAGTTTCATGGCGTTTTCTATGTCCCTGTTCTGTTGTACGAAGTACTTCATGACGCCGATCATGCTTACAATGATGAAGAAGGTGACGCCGGGGCTGAAAAAGGAGAAAATTCGTACAGAGAACAGACTGTCCGCCTGTTCACGCACCGCGAAGATGATGTCGGTCAGCCCCGTGAGGATCGCGGCAATGGCGCCGAAAAAGGTAAGGACGAGGTGGGATGCCTGGCGCCGCTGAATGGTCTCTGCGGCCAGAAATGAAACGCAGATTAAAGCCCACACGGCAATGGCAAGGTCCCGCAGGCGGTATGCCGGTCCGGGAAAACCGCGGCCCAGGTTCCATATCCGGTCAATCTGTTCGCCTAATATCCGTTTTGTCAGAAGCAGGCGGGGCGACACCAGGGCGGTGACAACCAGGGCAAGGGCAATGACAAGGCCGGCTATGCTGAGGCCGATGAGCATTTTCCGCCGTGAGGGGGATCGCTCAAGAAGAAAAGAGATGAAATAGGGCAGGGCGGGAAGGAAGAAACCTGCCGAGCAGGCCTGCAGCAGATGACACACATACCCTGCGTCGGGAAGGGAGAGTATCCCCGATGCGATGGTCAGGACTTCAAAGAAAATGAAGCCAAACCCGATGAAACCCAGAAGGGATATGGCGGCATACAGGGGTTTCTTCGTGGTATGGCAGATGTACATATACAGTATGCTGCCGATAGCGATGGTGCCGGCGCATAAGGACAGCAAAATTACCGGCAGCAGCGATTTATATAGTTCACTATTCATGATGAGTTCTTACAGTATACAGCGGTTTGCCGGGTAATGCACTTATAAAAACTCCTTTTCAGGCGAAGGTCATGCATTCGACAGCGTTCTGGATAACACGAAGTAACAGGTTTTTAACAGAAACCCTTTCGTTTTCTCATGTTCTTACGTTGTCATATATCCGCGTGTAATGAGAACGGAGGTGGATAATGATCGCGGTAACGGAAAGAGAATCAACAGAAAAAGTGACCCAGCGGGTACTCGGTTCCACTGATCCGGATACACAGAAGCATCAGCGTATCAGCAGAATAGCGTCTGAGTATTGCTTTGCCCCGCGAACTGCCCATATCCTGGACGTTGCTGACGAACTTCAGGCCCTGGGCGCTCTTGCCGCGGGGGTTGTGGATGAAGATGGAACGACAGCCGGTATTGTCGAGTCCCGGGAACTGACGGCGCTGTTGTCCCGGCCTTTTGCCCGGGATGTCATGCGCAACCATACCATCAGCGACATCATCAAGGCGGTACGTACATTCTCCGCCAATGAGAATATCTTCAATATCGCCGAACAGATTACCGATGACCTGAAAGGAAACTCGACTGTGTTTTACCTTCTGGCCGACGAATCAGGGGCCTTCAGGGGAATTTTTTCCAGCAGAGACATGCTTATCTACCTGTCCGGCGTTACTCAGGAAGATATCGGGCTTGCAAGAAAGCTCCAGTCCCGTCTTGTCCGTGAAAAGGACCTGGTGTGCGGCAATACCTTTGAGATAGCCTCCTCATCAATGACGGCCAAGGGGGTCGGCGGTGATTTCTATCATATACGCACGGTAGGCGACGATCGATGGCTTATCTCCATGGGGGATGTTGCGGGAAAAGGCATTGCCGCGTCTATCGTAACCTCGGTCATTGCCGGCGTCCTGGACATGTTTGACTTTAAAAACGGTCTTTCGCTTTTTATTAAGAAATTGAACAGCTATATCTATACCACTTTTGAAAGCGAGAAATTCGTGACGTCGGTGTTCCTGGAGTATGATGAACGGATACGGAGTATGCGTGTCTGTGATGCGGGCCACTCACATGTGTTCGTTTTCCGCGACAACCGGCTGATGAGGCTGAGCACCGCGGCAAGAAACCTTCCCTTGGGAATAATTCCTGCTCTTGATCCAGTGTTTTCCCGTTTTACTCCCCGGGAGGACGATATTCTTCTTGTCATTACCGATGGCCTTATTGAACAGGAAAATGGTAACGGTCAGGTTTATTCAATGAACCGGGTGCGCGATATACTTGAGCGCCACAGGGAAAGCGCCGTTGAAACCATTCGCGATCAATTGATAAAGGACTTTCACCGGTTCAGAGGCGCACATCACCTGACCGACGACATCACCTTCGCCGTCATGAAATTCAACGATCAGAAAGTGGTACTTTGAAAAGCCATGCGGTTCAATCCGAGTGGAACATCCGCATGACCCCGACTTTATTCCTCGATGCGGAATACACAACGCCTTCGTTCCAGTATTCAACCGCTGCGCACATGGCGTTGCCGCCGTCTGTCTCGTCGCTGGACAGAGTCGTGAACCGAAGATAGTCCATCATTTTTTCGTAGTCATGGCTGCGGTAGCAGCTTATCTTGTTCCGGTAAAACTCGTTCCATTTTTCTATGTCCTGAAACCCGCTTCCCTCGTCCTGGACGATCAGCCGGGCGTGGCTCTCGCTGAACTCAAACCACACATCGATCGATTTTTCCGGATTGTTTTTATTGCCGTGTTTGACGGCGTTTTTAATGATTTCGCAGATTTGCTGTTCAAGAATATTGAACTCACGCAGCTCAACCGGTGATTTCTGGGAAATAAGGTTTGCAAGGCGGCGCGCCTGGGACAGGTCAATGTTGAATTTCTTGTAATACATATTGTCCGGCTGCAAGAGCGGGTGGGTATCATCTATGATGATCTGTTTAATGATATGCGGGTGTGACTGGCTTAAGTTCTGTTTTTCCAGGTAGTCCACGCCCCGTGTCCTGTCTAATGCAGAGGGAAGGAAATGTTCAAGCCTTGTCAATTTCAGGATCTTGGACACAATACCATGCATGCCGCAGAAACAAATGGGTAGATTCTGTTTCTGGCAGGTGGTGTAAATGTTCAACAGGATGCCAATGCCGCTTGAGTCGATATAGGTCACACTGCCGAGATCAATGAGCACCTTTCGTTTTCTTTCCCGGATCCGGGCGGTAAAGGTTTTCTTGAGATTCGAGGCACTGTATATATCAAGGCTTCCTACGGTGCTTAGCAACAGAATGTCTTCTTTGGGCGTTTCAATGCTTATGTTCATGATATGTCTCTGTGGAGCTGGTAAGCTGAAGAAGAGCTGTATCCAGGGTTGGGCAGGTGGGGAAAAAGCCGGTCAGCGAGGTATATCCGAGGACTCTCTCCACCTGCGGGCTGAACCCGACAAACAGCATACGGCGGCCGGTTTTTTTCTGCTGGGTATAGATGTGGATAAGGGCGCCGATACCGCTTGAGTCAATGTACCGTAACCTTGACAACTCCAGTATGAAAGCGGTGTATCCCTTGCTCTGTATTTCCGTGATCTCGTTTTTGAAATCAGAGGTATTGTAGAGATCAAGTTCTCCCTCTATGCGGACAATGACAAGGCTCTCGGAAACCGGTTCAAAACTCATTTTCATACCGCGTCATGTTTGGCCAATTTATGTGTTACGGGCGTTACGGGATCATGAAAATTGTATGAAATTCAGCTTGATCTGCAGCGGGTGTCTATTGGTGAAAAATGAATTCTCTCCTTTCGAAATCTATCGTCCAGGTAAAGTGCTTCAGGTATCCCCAGGATAAAAGCGCCTCGACATTGAGCCCGGACCAGCTGCCGAACTGCTTCCACATGGTATCGGGTACAGGATAGGCAAGCTGCTTCGGCATTTCCAGGCCCGATAGGCCGGCTGAACCGGGGATTTCCGGAAACGAGTCCTGTGGCGCCGGGCTTGTGTTCCAAGATGCCACCTGCTTTTGCCCGGCAAGAAAAGAAACCTGGCCCTGGTGGCTGTTTGCCACGACCAGACCGGAATCCACGAAAAACAGGCAGTTTTTGCCGGCGACGGAACCCCCAGCCAGGAGGAAATGGCTGTGCAGCATGGAGAATGGAACTGTTTTCCGCGATCCCTCAAGAAGTGAAAAATGATGTTCCCGCTCTACAGGGTCATTCAATGGTGAAAAAATGATGCGCTTGTGTCGTGGATCAACGGTGGTCAGAAACTGCTTGAGAATGTTGGTACCGATGATCGGTCCCACTTCGACTCCGTATGCCTGGGATAGCGCCTCTGTCTGAATGCCGGAAGCATGTATGGCCACGGGTACATTCTTCATCGAGATGCCGCCGATGGTGAGGTCGGCCGTCGTATAACACAGTTCTGCGACCGTAAGCGCGGCAAAGCTCTTCTCGCAAATGTCCGAAGACATGATGCCGAGCTTTTCTGCAATATTTTTGGTTACATGGATATACGACCCGCCGGTATCCAGACGTGCAATCTGCGGGTGTCCGTTTACCGTAATTTCAAACCCCGGCATGTTGGGTGTAAGGGCATCGTCGAAAAAGGGGATGATCTCTGTCGAGTCGATGTGGACCGACATGGGGTTATCGATAGCCGACTTGATCCGTTTTTTTGCAACGGTGCCCATGGAATGGCTGTTTGCGAAATCATATGCTTCCTCATGCCTGTTGGAGTGTATGTATGACCAGAGTACCGTTTCATGTAAAAAGCGGACATGTCGAAACCCGTCATCAATTTCACTAAAGGCGGTAATTGCAGTATCGTACCGGCCTTGTATATGGGAAAGGAGGACGCGCATGAAATTCCCTTCATTTCTGGTTTCAGGATCGTTTATCAGGGCCGTGCTCTCCGCTTCCGCCTTTTCGAAATCACCCGCCCGCCAAAGCCGCCAAAGAGGCAGGAGGACCGGGTCCTTTTCGGGATTGGTCCGCGAACTCGCGCAGCCGGCCAGCACGGCAGTGACTCCTGCGGCCGAAATACATACCAGAATGATGGAAAAAACACATGTTAATTTACTCATAAAAACTCCGTTTATTTGGTTACCGTCAGTTTCCCTTCGGGCTTTTCTCTGAATTTTTTCTGTCGCTCTTGTTTGCAGAAAGTTCTATATGAGTATCCTGCATTCCTTCTTTTACAAAGGAACCGGGATACAGACTCACATTCAGACGGAACGGTTCACCAGCTTCGTCGTCCATGCTCATGAAACGGGAAACGAGGGCATCAAGCTCTCTGGTAAACACAGCCGCCTTCGAAGGCTCAATACGAATGCCGGCCAGTTTCGCATATACCGGCTGCTCCTCGTTATCGGATAAAGCCGCTATTGCCGCCGCCAGGTCACTCTTCGCGCAGGCAAGGGCTGTTTTCTTCAAAGAAGACAGGTCTGCGGTCTCCGGAGCCACATCGAAACTGTCCGCGCAGAGGGCGTAATATTTTTCGATATTCCTGCCGGTATCCCGCTTTTCCTTCAGATAGATTAACCCGGCCTTTTCCAGGACGCGGATGTGCCTGGTAAGGTTTGCCGGATGGACCTTCAGGGTCTCTGCAATCTGAGAACAGGTGGCGGGTCCCGCCCCAAGGGCATGAATCATAGCCATACGAGTGGTGTGCAGGTAGGCGTTGATTTCGTCTGTCGAGACCAGTGTCTTGTGGGTCTGTGTGCTCATGAGCATAAAGTAGTAAATATGCTAACGTTAGTCAATAAGCAAATAAATGTTTTTTTTAGCACTGCCAAATAAAGAAATCAGTCCCGGTTACGGCAGCCCGGCAATATTTCGTACCGCCCGGACTTTGGGCCAGATGTCAGGGTCCTGTCGTGTCAGGTCCGGGTAGATTCCCGACCCGCCGTTTCCGGCCAGGGCGTAATACATGAACAGCCCCCCGCCGTGGGCGTACCAGTAGCCGAGCATGCTTTCTATAAGGGTATCGAGGCCGGGATCATCGTAATTATGGTAGGTTTCTATACCGCCTTCGTAGGCGAGGGGCACGACGCCCGCATCCGCCGCGTCACGGATTGTGTCGTCCATATAGGATTGGGCAGCCCCGGTGAGTTCGCTAAAGAGTTCCTCCACCGAAGCACCGTTGACATAGGGAGCAGTCGCGTAGCCGTAGATCCAGTAGGACAAGGGCCTCGCCGGGTTGCCGAACTGGTTAAGAGAGCCGTCTTCCGCTGTAACGAGGTCTTCCGAGTAGCGGCCGGGAAAATGGTTTCCGGCCCAGTCGTCGTACCAGCCGTGGCCGCCGTAGACGCACTTCAGGTAGGACAGGGAAATACCGCCGATGAAGGGGTATGAGGCCTGGGCGGCCACCACGGGCCTGAACCGGGTCATCATGTTTCCGTCCCCCACCACTTCCCGGCAGATCCTGGACGCGGTCTGGGTCAGGCGGGCGACCCTGCCGCGTATGCCGTACCAGAGATTGTCATCCCCCATGTGCCGGTAATGGTAGGGGTCGCCGGAAGCGATTTCTGCTTCTGCAAGTTCCTGCATGTGTGCGGTTGCGTCGCCGAAGGGGTATGCCCAGTTCCAGATTTCGTTTCCCACCTCGAAATACAGTGCCCGGTCCGGATCGAGGGGCGCCCACACCGGATCCGCCTGGGGAGATGTATAGGGGTTTTCGCCGTCGGAACCGTAAAAAAAGACGTAAAAGATGTTGCGCCAGTAATCCTCGTCTGCAAAGGGAGGCAGGCATATCCACAGGTCAACCTCCATTTCGTTGGCCATCCGGGCAAGCACCTCCCACGGCGCCGTATCCTGAGAATTATCTCCCGCCGTGAACAGGCCGTCGGGTTTTCCCCGTTCGCTCCACACAGACGCGCCGGTTGAGTACATCATGTCGCCCCAGTTCGGTCCGACGCGGAAGGCGGAAAAGGGCTCCATTGCGTCAACAAACGCAGTGTTCAGGAAATCGCCGGTACCATGTCCGGGACGCATCATCCTGAAATCCCTGAGACCCGTACCGGGAGGGTCGGCTGGAAGCCGCTTCGTGTTTGAAATATGTATGAATGAGTTTCCCGGCTGTGTGGTGGTGAAGGTGAATGATGTGGTGTTGGACGGGCCGTCCCAGGAAACATCCGCCAGTGTTGCTCCGTCTGCGTCCAGGTCTGCCTGGCCTGTGAAGGAACAGTGATGTGTGCCGTATTGGGCGCCGCCGCCTCCCCCGTTGCCGCCGGGTTCCCACCCTTCGTATACCACAAGCCCGGCGTCGCCGGTCAGCTCGCCCCGCCCATCTACTGTCATCGGGACGGCCGGATCGATGGCCCGGACGGTCGAGGCAACGTTCGCGAGGGGCTGGGATTCGTTCCAGGTATTGAACCATGTCACATTGATGCCGAGACCGATGTCCGTTTCTGTCAGGGCATAGTAGCCGCCCGCGGTATGGGAGACCTTTCGTCCGATTTTTTTAGCGAAAGCCTGGAGATACGTCCCGGGCTGGACGGTAACAGGGCCTGTATATACCCTGGTGGACGGGTCTCCCTCATGGGGAGGAGTCCCGTCGGTGGTATAGTAGATGGTTGCAGCGGCGTCGGTGCACCCGATCGTTACAGCGACAGCCTCGGGGATAAAGGAAGGAAGGGGCGAGAAAACAGGGGTGCCTGTTCTGTCCTGAGTGCTCACCTCAAGGGTTATACCCGGGCTGAAGAGATAGCAGCCGCAGACCGTCAATAAGCCCAGAAACAGCGGAACATTCTTCAGGATTTTTTTCATCATTACCGACCTTGCTGAAAACCGGCGTACCTTCAGCCAGTGTAGCCTGAGCAATTTTACGGCCGCAAGCCCTTTTTCCTGCTGTGTACAGAATGGTTACTCCAAAGCCCGCGGGCTGTTACTCACCTGCCGTTCATGGAATGAAGGGAAAATGCAGCATCCTCATCATTTTCTCACAATCATCGTGCATCATGGCCGGCAATATTCTGTGTGGACGCAAAGGAAGAACAGGCATGGCGAAATTTGACAGTTACCGAAAACCTCTGGAACGGGTTTTGATGTGCATTGGTGAAAAAACCGAAACCCCCCTCATTGTCGAGTACGGTCCCGGGGGATCGACCAAGCTCATGAAGGAGATTCTGCCGGGTGCCCGCATCATCAGTGTGGAGCATAACCGTACATGGTATCTCCGTTATCAGGAAGAATTCAGCCGTCGGGAATATGAAGGTGTTCAGCTGATGCTCAAGAAGACCTCCAACGGATATGTCCAGGCACCGGATGACCTGGTCAATGGAGAAAAGGCGATGCTGGTGTACATAGACGGCAGACGCCGTTCGGCATGTCTTCGCCATGCGGCGGGGATTGTGGACCATGAGCGGGGCTTCATCGTGCTTCATGACGCGGAGCGCATCGGCTACTGGCCGGCCCTTGCCAACATTCCCAATAAAAAACGTTTGTGGGCCGGGACAATGTTCAGCAAGAC
>JAFGQL010000152.1 GCA_016935695.1 Spirochaetales bacterium
CGGCATGAAACTCCCTTTACGGCCCTGTTTTTGGGCAGCCCTCTGGGAAGGTCCCGGTGTTACTGGCCCGCGGTTGCAGGTTCCGTCCTTGTCCGCCCTTTTGCGTTCGGCATAAAGGCCGACTGGCGGGGGGATTATTCTGTTAATTTCGTGCCCCTTTCATGGTTTCGTGCCCAGCGGCGCTGGGTGAAGACCCATAAGGCCCTTTTGAAAAGCCGGTCACCTTTTCTGCACACACCGGTGTATCTTGCCTGGGGCACAAAGGACGATACCCTCGATCTCAGGTATACACAGCAGTTCTATGAGGGCCTTTTTCTGAAGGAAGAGTCCCGTGCTTTTGATAACGCAAAGCATAATCTCTATATAGATGCAGTCCGGCAAAATGATGTCTTCAATGCGGCCCTTGGTTTTTTTGACTTGCATTACCCCCGCTAAATTATGTACTCTTGTACTTTCCCGGTTCAGACTGTCGCCGGCAGGCGGCGGAAGGCAGGTATAACGCAGGCCGGGAGTGTGGAGGAGGCGCGGCATGGCGGTCAATCTTCGTGGCAGAAGTTTTCTTACCTTACTTGATTTTACTCCCGGTGAAATCCGGTATCTTCTGGACCTTTCCAGGGAACTGAAGGCAAAGAAACGGAGCGGTATTGCGGGATCTTCTCTTTCCGGAAAAAACATTGTTGTGATCTTTGAAAAAACCTCCACCAGGACCCGGTGCGCCTTTGAAGTTGCCGCCTATGATGAAGGTGCGCGGGTGACTTTCCTTACCAACAGCCAGATGGGCAAAAAGGAATCTGTAGAAGACACCGCGAAGGTGTTGGGCCGCATGTACGACGGCATTGAATTCCGGGGGTACGCCCAGGAAACAGTGGAAAAACTGGCTAAACACTCCGGTGTGCCTGTGTGGAACGGGCTGACGGACATGTACCATCCCACCCAGGTTCTGGCTGATTTCATGACCATGGAAGAGCATATGGGAAAACCCCTGTCGGGGGCGAAACTGTTGTTCATTGGCGACGGAAGGAACAATATGGCCAATTCCCTCATGATCGGTTCGGCGAAAATGGGGCTGGATTTTTCCATAGTCGCGCCAAAAGCCCTGTTTCCCGATCCGGCCCTCGTGGAAGACATGAAAACCCTGTGTGCCTACTCAGGGGCCAGCATTACCGTGACCGATGACATAGATACGGTAATTGAAGGCGCAGACGCCCTGTACACCGATGTGTGGGTGTCCATGGGAGAGGAGCATCTGTTCGATGAGCGCATAAGGCTCCTTAAAGGTTATCAGGTGACCATGGACATGCTGAGGAAAACCGGGAACGACCGGGTTCTTTTTCTTCACTGCCTGCCGTCCTACCATGACAAAAGTACGGACATCGGGGCAGAAGTCGCCAGGAAATTCGGTTTAGAGGCCATGGAAGTCACCGATGAGGTATTCAGAAGCCGGCATTCTGTGGTTTTTGACGAAGCGGAAAACCGCATGCACACCATAAAAGCGGTCATGGTCGCCACCATCGGTAGTATCTGACCATCCCTGACAGCTTTGGCATAATCAGAGGTATTCATGGCCATAACTGAAGCATACATATACCGCTCCCGTCTCGCCCACAACATACGCCTGTTACAGAAAAAATCTTCGGTACCCCTGTGCATAGCCCTGAAGGCCGATGCGTACGGCCATGGTGCGGTGGAAGTCGCCAGAACGGCAATGGAAGAAGGGGTCGGCACCTTCGGTTTTGCCCGCTTATCCGAGGCTGTCGCTTTGGAGGACGCGGGATTACACCCCCGGTGTATCATGTTCTCGGCTCTTGCCGATGACGAGATCGGCGAGGCGGTACGGCGGGGGTATGAGCTGTTTGTTACCGACGGTGAGTACCTGGAACTTATTCAGAAAGAGGCCGCCGCTCTGTACGGTTCCGGCAGTGGAGCGGCAAAGGTCCATCTAAAAGTGGATACCGGCATGCACAGAATCGGGGTCGAGCCGGACGCGGTCCCGGCACTTGCCAGGAAAGCGGCCGATGATGAACGGCTGAGCCTGCAGGGGGTTTGTACCCATTTCCCGGTAGCCGATGATCCAGCCAAAGAGTTTACAGCCTCCCAGATAGAGGTTTTTTCCGGGACCCTCGACGCCATCCGCCGCATGGGAATCGACCCGGGACTTGTTCACGCGGCGAACTCCGCAGGATTGTTGTATCATCCCTCGTCGCGGTTTTCGATGACACGCCCCGGTATCTCGGTATACGGGTATCCTCCTGATGACACCGATGTCTCGTTGGGCCTGTCACCGGTCATGGAATTCCGCTCGACAGTGGTCCAGGTTAAAGCCGTAAAGGCCGGCGAAGGCGTCTCTTACGGTCTGACGGAATCTCCCGTCCGGGATACCCGCATCGCCGTCATTGCTGCAGGCTATGCCGACGGGTACAGCAGGGTGTTTTCATCCAGGGGCCGGATAGCGATCAACGGTAAGGCGTACAAGGTTCTGGGAAGGGTGTGCATGGATCAGTGTATTGTCGATGTCGGTCCTGACAGCAGGGTAAAAAGAGGGGATAGTGCCATTTTGTTCGGCCCTGAACCTCCTGCGCCCAGCGCCGCCGACCTTGCATCCCTCGCGGGAACCATCAGCTACGAAATAACCTGTAATGTATCGGCGAGGGTTCCACGGGTCTATCTTACATAGGGTACACACACTGGCGGCGGAGCCGGTTCCGGTACAGGAAGGGCCCGTCGAGTACAAGGTCCTGTATGAAGGTGATGTTTTTCTGCATATGTTCCAGATAGTAATCCCGTTTTTCCCCTCTGTCCTGCATGAAGTGGCAGAACAGGTACGAGCAGACTCCGTCCAGGTCTTTGTTCAGCCGTGCCTGGACTACGTTCAGGTAAAAACCCTCGGTTTTCACATAGAGGTCCCACTCGGATGCATAGCCAGGTACCTGCCCCTCCATGAACTCCTGGTACAAAAGGCGGAGCTTTTCCGCGTAGGCCCTGTCGGAAATCTGGGCTATCAGATCTGACGCTGCAAGGATTTTTGCCATGAGGGTTATTTCCCTGTCGGGAAGGGAAATGTCCTGTATATGGATACTCAGGTTTGTTGCCCGGATGAGTTTCATGCCTACAGCGGTCTCCTTGCGGGAACCGTTGTGGGCATCGAGATACCGGGAAAGAAACTCGACACTTCGTTCTTCATGACCAATGGTAAACTGGGCCCCTGACCCGCCGTTTTCCCCTTCTTTTTTTATCAGACCCGCGTCGTGAAAGAGGGCGCATAAAAGACCCAGGCGGATGGTGTCCGAGGCCATTTTTTCACCTGACAGGCAGGCTCCGTGAATGAGACGCCCCGCGGCCAGGAATACCCCCAAGGTGTGGGACAGGTCATGGTAGGGTGTCTGTGATTTCTGATACCCGGGATAAAACCCCTGAAACAAAAGGAGGGTATCTTTGAAGGCGCTCCGTATCTCCTGCTCATCCACGGGCAGGAGATAGCCCTGAAGGATGGTGGCTACTTTGGAAAGGATTTCGTCCGGTTTTTTTAGAAATACCTGTTCCTCAAGGTCAACGGTCATTATCCGTTCATGATACTGCCCTTTCTGTTCCCTGTAAACAAAAAACCGGCGGCTGATAACAGGCTGAAAGGGCCTAGAGAATTGACAGGGCGAGGCCGGGATTGTCGGTTACGATACCCTGAACGCCCCAGGAATACAGCCGTTCCATGTCGCGGAGGTCATTAACGGTCCATACATGTACTTTCCCCCCTTTCCTTTTAACCAGCCGGGCGAAACCCTGGCTCACTACCCGTATGATTCCTTGTGTTTCCGGCACCTGGAGAATGGTTGTATGTAATGATGGTACAAGGCGAAGGAAACCGGAAAGATAGGCGGCGAGGAAGGATTTAACCTCCCTCGGGCTTGCAGAGGTGAGGGCATTGGGTAAAAGGGCTCTATACCGGGATATCATGGCATGATGAAAGGACCCGGTGATACACCGGTTAACCGCCTGGTGACGGTGCAGCACTTCGGCGTAGAGATCAGCGAGTTCGGGAATTCTGTCTTTCAAATCTATATTTATACACGCGTCCGGGAGCTCCTCCAGAAGGTCGCTCAAAAGCGGGACTTTATGGCCCAGGAGGGTGCGGCCTTCCTCGGCAATGTCCCGGTAGTCCCGCGCGGCAAAGGGCTCTGCTGAACCGCCGGGGAAGCCGGAGAAAGAGTTATCGTGCCAGATGGCGACTTTCCTGTCCTTTGTCAGGTGAATATCCGTCTCCAGAATATGGGCGCCTTTTTTAAAGGCGCTCTCAAAGGCGGGCAGGGTGTTTTCGGTTACATAGGCGGAATCACCCCGGTGCGCAATGAC
>JAFGQL010000023.1 GCA_016935695.1 Spirochaetales bacterium
CATCATTTCGGCCTACGGGTTGTCTCCTCTTGTTCAAAAGCAGATCATCGCCACTCTTGTCGCGGCCGTCGCCTTTGTTTTTGGCATTGTGGGAAAAGATATTGTTGTAAAGACTCAAAAGGTCATTTTCGCCGTATTATCGGTTTCCATAGCCGCAATGCTGGTGAGTCCCTGGGGCGGTGTAACCTACAACGGCGAGGCCCTGTTTTCTACAGGGATCAACTGGGGCGGTACAGGGATGGCCCTGGGGTTCTGGGGGGCCTTTACCGCGTTTTTTCCCGCCGTTACCGGTATAGATGCGGGGATAGGTATGAGCGGTTCCCTCAAGGACCCCAAAAAGGCTCTCTCCAGGGGTACTTTTCTATCTATCCTGGTAACATTCATGATCTATATTGCCCTTGCCTGGGTGTTCGGTTTCATGCGGAAAGGGGTCATGACCGGTCCCGGCGGTAGCGTCCTTACGGCTTTAGAGCTTTTTTCAGAAACCCCTGTCATACCGGCGATTCTCCTCATGGGCATCCTTTTCACCGCGGGATCGTCTGCCGTGTCGTATTTCATGACTGCGCCGCGGACCGCCCAGGCCCTGGCCGGGGACGATGTGCTTCCCAGAGCGCTAAGTTTTCTGGGCAAGGATTTTTCATCCAAAGGCGGTAAACCAAGATGGGCGACACTGCTCACCTTTGCCATACTGATCCCCGTCATCTGGTCGGGAGATGTGGTTACGGCATCCATGGCGGCGGGTATCTGTTTCCTGGTAGTGTACGGGTGGGTCAATCTTGCTGCGTTTTTTGAGCGGATCAGCGGCAACCCGAGTTTCAGGCCTACTTCAACAGGCCATTGGGCGGTATCCCTCTACGGGTTCATCCTGTGCATGGTCGTCATTTCCTTGTTTAACCCCTTTGTCGGCATTCTTGTCCTCGGGTCCCAGTTGACGGTTTTTACCCTGTTACTGAAATACAAATCCAATAATCGTCTGGAAGGTATCTGGTGGGGATTGACGTTCAGTCTGGTAAACTGGGCATTCAGACGTATGCGGATGATCATTCAGGGCACCAAAAACTGGCGGCCGGTTGTCGGTATTTTTACCTTTGCGGATAAAGGGGGGGCGTCGCTCAAGGCCCTCGAAATGGGCCGCCGGATCAGCGATTACAAGGGACTGACCATGATCAATGTGCTCAAACCCGGGAAAGTCGATGAACCGGCTTTTGATCTTCCCGTGGAGGCCGAAGTAGTGCGGTCCAAGAATGAAGATTTTGATCAGTCCATTTTAAGTATCATCCAGGGAGCGGCTCCCGGCGGACTTCACATTAACACCGTGTTTCTCCCTTTGGACAAACGCTTGCAACTGGTCAGCCTGATCGAGGAGATCATTGCCCTCGGTAGAAATGTCCTCCTGTACAAACCGGGGACCCGCTCGGAACCGGAAATCAATCCTGAAAGCCGCATCGACGTGTGGTGGAAGGGTGAAGAAAACGGCAATCTGATGGCCCTCCTGTCCTACATCATAGTCCAGAGCGATCGTGAACAGGGCATGGTTCGTCGTGATGTCCGGATTATACGAAAGCTGTTTGCCGGAGAGGACAGCGCCGCCGCCCGGTCAGAGATGGAGGCCCTCCTTGCAGGTGCCAGGCTGTCCGGCGAGGTAGTTATCCTTCCCGAGGACAAGGAGCCTATCCACGGCACGATCAGATCGGTTTCTTCCGATGCATCCCTTATTCTTGTGGGAATGCCAGGAAGGCGGGCGCCGGGTATTGCAAAGCTGTTTGCCCTCGACGAGGTGTTTTTCTCAAAGGAAATCGACAGGTTTGATAACTTTCCGCCCATCCTGTTCACCAAGGCGGCCATTGTTATGGATCTGATTGAGTAAGAGCTTTTTTTGGAGCAGCCTTATGGACAAAGAATCCCTTCTTCATTACAGAGAATATCCCTGCAGTACCGACACCCCTCTGGTTGATGTGCCGGTCTTCCTACTTCACGGCCTGTTCGCGGCATCGGATAATTTTCATTCCATCGGGCTAAAGCTCAAGGATTACTGCCGGGTCATTGTTCCTGATCTAAGGAACCACGGTGCGTCCTTTCACCATCCGGACACCTCTTATGGTGCCATGGCGGATGACCTGGCAGGCTTGATGGATGAACTTGGTATTTCCCGGGCGGTTATAGTCGGCCACTCCATGGGAGGAAAGACGGCAATGAAGACTGCCTTAAGTTACCCCGGGCGGGTTGCCGCGTTGGTTGTAGAAGATATCGGTCCGGGGGCCCATGTGCCGCGGTATCGCGGTGAAGTCCAGGCTATGGCAGAATTTGACCCATCGGCTGCAGGCAGCAGAAAGGAGGCGCTGGAGTCCTTTCTTGAGCTGGTTGATGATGCGCGCGTGGGGATGTTCCTCTTGAAGAACCTCATGAAAGACGGGGACGGACATTTCCGCTGGCGGCACAACATCCGGGGAATCTCCTTGGGATACGGGGAATTCTGGAAAGCTGTGACCGGTGAGTCCGTGGACATGAGGTATGACGGGCCGGTCCTCTTCATACGGGGAAGTGAATCCAGGGCTGTCACCGAAAATGATCTTAACCTCATACCGCGTGTATTCCCGCGGAGCCTTATCCGTTCTGTCGAAAAGGCGGGGCATTGGGTACACGCGGAACATGCCGAGGCTTTCCTTGCCGAGGTGGTATCATTTCTGTCCGGTCTGGACCCGGGTGCCTGATATGCCGGTCTGGCGCGAGGCTTGACATTCCTGGCGATTTTACCGATATTCGGTAAGTAACAGCAATGACGGAGACGAGTAGTCGGGAAACCCGGTCAAAAGAGAGGGAAGCCATCTGGCTGAAAGCTTTCCGGCAGCGGGGCCTTGAACGAAAACCACTCCCGAGCTGCTTCGGGGAAACGCAGTATCATTTTGTCGGCAGGCAAATGTGGGGCTGCGGATTAACTGAAGCCGGAATATGCACGGCGCCGTAGAATGGCCTGCAGTCGAGGTGTCCTTCACCGGCGGAGTAAACCCACCGGGTCTTAGAAGGGAAGAAGGGTGGAACCGCGGAACCGCGGAAGGATTTTTTAGACTCCTGTGTATGAGTCCGGAAAAGAGCCTTTATGCGTTTCGTCCCTTCCTGTTTCTTTAAGCTCAGCATCTTTTTTGCATGCTGCGAAACATGGAAGACGAAAAGGCATAAGGGCTTTTTTTGTTTTCCGCTATGTGCCAAGCTGCACAGGGAGGAGACTTATGAACACGGTAGACGAAAAACTTCACGCGATCAGACATTCCATGGCTCATGTCATGGCAGAGGCGGTACTGAAAAAATTCCCCGATGCCCACATCGCCATCGGACCTGCTATTCAGGACGGGTTTTACTATGATTTTGACCTTCCCAGAAATCTGACCCCTGATGATCTGGAAGACATCACCGAATCCATGAAGGAAATTATCAAGCGGGGCTCGGCCTTCGAGAAACGGGTTATTTCCCGCCAGGAAGCCAAAGAGCTGTTCAAGGACCAGAAATTCAAGCTGGAACTCATCGACGAACTGCCCGAGACTGAGGAAATTTCTATCTACAGCCAGGACGGATTTACCGATCTGTGCCGCGGCCCTCATGTGGAATCCTTGAACAAGTTGAACCTGCAATCGTTCAAGCTTCTTTCTGTTGCCGGCGCCTATTGGCGGGGAGACGAAAAACGGCCCATGCTCCAGCGGATATACGGAACTGCGTGGACCAATCCCAAGGACCTCAGGCTTCATCTGGATCATCTCGCGGAAATGGAAAAACGGGACCACCGCCGCCTCGGCAAGGAGCTGGATCTGTTCAGCCTTCATGAAGAAGCCGGTCCCGGTCTTGTGTACTGGCATCCAAAAGGAGCCCGGATACGCCATGAAATCGAGAAGTTCTGGAAGGAAGAACATTTCGCCAATGGTTATGAACTTTTGAATACTCCCCACGTGGGTAAATCCTGGCTGTGGGAAACCTCGGGGCACCTGGACTTCTACGCCGACGGCATGTATCCCGAAATGGTCATGGACAAGGCCAACTATTACGCCAAACCCATGAACTGTCCCTTTCACATCATGATTTACAAGAACGCGAAACATTCCTATCGGGAGCTCCCTTTCCGCTGGGCCGAACTGGGAACGGTATACCGGTATGAAAAATCCGGTACCCTTCACGGGCTCATGCGGGTCCGCGGTTTTACCCAGGATGATGCCCATATTTTCTGCACTCCCGGCCAGGTAGAGGACGAAATCCTGGAAGTATTGCGGTTCAGTCTGTACATGCTTACATCCTTCGGGTTCAAGGACATTCAGGCCTATCTGTCTACCAGACCGGAGAAAGCAGTCGGCGAGCCGGCCCAGTGGAAACTGGCGGAAGCGTCATTGAAAAAAGCCATAGAAGCCGAAGGTCTCGATTACGATATAGACGAGGGTGGCGGCGCGTTCTACGGGCCGAAGATAGACCTCAAGGTAAAGGATGCCATCGGACGTTCCTGGCAGCTGTCGACTATCCAGTTCGATTTCAATGAACCCGAACGGTTTGATATGACCTTTGTCGACAGTGATGGAAAGGAAAAACGGCCGTACATGGTACACCGGGCCCTTCTCGGATCCCTGGAACGCTTTTTCGGCGTGTTGATCGAGCACTACGCCGGGGCTTTCCCCGTGTGGCTCGCGCCGGTTCAGGTTGCCATGATTCCTGTTGCGGAAAATTTCAACGCCTACGCAAAGGATGTGGCCGGGGCCCTAAAAAAAGCAGGAATACGCGTCCTTGTCGATGACAGCGACGACCGCATGAACGCGAAAATTCGCAACGCCCAGAATGACAAAATTCCCTACATGCTTATCTGCGGAGAGAGGGAGCAGTCAGCCGCTTCGGTCTCGGTGCGCCGGCGGTTCGAAAAGGAAAACGAAACCATGAATGTGGACGCGTTTGTTTCCTTCATCAAGGGGAAAATCGAACGGAAGGAACTGGTGTAACACAGGCTGGAGTGATTCATGAATATAGGCGAGTTGAAAGAATACACCAGGGATATCTACCATCTTTCCCGGATCAGTGCCCTCCTCGGATGGGACCAGGAAACCTGTATGCCCAGCCGGGCCATCGAAGAGCGGGGGGACCAGATAGCCCTGATTCAGGGGCTCATCCACGACCGGCTTACTCATGAAACAGTGGGAAGCTCCCTCGGGCGCCTGGCCGACGCCCCCCTTTCTGATCTTGACCGGCGGTTCGCGGCAAAGTTGAAACGGGATTACGACCGCAGCACCAGGCTTCCCAAGGCGCTTGTTACAGGACTGGCCAAAGCGGCGAGCAGCGCCCAGGCGGCATGGGCGAGGGCCAGGGAAAACAATGACTGGTCCCTGTTTGAGCCCCATCTGGAAACCATAATCAGCTTAATTATTGAGAAGGCCGAGGCCATCGGGTACGAGGGGCATGTCTATGACGCGCTAATAGATGAGTATGAACCGGGTATGACGGTTGAAACCCTGGAACAGCTTCTTGTCGGCCAGGCTCCTGCTTTAAGCGGGCTGGTAAAGCGTATAGCGGAAAAACCGGCTCCTGACGACTCCTTTCTGCAGCAACCTTACGATACGGGGAAACAGGAGGCCTTCTCCCGCTTTATTCTTAAGGAATTCGGGTTTCCTTTAGACCGCGGGCGCCTGGATGTGACGGCCCATCCGTTTACCACAAGCCTCGGCGCCGACGATGTGAGGATCACTACCCGGTATCTTCCCGGTTTCTTCAACTCCGCCATTTTCGGTACCATCCACGAAGCGGGCCACGGTTTTTACGAGCTGGGGTTCGGTGATGATATCCGGGGGACCATTCTTGCGGAAGGGGCCTCTCTGGGGATGCATGAAAGCCAGTCCCGGACCTGGGAAAACCTCATCGGGCGGAGCCGCGGGTTTTGGGAACGGTATTATCCAAAACTGCAACAACTCTTCCCGGAAAACCTGGCGGGAGTAGGGCTTGAGTCCTTTTACAAGGCCGTCAATAAGGTTGAGCGGAGTTTTATCCGTGTAGAGGCAGACGAGGTAACCTACAATCTTCATATTATTCTCCGGTATATGCTGGAGAAAAGCCTAGTTGCCGGACAGATTCCGGTGAGAGATCTGCCGGAAGCCTGGAATATGCTGTGTACAGAGTATTTTGGCATGACACCGACTTCGTTCCGGGAAGGAGTTCTGCAGGATATTCACTGGTCCATGGGTGCTGTCGGCTATTTTCCCACTTATGCCCTGGGCAATCTCATTGCATCACAGCTTGCTTCGGTAATGGAGAAATCCCTGGGCAGTATGAACGAACTGGTCAAAAGCGGCGAGTTTCCAAGAATACACGCCTGGCTCCATGATAATATCCATGTACATGGAGCCGCGGCGACGCCCGGCGAGTTGATCACTGCCATAAGCGGAAAACCGCTGTCGGTGGACCCCTTTATGGACTATATTGGAGGAAAGTATACCCGGTTATATTCCCTGTAAAAGGCGGAAGGCAGAATGAATTTCGATCCTGCATCGGCTCATTTCTGGTCACTCATTGCATGTGTCACTCTCGGCTGGGGCCTTGCGGGGATACTCCGCCGAAAAACAGACCGGGTCACACGCCTTGTCCGCCTTTCCATACTGTTTTCTTTGAGCATTGCCGCGATGAGCCTTGTGTATATCCTTCAGAAAGAGAATACCCTCGTTTTTCTTTCAAGGCTTAAGCTGCCTCTGTTTGTACTTTTTTCCACCGGGATTCTGCTGCGTTTTTTACCGGTTTTTGTACGGGGGGGAATTATTGTCCTGTTCGCGGCGGCCCTGGTTCTGGTATCAGGCGCATTTGCTCAGGTTCTGGACAGTCCTTACCGGCGGGTTTTCGCATCTGCAGTATACCTGAATGACGCGACCATTGAACTGAAGATTCTGCTTTCTCCTGAAACTCCCCGATCAAGGCTGGACAAAGGGACACAGGCGCCACGGGAGGAAAGCCTCTTTATAACCAGCACTGACGATAATCTTGTGCTTGGCGTACACCGGTTTCTGCCTTCTCCTTTCATCTTTCAAAAAGACAAAGTTTACTATATATTCGATCTGGATCCGAAAAATCAAAATCGGATCATGAAAATGTATCCTCCTGAATATACATCGTTGTCGTGGGTATTCAGGTATTTTGAAAAGCTTGGATTGATAGAAGAGCGCAGGTATGAGCTTGAGGTCCCCTCAACGCTGTTGAAGCTGTATCTTCTTTCCTACAGTGAAACAGGTGTGCCGGAGATCAACCTGGAATTTTAACATGCAGGCCGTGGGGTTTTATCCTGTCGGTGCCGATAGAAGGATTATGATAATAACATTCTACAAAACAGACAGTAAAGGACGGCCCAGGTATTACTCCATCCATGACCGCCAGGGCAATCTTTTCAGTGAATACAGCTTTACGATTATTTGGGGAATGAATCTGTATAAGGGCCGGGAGCAGGCCATGGTGTTCGAAACACGGGAGGCGATGGATGAAAAACTCCGGACCCTTCTTCTGCAAAAAGTCGCGAAAGGGTATAAAGTTCTTTACAGTTTTTCCAGGGACGCCTGCTACAAAAAACTTTTCGTCCATACCGCGGAGCAGGCAGCGGTTGTATAAACAGCTGAAGAGGCACCTCAACTTGTTAGGGAATAGTGAAATGAGGGGCACCTGCATATCCATTACTTGACATCATAGGTGCGCCATACTAAGGTCGGGATATGAATCTACCCAATAAAATAACCCTGTTCCGCATATTTATTACACCTGTATATTTTCTTTTTTTCTTTTCAAACGCATGGTTCGGTGCTCCGGCCTTAGTGTCGGTTCTCGCTCCCTGGTTTCTGTGGGCGGTCATCGAGGCTTCTGATATCGTTGACGGAATTATCGCCCGCAGGAGGAATTTAGTGACCGACCTCGGAAAGGTCATGGATCCTTTTGCCGATGTGCTGAGCCGTGTGACTTATTTCCTTTGTTTTGCTTATGCTGGAATAATGCCCGTATGGATGTTTGCGATCATACTCTACCGTGAACTGGGTATCACATTTTTACGAATGGTAATGCTGCAGAAAGGGACCGTGGTGGCGGCCAGTATATGGGGCAAGCTGAAAGCTGTATCCTACGGGCTTTCCGGGGTTGTCGGATTGATTGTCATCTCTACACACAGACTGCCGTTTCTTTCTTCCTATGCCACCATAGCCGGTACCGTCGGGCTTGTCGTGTTTTCTGTTGCGGTGTTCTCATCGGTTGCTTCATTCCTTACGTATTTAGGTCCTATCATCCGCTCCTTTAGAGATGAGGCATGATCCAGGGGCAGTTTCCTGAAAATGATCTTCTCCGTCCGGTCCGGCATGTCTTTACCGATATTGATGATACCCTCACTGCCGATGGACGGTTATTGCCCGAGGCGTTTTCTGCCATGTGGAAACTGCATGATGCAGGGTATTCGGTAATCCCCGTTACCGGGCGTCCCGCGGGCTGGTGCGACTGTATAGCCCGGCAATGGCCGGTTCGCGGCGTTGTCGGGGAGAACGGTGCATTTGTCATGTATATTGACAATGAGGGGCAGCTGAAACGTATCCTCCACCCCAGTGTTGCCAATAGTGATGTGCGCGCCCGGCTTTCAGAGGTGAAACAGGCTGTGCTGGATAAAGTCCCGGGAGCAAGGATCTCGAAAGACCAGCCCTATCGGGAATTTGATCTTGCTATTGATTTTGCGGAAGAACCTCCTGTATTAGGTCTGGATGATGCCCGTAAAATAAAGGACCTTTGCGAAGAATTGGGGGCGGTAGCCAAAATCAGTTCAATTCATGTAAATGCCTGGTTCGGCGATTACAATAAGTTATCCATGGTGAAAATTTGCAGCCGGGTGCTTTTGGGCCTGACAGAAGATGAGTTGAAACGAAGTTCAGTGTTCTGCGGTGATTCACCGAACGACGAGCCGATGTTCGCCTATTTTCCCCTGTCTTTCGGTATGGCTAATATCTCGGCATTCCTTCCATATATCAATGCGAAACCTCTGTCGATCACCCAGCGTCCTTACGGGTATGGATTTGCTGATGTATGCGAGAAGTTGCTGTCAATCAATTGACTTCTGGTTCCATTTTTATTATAGTTTAGTCCGCTTTGTAAGTTGTGACTGCGTGCTGACAGAGTTAACGGTCTTTAATTGCTTCTGATATATCTGCACGGGTAAAAATACAAAAAAGAAACGAAAAACCCTGTTGACACGACGGGTATAGATTTGATATAACTGCGATCACGCTGAACGGGAGAGTA
>JAFGQL010000153.1 GCA_016935695.1 Spirochaetales bacterium
GCCCGCTGCCAGCGCACCCATCAGCGTGGTTGAATTGAAATTGGTAAAGGGAACAAGGGGCATGTTGTACAGACGGGTGAAAAACCCCTCCAGGGCCGGCTGAAGGAGGATGGCTGACCCTATCCGGTGGAGGAGAGGATCCGCCGCTGGAACGATTAACTTTCCGATGGCCGCGGTGAGGGCCATCGACGGCAGGTTCAGCTTGAACAAACAAAACAGCAGCATGAGGGCGAACCAGGTCAGGTTTCCTCCCGGTACCAGGGCCAGAATTACCCCCGCGGCGATACCAAATCCGATCTCACCGGGCCGGGAATTGCTGTTGAGGGCGACCAGCAGTTTGACAATTGGTTTTAACATACGCGTTTTCCGCCTTTTTTCGTTATATTTTCATTCCGTAATTCAGAAGTATGGTTTTCAGCTTTGTTTCAAGTATATCATAGGAAAAAAACAATTTGCCCAGCTCAAAGTTTTTTTCAACCATGTTGTTCCTGTAATCCGGATCATCGAGTATCCGGCGGATTTTCTGTACATCCTCGTCGGTTATATAGGTGTCCATGATGACCGCTTCAAAACCGCAGGGTTCAATATCGGACTGGAAGATGGAGTACCGGTTCACCAACAGGGGTTTTTTAAAGAAGATGGTTTCAAGGAATGCATTGCCGAACCCTTCGTAGGTGGACGGATAGGTGACAAAATCGCAGTGGGGATACACGTCGTCCAGGCTGTAGATTTTCTGCCCGTCTTCCGTGGTTCCTCTCTTGGCGCCGACAATGTCCGGACGGACAATGAGCTCAACATTCATAAGGCGGGCGTAATCCACGATACGCTCATAGTATTGCCGCCCTTCGTCTTTAAGTTGATGGGAAATGACCAGTTTTACCTTTTTTTTCCGATCAAGGCGGTTCACCATTTCCACCGCGTGTTCTATCCCTTTCCGGGCGACCACCCGCGTGGGCTGCAGGACAAAAATGTCGTCATCGGAGATGCCCAGGTCCTTCCGCAGATCTTTATTGTATTCATCTATTCCCTGGGGTTTTCTGTCGAAATCAAAGACATTGGGGATCACGATGGAGGCAAGCCCTCTGCGGTATCCCAGGGATTTCCGTGCCTCGGTATTGATCACCACGTGGCTCATGGACGGGACCTTGGGCGGGAATGCCGTTGAGATGTAATCCGGCACGCAGTTGACCATGAAGCGCTGACGCTCCCAGTAAAAATCGTGATGATGGCCGATGGCCGGCATGCCTGTTTCCACGATGAACTCGGTGATTGCCAGACCAAAGGGGATGTTCATGGGGATGGTGACGGCGTTCTCAACAATGAGCATGTCAATCTGGTAGGTATTTACGAAAAGATAGAGGGCGTCCTTCAATGTCTGGCGGAGGCGGTGGATCTGGCCGGTCATCCTGTTCGGCCGTACCGTGGTGGTGAAGATGTAATCCTGAATTTCCGCCACATCGGGATATTCCCAGAACGCCTCGGGGATGACCATGGTACGCGCCGGGTCCCAGTCAGACAGGCCGGCGAAGAAAAATGTGTTGAACCCCATCTTTTCGACGACGTGGATCCATTTTTCCGTTTCCAGTGATACCCCGTCGGTGCCCTGAAATCTGGTGCTGACAAAGCCTATGTTTTTGATGGTGTCGGTTTTTTTGTGCCAGGTCATTGTTGTCTCCCCTTATCTTTCAATAATGATGGGATTCACCCTTATATGCAACCACTCCAGGCTGTACCAGGTGTAATGGAACCACTAATGCGGGTGCCTGCCGGGACGATAGGATTACCGCAGTACAGGGATCTCATTCAGGACCGATTATACCTGCACCAGATCTTGTATGTCCAAAAGATGGGTGATGACCCAGTCGGGGACCGCGGATCCCACCCGGGGATCCTCCCTGCGCCATCGCAGGGACCGCTTGTCTCCCGCGAATAAAGCCGTGGCAAAACCGGTCTTGTGTGCCGGAAGAATGTCATTCAGCATGTCGTTTCCGACGAACAGGGTCCTGTGCGCCTGAATACCGCGCTGTTTGAGGGCGGAGGCTGCCTGTTCGTACATGAAGGTGTCCGGTTTTGCCCGCCGGCTTTCATAGGAATAGAATGACAGGTCTTCGTGAAAACCCAGGGTGTTCATATCCGCAGAAAGAAAGGCGGGAAACAGCAGGGGAGTGAAAAACTGGGCGTTTGAAACGATGCCCATGGGGATGCCTTTTTCCCGAAGGTTGTCCAGCAGTTCCATCAGTCCCGGCATGGGGTATACAGGGTTGACCGCAAGTTCGTATTCCAGGGCCGCGGACTCGCACAGGAACCTGTGGTCATCCAGTTCATGGGTGAGGATGCGCGCCCATAATTCCTCTACCCGCACTTCCGGGAAGGGAATGCCTGATGCGGCAAGCCGTTTGTGTTCAGCGTTTACTTCCTCAAGGAATGCTGCGGGAAGACTTCCTTCGGGCAGGTCAAGATGCTGTTCCAGAGCGGCTGTATTACCGCTGCTGCCATGCTGATCTTTGGCCAGGCTGATGTCACCTGAAGCCGATATGAACAGGGTGCCGTAGATATCGAACAGGACGGCATCAAACCCGCCGGTTTTTCTTCCGGTCATGGCGCGGAAGGTTTCTCCTGCGTCTTTTGGTTCCAGGCGCGGTGACCGGGTGCGGATGAGCTGTAGGTATGTGTCGCGGTTCCCGCCTGGTCTTTCCATGTGTTCCTCTTTTACGATCCCAGGGGCAGATATTTACAGATATCCATAAAAGCGTCCAAAACCTTTTTCTTTTCTACGCCGTGGGGAACGTGGTTTGACAGTTTTTTGTATATTTTAAGAAGCCGCTTTTTATACTCGTCCGGTCCGTAGGTTTTCAGGATTATCCGGCGGTTAGCCTCGACAGTTTTTCTGAAGCCTTCCTCTTTACTGTCAGCAAAGAAATCCGCAAGCCATGGATTCATTGTCAGGATGGTCTGCCTGAGTTCAGGGGATCCTGCTGCCTGTTCGATAAGCCGGGTCTGGGCTGTTTCATCCAGAGAACCGAAGTCAGCCCCTTCGCCGCCGAACTTTTTTTCAAAACAGCGCTCAATGTCACTCATGTCCAGGGACATGCCGAAATTACCCGCCCAGGCTGTGACTCCTTGAGTCCAGCGTTCCCTGAAGGTTTCCCGGTCAAAACCGGCAGCGGGCACTGTGAAGCTGCGGTACAAACAGCCGAAGCTGATTCCCTGTTTTTCGAAATCGGGACACACCGCGTCCAGGTAGCGTCCCCGTACTTCCTTGCCGATAGTCCAGGGTTCAAGGTAGGAAAACCCGAACCCTTCCTTGATGCTGGTGGTAACCACAAACCTGGTCCGTCCCAGAATCACGGAAAAGTCTTCCACGGTTCCCAGATTGAACAGTACCGGCAGCCGGTGTTTTGCGGCTGTCTCCCGCCAGTGTTCGAATATTTTCCTGTCACCCGGTGAGTTTGGCGGCAGGGTGATGCCCATGGACAGCCCTTCGGGAATAAACAGGCTCAACAGCAGTATTTCTCCCAGGTTTTTCCGGCGTATGCCCCGGACCGGGTACAAAACCAGGTCCCGCCCGTCCGGAGTGTCGCCGTAAGGCAGGGGTGATACCATGTTCGGCAGATAATGGAGCCCCTGTTCCCGGAGGCCTGCCTCGGAAAGAAGGGCGTAATCCCGGGTATTAATGACGCCGTAGTGCACATCGTCGGGGTACGCGTCTTCCTTGAAATATACCCCCGGACGTCCGTCTTCAGCAAAGTCATGGATATGCAGAAACAGATGAACGCCGCGTTCCTTCAGGCGCCGGATAATGCGGATGAGGTTCTTGTTTTTCTTTAATAGGGGATTGTGGATGTGCAGAACTTCAAAGGAGCCGTCAAGTATGGAAAGAATTTCATCAGCGGTAGTTTCAGGATCTGTTTCGGCATCCCTGTGTTTGTCGTAGGCAAGGCCGGGAACCACATAGCTGGGGACGCCGAAGTCAACGCCTCCTTCCTCACCCTTTATGAGGATGCATCGGTGTTCATCCCGGAGGACGCTGATTTGCTGGCCGATGACGGTGGTGACGCCCCCTTTTTTGGTGTGGTAGTGAAGAAAGGCGATATTCATGAGCGGCCGAATTTCTCCCTGTATTCCGGTATGGTGATGATAGGGGGGCGTTCGGTGAGCTGGATCTGGTGAATATCCTGGCTGTAGTTTTCATCACTTTGGGAAAACTGGATCATGCTGTGGTGCAGATCGTCTGCCACTGACAAAAGCCCCATTTTTTCCGCTCTGTTAATGAAGGTCTGCATTATGCCGAAGGCCATACGGCCCAGGGACAGGGTGTCCTGGTTGCGGTGGATGCGCTTGTCCAGGTCTACCTGGGCGATGATGTCGATACCCCATTTTCCCAGGATGTCAAGGAGCATGCTGGTCTCGATGCCGTAGCCCAGGGGGAATGACAGCTGTTCCAGAATTTCCCTGTAGCCCGCGTATTCCCCTGAAAGGGGCTGGATGATCTGGGCCAGCTGGGGGGTGAACAGACTGAACAGGGGCCGGATAACCAGCTCGGTCACCCGACCGCCGCCAGAGGGTTTCAGTTTCGAGGTGTCCACGGCAATGGGGCGGTCGTAAAACGCCTTGGAATACTTCACCTCGTCCCGGAGCAGCAGCGGCCCGATGAGTCCGTAGGCAAAACGGTGATGGATATTTTTTATGTCGGCATCTATATATACGATAATGTCGCCTTCCAGCACATATTGGGCTTTCCAGAGGTTTTCCCCCTTGCCCTTGAATTTCTCTATATGGGGAAGGATGTCATCTGCCAGGTACACATCGGCACCGTAGGATTTCGCGATTTCCCTGGTGTTATCCGTTGATCCCGAATCTATGACGACAATCTCGTCCAGGAGGGGAAAACGGTGCATCAGCTCGGAACGCATGATGATGATTTCTTTGGCGATGGTTTTTTCTTCGTTAAGGGTTGGCAGACACAGGGAAATCTTCAAATTCTTTTCCCGCTTCTTATCCACCAGGGCGCCGATATCGTTGAACTGGGAATAGTGGTAGGTGTTATCCTGTATCCATTGTTTAGTTTTCATCACATACCCCTCCGTCTATGGCCAGAAGAATTCCTATTATCTGGGCAATCCCTTTGAACATCGGTTCAATTTCCACCGAGGCGTTTTCCTTGTGGACATTTTCACCGTGGGTGAGTCCCACGGTTATGGTGGGAATCTGTCTGGCCAGAAACACCGCAAGCTCCGATTCCGAAGAGGATATCTTGGGTTTGAGGTTGAGCTCCTCCATGACCGATACGGCGCTTTTTACCAAAGGGTGATTATACCCGAGGCTGTAGGCTCCGACATTACTCTGTTTTTTCAGCTGCATTGTCACCTGGCTTTCGTAGGCGATGCTTTCCACTATGTCCTCTATTTTCCCGTAGACCGCGTCGACCATTGCCAGGGAATCGCTTACCACCTCAAAGCCCATGGTTCCTGTAAGGGCCGTGTCGCCGTATTTCAGACCGGCGTCCAGCCGTCCTATATTAATCCGGGTTTTAGGGCGCTGGGGTACTTCTATTGCCATGATGCGGTTGATGATTTCGTTAAAGATGATGATGGTGTTGGTTTCCCCCTTGTGTTCCCAGCCGGTGACCGCGGGAATCTGGCAGGTGATTTCCGCTCTCACCATTCCCAGGGAATAATAATTCAGCCGCCCAATCTCAATTCCCTCCAGAATGACGGCGCCCCGGGGCTGGTGCCGCCAGTTGGCTATGAATTGCCGGGCGCTGGTCAGGTTCTTTTTGCCGAGCGACTGGGACAGCCCGACGATATACAGGTCGGATTCCAGGTGAATGTTCAACACCTCAAGGATTTCCGGAAGGCTTGCCAGGGCCCCCGCCGAGACTGTATTGTCCGCAATTCCCGGACCGGTTATGACCGAGTCGGTAACCCATAATGTGGGGTCTTCCGGATCCTTTATAGTGGTATCCAGGTGGGCGCATACAATTATGGGTTTTTTCCCCGGGCTGCGGCCCTTTATCAGTGCCACCGGGTTTCCGTCGGAATCGGTCGTGCATTCGTCTACCGAGGAAAGGGCTCCGATCCGCTCGGAGAACATTGCAGCCCTCGGCGAACGGTTTGCAATGGCCACATCGTCGTCCTTGATGACCTGCAGTTCCATGGGTTCCTGGCCAATCATGACGATATTGGAAATGATGACTTCTTTGAGGGTATGCAGGGTATCAATAATGTCCGGGTACCCTGAAAGGTATTTCTTGTTCGTGTTCACTCTCTGCTCCTTTTAACTCATGCCGGGGCTTGAGCGACCGTTTTCTCTTTACAACGGGTTCGTGGGTATGTTTCTTGTTTACTCTGTTAATATTAAAGGATTATGTGAAAAATTACAAATACAGGCGATTACGGTCCTTCGCCGGGGGAATTATTTTTCCAACGTCTGAGTGCAGGTAAAAAAGAGTAACAGGAAAAACCTTGTCATTTGTTGTATCAAATGAATATTTATATGTTCGTCCAGTAGTACACATGCAGGCTGCGGGTCGCGGAGCGCAGGCTTTTTAAAGCTGTATCCCCGACGCCATAGTACCGTCATTCCCCATGAGGGTATTAAAGACAGTCCTGGCAGAAGGAGCCTTTATGTTCAATTCTTATCTCCCGCCCGCTGGGGGCGCCGGTACCCGTGTTAAAGCAGTTTTTCTTTTTTTCATTGCCGCGGTATGCGCAGTTTTCGCAGCCGGATGTTCTTCCGGTACCCGGGAAACCGACCACATCGGCGGCGGTGCTGCCAAAACCGCCGAAGCAGTTCCCGTGGACGTTGTCCGGGCGGATACCGGCAGTTTTTCCATAACAGGAGAATATTATGCCAAGGTGGAACCCTCGGTTATGGCTGTCCTTGCCGTTCCCGCAGGAGGCAGGGTCGAGGAGTTATCGGCCCGGGAGGGAGACCGGGTATCCGCCGGCATGAGCCTCGGGAGAATAGATGCGGGGCGGATGGAGGGAAAGGCCAGGCTGGCCGAACAATCCGAGCTTATTGCAAGGGACACCTATCTCCGGCAGAAGGAACTGTATGAAAAGGGCAGCGTCTCCAAGCTCGCCATGGACCAGAGCAAACTCCAGTGGCTGAGCGCCACATCCGCCCTGTCAGACGCCCAAAAACTTCTTGACGGAGCCTTATGCGTGTCGCCCATAGACGGTATTGTCCTTTCCCGTTATGTGGAACTTTTTGACGACCTTGCCCCCGGTATGGCGAGTTTTTCTGTCGGTGATATAGACCGGCTGATTGCCCGGATCGGAATTCCCGAAAGCGAGATAGCTTCCGTCCGGGAAGGAACGGAGGTACAGGTACGTTTTCCCAGTTACCCCGGTCTTGTGGAGACAGGAATGCTGACCCGCATAAGCCGGCGCACAAACGACAGAAGCGTCAACTTTGAAGGTGTTGTTGAGTTTTCAAATACAACAGGAGCCGTTCTGCCGGGGATTACTTCCCTTGTTACCTTGCAACGGCACACCCTGGACGGGGTGATCACCCTCCCGATAGAAGGGGTGCTGAACACTCCTGAGGGAGCGGTGGTGATGGTTGAGCGGGACCTCACAGCAGTGAGTGTTCCGGTCACCCTGGGGCCTGGCGATGGTAAACGGGTAGTGATCGCCGAAGGTATCAAGGAAGGCGACCGGGTCATTCTCGGCGGCAACCACATTGTGACCGCGGGCAGGCCTGTGGTTATAGAGCTTAAATGAGGAGACCGCGATGATACATACCCTTATAGAAAAACGGGCCGCGGTATTCACCTTTGCCATTCTTGTCCTGATTGTCGGCACCCTGGCGTACATAAACCTGCCTCGGGAGAATACCCCTGAGATCAAGCAGCCCTGGATTTTCGTCACCACCGTGTATCCCGGAGTTCCGCCGAAGGATGTGGAAACCCTGGTGACCATCCCCCTGGAAGAAGAGCTGGAAAACATTAATGGGGTAACGAAAATCTCATCTTCCTCTTACATGAGTGTCTCTTCCATTTTTGTGGAGTTCGGCTCGGATGTAGATACCGAAACGGCCCTGCGCCGGGTAAAGGACCGGGTGGATACGGCGAAAGCCTCCCTTCCCGATGATGTACAGGAAACGGCTGTGCAGGAACTGAATTCCAGCGACTGGCCCATTTTTATCGTGTCCTTCGCCCATGACAGGGGAGTTGCCGAGATAGACGCCGATGTGACTGTATTGAAGGACAGGCTGAAACGGGTGAAAGGCGTCCTTGATGTGAGTGTCGCGGGGAACATAGAACGGACCGTGACGATAGAACTGGACCCCCACCGCCTGGCCCATTTCGGGATATCCATTGAGGATGTGAAAAATGCGGTCCGCAGTGAGAATACATCCATTCCCGGCGGTGTCCTTGAAGGTGAATCCCTGAATTTCAACCTGTCAGTCACCGGAGAGATTACCGATCCTGCCGGTTTTGCCCACATCATGGTTCCCAACGGGCCTGTGAGCGTACGCCTGGGAGACCTCGGTACCGCCGCCTTCCGGGAAGCGGCCCAGGAAAGTTTTTCCCGCCTGAACGGCCGGCCTGCGATCTCCCTGGAGGTAAAGAAGAGGACCGGAGCCAACCTGATTGACCTTGCCGACAGTTTAAAAGCGGAGATCGAAGCGGCTGACCTGCCGGAAGGCACCGAAGTCGTGTATACCTACGACGAGTCAAGGTTCATCAAGGAAACGATTTCCGATCTGGAAAACAACATGTTTTCGGGTTTTGTCCTTGTTCTGTTGATCACCGTGTTTTTTCTGGGTTTCCGCAATGCCATGTTTGTGTCGCTGGCGATTCCCTTTTCCATGCTCATTTCCTTTTTTGTGCTCCAGATGATGGGGGTTACGTTGAATATGGTGGTGCTGTTCAGCCTCATCATGGCTCTTGGTATGCTGGTGGACAACGGCATTGTCATTGTAGAGAATATTTTCCGCCACGCGTCCATGGGTAAAGAACGGGCAGCGGCTGCTGCAGACGGGACCAGGGAAGTCGCCGGTCCGATTCTTGCCTCTACCATAACCACCTGTCTGGCGTTTTTTCCCATTATTTTCATGCCGGGCATCATGGGCGAGTTCATGAAATATCTGCCCATTACCATCATTGTGGTGCTTGCAAGTTCCCTGTTTGTGGCCCTGACAATAAACCCTGTGTTTTGCGCGAGCTTTATGGGCTTGAGCGAAAAAGACGCGCGGAAAATCTCCGGCGGACAGAAGGACGGCGGGAAGATGACCGTTTTCGGCAGGGTACAGGCTGTATACGAGAAGGTCCTTGGATGGTCGGTGAAACGGCCCTTTGTCGTCATTTTTTCTTCTGCCGGTGTTGTTGTCCTTGGGTTGATCCTTTATGGTTTTTTCGGAAAGGAACCTGTGTTTTTCCCTGAGTCCGACCCTTCTACAGCGATCATCCGCATAGAAACCCGGACGGGGACGCCCCTGCAAGAAACCGACAGGATTGTCAGGGACATTGAAACGGTAATACCCGATATAGATATGTCTATGGATTCCTACAAGGTAACAGTAGGAGAGAACGGGGCCGATGAATCCCACCGGGCAACCATCAGGGTGGAATACAAGCCCTATCTTGATCGGACCATCCCCGGTGTGACCGCCACCGAGAGGATCAAAAAGGCCCTGAAAGGAAAATATCCGGAAGCAAAAATTACCTTCGAGGAACAGGAAGACGGACCTCCTTCCGGTCATCCTGTGTCCTACCGGATTGAAGGCGCGGATTACGGTACCATGGGCGGAATATCGGACCGGATAATTGATATCCTTACCCCCTACGCCGAACTGAAAGGAATATTCAGCGATTATGAAGCACCGAAGCCGGAACTGGCGGTGACCGTCGACAGGAAAAAGGCCGCCTGGTTCGGGGTATCCACCGTGCAGATCGCAAGTGCCGTCCGCAATGCATTTGA
>JAFGQL010000154.1 GCA_016935695.1 Spirochaetales bacterium
CATCCATGTTTTTTCTTTTTCCAGTTCTTCCTGAGGTACATCGCCTCCCTTGTTCCAGTTCCTTATCCCGTACACGAGACAGAGCACTACCAGAGCGATGTTCAGGAAGTAGGCAAGGAAAATGTTCAGATCCTGCATTCCTAATAACATTCTTTCTTCCCCCTTTTATTGAACGGCATTGTACACCCCGTCAGTAAAAGGGCGCAAATAGTTTTTTTGGGATTTACCGCTGCGGGAGGAATACCGGACGGTAAGCAGGCGAAATTTCTTGTGTTTTGATATTCATTAGGGTAACATGGTCAGACAATCCTACAATCCAAGGTGTACTTATGGCTGTTGCTGCTCATATCGGAGGGATGATGGCGTCATCGTCCTTTATCCGCAAAATGTTTGAAACCGGAAATGCCCTCAAAGCCGAACACGGTGCCGGCAATGTCTTTGATTTTTCCCTGGGAAACCCCTCTGCACCTCCGCCGAAGGCTTTTGAAGAGACCTTGCGGCGCCTGGCGGCAGAGGATTATCCGGGAAAATACAAATATATGCCCAACGCGGGTTACCCGGATGTCCGGGAAGCGCTGGCTTCCTGGATTACCGGGGAATACGGCGTGGACTTCCCTGCCGGCCGGGTGCTCATGACCTGCGGCGCGGGCGGGGCCCTGAACGCCGCCCTCAAAACCATCCTTAACCCCGGCGACAGGGTGATGGTCAGCGCTCCGCTGTTCATGGAATACCGGTTTTACGCCCAGAACCACGGCGGCGACCTGACGGTTGTTGATTCTCTGGAGGGCTTTGAATTTGATTTCGGTGCCATAGAAAAGGGGATTACCAGGGATACGGCGGTGTTTCTTGTAAACTCGCCGAACAATCCTTCCGGAAAGGTATACAGTATGGCGTCCCTTGAGCGGCTGGCCGACATTCTGGACAGGAAGAGCAGGGAATTCGGCAGGCGGATATACCTGTTGAGCGACGAGCCCTACCGGCGGATTGTCTATGACGGCATAAAAGTGCCCAGTGTGTTCCAGGCCTATCCTCACTCCCTCATTGCAACCAGTTTTTCAAAGGAACTGTCCATTCCCGGAGAGCGGATCGGATGGCTGGCGGTTCATCCCCAGGCTGAGGACGCCCAGGCGCTGTTTGACGGCGCAGTACTGTGCAACCGCATCCTTGGCTACGTGAATGCCCCAGGGCTCATGCAGAAGGCGGTCGCTTCCGTCCTTGATGAACAGGTGGATATGACTGAGTACCAGCGCAACCGGGACATCCTGTGCCGGGGCCTCAAAGAGATCGGTTATGATTTCCATGCACCCGAAGGCACCTTTTACCTGTTTCCAAAAGCTCCGGGGGGCGATGATCTGAAGATTGTCGATGCCCTTTTGCAGCACCGGGTTCTGGTTGTCCCCGGCCGGGGGTTCGGGTCCCCGGGATTTTTCCGCATTGCCTTCTGTGTCGATACCGATACTGTTTCCCGTTCCCTTTCGTATTTCAAAGCGGCCTTCGATGAAGTAACCGCGTCATGACAGATAATTTTACAGGAGTATGTGATGAATGAAAAAATGATCCTCCTCGGGGACGAGGCCGTCGCGGTTGGAGCCCTTCACGCGGGGGCTTCCGCAGCTTACGGGTATCCCGGGACTCCATCCACGGAAATCATTACCTATTTGTTGGACCATCATGAACACGACCTGGCGGTCAACTGGTGCGCCAATGAAAAAACAGCTTACGAAACGGCCCTGGGCACTTCCTTTGCCGGCCGGAGGGCCCTCATTACCATGAAACACGTAGGTCTGAACGTAGCGGCCGACCCTTTCATGAACTCGGCCTTGCTCAATCTGAAAGGGGGAGTGGTGATTGCCGTTGCCGATGATCCGGGGATGCACAGTTCCCAGAACGAACAGGACAGCCGGTTTTTTGCCGATTTCGCCAAAATTCCCTGTCTTGAGCCAGTGAGCCAGCAGGAAGCCTATGAGATGACCAGGGCCGCCTTCGATATAAGTGAATCCTTTCATGTCCCGGTCATCCTCAAACTTTCAACACGAATTTCCCATTCAAGGGCGGCAGTGGTACCCTCGGCCTCCAGGTCCCAGAACCCGGTGGAGAAAGCGACTGACAAGCAGAACTGGATGCTCATCCCGGCCCTGGCCCGAAAGCGCTTTGACCACCTTTTGTCCATTCAGAAGGACCTCCTCGCCTGGTCTGAATCCTGTCCCTGGAACCGGCTTGAACAGGAGCCGGCCTCGTCTACGGCGGTCATTGCCACCGGTCTTGGGTACAACTACCTCATGGAGAACATAGCCTTCATGGCTGAGCGCCCGTCGGTCCTCCGTGTATCCGCCTATCCCGTACCGGAAAACCTCATCCGCCGGGTATGTGAAGATAAACAGCGGATTATCGTACTGGAGGAGGGCTATCCCTTCGTTGAGCGCCTTTTACGGGGAATTCTTCCCGTAACGGTACAGATCGCCGGAAAGATGGACGGTTCGGTGCCCCTTTCGGGAGAGCTCACCCCCGACAATGTACGCCCCGCCCTCGGGCTTCCCGCCCATGAAGGCATTGCTGCTGATACAGGCGCGCTACCCGGACGGCCGCCCCAGCTGTGTGCCGGGTGTCCCCATGCTGACACGTATAACGCCGTCAAGGAAGCCCTTGCCTCCCTGCCGTCGGGGCTCGTTACCGCCGATATCGGCTGTTACGCCCTAGGGGTGCTGCCTCCTTATTCGGTGCCTGAGACTATTGTCTGCATGGGCGCTTCTATCGGAATGGCAAAAGGCGCCGCCGAAGCCGGTCATGAAAACTGCGTGGCCATCATCGGCGACTCGACCTTCCTTCATTCGGGAGTGACTCCCCTCATCGACGCCGTGTCACATAACGCCGACATCACCGTCATCATTGTGGACAATGAAACCGTTGCCATGACCGGAGGACAGAAGACCATACTGCCGTCTTCCCGCCTGGTTCCCGTCATTGAAGGGATCGGCGTGGATCCGGCTCATATAAAAGTTATAGAAGCGCACCGCCGGGAATACGAAAACAATGTAAAGGTCATCCGCGAAGAAATCGGCTTCCGCGGTCTCTCGGTGATCATTTCCGTCAGGGAATGTATAGAAACAGCCCGGAAGAAGAACAGAGAAAAAGGAAGGACAGCATGACCTACGATATAATACTTACCGGTGTAGGAGGCCAGGGTGTTCTGTCCCTCGCCGCAGTGATAGCCACCGGCGCCATGAAACAGGGGCTGGAAGTACGCCAGTCAGAGGTCCACGGCATGGCCCAGCGGGGCGGATCCGTCGTGGCACACCTGCGGATAGCCGACGCGCCCATTCCCGGAGACCTGATCGGCAAAGCCTCGGCAGACATGGTCCTGGCCATGGAACCCCTCGAAGGCCTCCGCTATACCGGCTACCTGAAAAAGAACGGCATCCTTGTGGCTTCCACCGCCCCTGTCCGGAACATCCCTGATTATCCCGACCTGGACGAACTCCTCGGGCGGTACACAAAGCTTCCATCCTACCGGCTGGTTGACGCCGAAGGTCTGGCGAAACAGGCGGGAAGCGCCAAGACCGTCAATGTTGTCATGGTCGGGGCGGCATCGTCCTTTCTTCCTGTCCAGGAGGCCATGTTGAAGGAAGCCATCCGCGGTCTTTTTCAGGCGAAAGGGGAACAGCTCATAGAAGCCAATTTCAAGGCCTTTGACGCAGGCGCCGGGAGCGCATCATGAGCGGCACCGTACAGGAACGGGTCTATCTTCATAAACAGATAGAAACCATGGATTTACGCGAGCTCAAGGATATGCAGCTCAAGAAGCTCAAGGCCGTTGTTGACCGGGCCCTGCGGACTGAATGGTATGCCGGGGTTTTGGGAAAGGCGGGGATCCGGTCCGGCGACGACATCAGGTCCCTCGATGATCTGCGGAAAATCCCTTTTACGGCAAAGAACGACCTGCGGGACGCCTTTCCTTCAGGGCTTCTTTCGGTGGACCGGGATGAGATCGTCCGGATCCATGCCTCCAGCGGCACCACCGGCATTCCCACGGTGATCTATCATACACAAGGCGACCTGGACAACTGGACCGCTCTGACCGCCCGCAGCCTCACCGCCACCGGCTGTACAAAAAAGGATGTTCTGCAGAACATGATGTCCTACGGTCTTTTTACCGGAGGGCTGGGGGTTCATTACGCGGCGGAATCAATCGGGATGATGGTGGTACCCGCCGGATCGGGAAACACCCAGCGCCAGTTCAAACTCATGAAGGATTTCCAGACCACCACAGTCCACGCGACTCCCAGTTACATGCTGCACCTCCACAGCAAGATGGAGGATTTCGGCATACGCCGGGAAGACCTGAAGCTTGCCCGGGCGTTGGTCGGAGCGGAACCTCACTCAGAGGATATACGGAAAAAAATCGAACACTTATACGGCATTGATGTCTATAATTCCTACGGCCTTTCCGAAATGAACGGCCCCGGCGTTGCTTTTGAATGCACGGAAAAACAGGACATGCACCTGTGGGAAGATGCCTACATCATGGAAATCATCAACCCCGAAACCCTGGAGCCGGTCAAGGAAGGAGAAACCGGCGAGCTGGTACTGACCACCCTGGACAGGGTAGGAACCCCCATATTACGTTACCGAACCAGAGATCTGACATCTGTAAACCCCCGGCCCTGTCCCTGCGGTCGCACCCACCGTAGAATACGGCGCATCATAGGCCGCAGCGACGACATGCTCATCATCAACGGCGTGAATGTATTTCCGTCCCAGATAGAGGAAGTGATCATGGGCATGAACGAAACAGGAACCAATTATCAGATCGTCATAGAGAAAAACGGCGCCCTTGACCGGATGATCGTAAAAACCGAAGTGTCTCGAGAACTGTTTTCCGACAATCAGCGGGATCTGGAACGCCTGAAACAATGCATTCAGGACAATCTGGCCGTGTCCATCTCGATCAAACCCAAGGTAGAACTGCACCAGCCGGGAGTCCTCCCGGTATCCGAAGGAAAAGCCGTACGGGTGATCGACAATAGATGACAAAGTGGAGTCCGGAATTGCGCAGCAAGGGCGCGGAGGACAGAGGGAGACGGCATCCGAAGGACACCGGCGACCATGATCTGCGATCATGTGAGCAGATCAGTGGAGTCCGGAATTGCGCAGCAAGGGCGCGGAGCGAGGAGCAGCTTGGCTGACTCCGAGCGCGGAGGCAAACGGAGGTGGAGGCGGAACGCCGATACCGACCGTATATAAGGAGGATGGAAACATGATATGGAATACCGAGAGGGAAACAGTAACCCTCGGAAAAATGAAGGAGATCCAGAGCGAACGCCTTATCCGCCTGGTGTGGAAGGTCTACGGCACCGTCCCTTTCTACAAAAAGAAGTTCGACGACATGGGTATTCATCCCTCGGACATAAAGAGCATCGACGACATTTCCAGACTGCCCTTTACCACCAAGGATGAGCTCAGACAGACATATCCCTACGGCCTTCTTGCCTGCAGAATGGATGAGCTTGTAGAGGTCCATACCTCTTCCGGCACGACCGGTACGCCGGTTGTCGGGGGCTACACCTCCGGCGACATAGCCATGTGGGGGGAGGTAATGGCCCGGACCCTGGCCATGGCGGGAGCCGGCAGCGATGATGTGGTGCAGAATGCCTACGGCTACGGGCTTTTTACCGGAGGCCTCGGTGTCCATTACGGAGCCAGGCGGCTGGGAGCCAATGTGATTCCCATCTCAGCGGGGAACACTAAACGGCAGCTTATGATCATGAAGGATTTCGGGTCCACCATTCTTACCTGTACTCCTTCTTACAGCCTGTATCTCGCGGAAGCTGCCGCCGAAATGGGGATCAATTTCCAGGACCTGCCGTTGAAAGCAGGGTGTTTCGGCGCCGAGCCCTGGAGTGACAACATGCGCAAGGAGATAGAGGCGAAGCTCAATATCAAAGCGTACGACATCTACGGTCTGACCGAGATCATCGGCCCCGGCGTGAGTTCCGAGTGTGAGGCCCAGGACGGACTGCATATCAACGAGGATTTTTTCTTTCCTGAAATCATCGATCCCGCGACAGGCGAAAGTCTGCCGGAAGGCCAGAAGGGAGAGCTGGTATTCACCACTCTCACCAAGGAAGGTACCCCCATCATCCGTTACCGGACCAGGGACATCACCTATCTGTTTCACGACAACTGTGTCTGCGGCAGAACTTCAGTCAAGATGCACCGGCTCCTCGGCAGGACAGACGACATGCTCATTATCCGCGGCGTGAACATCTTTCCATCGCAGATTGAGCAGATCCTTGTGCGTATCGAAGGCACCGAGCCGCATTACCAGATTGTCGTGGACCGGGGAGCAAGCCACCTGGACGAGATTGAAATACACGTGGAAGTGAGCCCGGAAGTGTTCTCGGACATAACCCGGAACATGGAAGACCTCAAAGCAAAAATTGCCGGTGAGATACGGAGTGAACTCGGGGTAAGCGCAATGATAAAACTTGTTGAACCAAAAAGCATACAGCGAAGCGAAGGCAAGGCAAAGCGGGTCGTGGACAAACGGCAGCTGTAAGATAAGTGAGAGG
>JAFGQL010000155.1 GCA_016935695.1 Spirochaetales bacterium
CTGGCAAAATTGCCGATGATATCATAAAAAGTGCAAAAGAACGGAGAGAACAGGAAGATTAATTCCAGGGAATACCGCAAATAAAAAAGCTGTCAGTGTGCTACTGACAGCTTTTTTTTACTTTATCGCTCGCAAAGCGGGATATACTCACGCTTGGCTTGTACATGTTTATAGGCCGGACGGATGATTCTGCCTCCGTTAAGTATTTCTTCTATCAGGTGTGCAGACCAACCAGCAATTCTAGAAATTGCAAAGAGCGGTGTGTATAGTTCCCGGGGAATGTCTAACATGCTGTACACAAACCCCGAAAAGAAATCCACATTAGGTGCAATTACCTTTCCAGATTTTTTAACATCATTGAACACTTCCGGTACCAGCTGTTCCATAAGGCAATACAGATTAAATTCATTACTGAGGCCCTTTTCAGCTGCAAGGTCTTTTGCACGCGATCTAAGGATCAAAGCGCGGGGGTCGGACAGAGTGTAGACCGCATGGCCGAAACCATACACAAGACCTGTTTTGTCATAGGCCTCTTTGTTAATAATTTTCGTGAGATATTCACGGACTTCAGTTTCATCCGCCCAGTTCTTGACGTTTGACTTGATGTTATCCATCATCTCCATTACTTTATTATTGGCCCCGCCGTGCTTTGCCCCTTTCAGTGATCCGACCGCGGCAGCAATTGAAGAATAGGTGTCGGTATCCGCAGAAGCCACTACATGTATGGCAAATGCAGAATTGTTACCACCGCCGTGTTCCGCATGAAGAATCAGACATAAGTCCAGTAATTCCGCTTCCAACTTCGTATACGTCATATCCGGTCTGATCATTCTGAGAAAATTTTCAGCAGTTGAAAGATTCGGTTCCGGGTTATGCAGAAACAGGCTGTCACCCTCATAATAATGACGTTTCGCCTGATAGCCGTATGCGGCAAAAACGGGAAATCTTGCAATCATCTCTATACACTGCCGCAGCACATTGGAAAGATTGCGGTCCTCTGCATTCTGATCATAGGAATAGGATACAAGAACAGAACGGGAAAGTTTGTTCATAATATCAAAACTCGGAGCAGACAGGATCATGTTCTCTGTAAAGTTTTCCGGCAGGGAACGAAGACGGCCTAATAAAGCCGAGAAGTTCTCAAGTTCGTTGTTTTTGGGCAGTACACCAAAAAGTAAAAGATATATGGTCTCTTCGAAGCCAAGACGGCCCTCTTTCTGACAACCTTTGACAAGGTCGCTCACATCTATACCGCGGTACCTGAGTCTGCCTTCCACGGGCGTACGCTCGCCTTCATCCATGACATAGCCGTGTACTTCACCGATAGAGGTCAACCCAACCAATACACCGCTTCCGTCTTCGTTTCTGAGACCGCGCTTGACATTGAACTTCCCATACAAGGCAGGGTCGATCTGGTTGTACTGATACACAATTTCTGCATATTTATTCACTTCTTTATTCATCTCATCCATAATTGACCGCTCCTTACTGTCTATTCTGGTATATTCTTGCATAAGCACTGCATAAAAATAACATGTATTTGGAGACTAATCCAGCCTTTTTGTACAGTAGATCTCAAAAATTCCATGATCTTTCAATCGTCCTTTTTCCTCAAAACGGGTTTCAGGTCTCCAGGGTAAAGGAGGACAAAACCCGGAATAAGGATTGATAAACTCACTGCACGTATCGAAATGATGCAAAATTTCGTCTGCATATTCCCGCCAATCGGTTACGGCATACACATACCCGTCGTTTGACAATCTACTGCCAAGAAGCGATATGAAATCCGGTTGTAAAAGACGACGTTTATGATGACGCTTTTTAGGCCATGGATCTGGGAAAAAAACATGAAACCCACGGATGCTTTCCTCCGGTATCATCCGGCTCACTACATCTACCGCATCATGAGCAATGATGCGGACATTATTCAGCTTATGTTCCTCGATGTTGTATAAAAGCTTTCCGATCCCCGGTGTATGTACTTCAAGTCCGATAAACATGATGTCTGGCTGTGCACGTGCTATTTCTACAGTTGCATCTCCCATACCAAATCCAATCTCAATCACAAGTGGCTTATGGGGGAAAGGTAAGAAATCGCGAATATCTGTACCGGGCACGAAGTCAATACAATATGTACCAAAATGGGTTTCATACGATATCTTCTGCGCCTTGCTCATTTTCCCTTTTCGACGGACAAAACTCTTTATATGGGTTTCTTTTTCCATATGTTAATTCAAAATTTCCTTCAATTCTCTAATAGTCCCAGCTTTCAAGGCTTTTTGAGCGAAATCCTGGGCTTCTTTCATACTGAAGCGTTCTATGCAACGCTTGAGCCTCGGAATACTTTTCGGTGCGACACTGAGTTGTTCTATTCCCATTCCTATAAACAGCTGGGCAAGGATGGGGTCTGCAGCGCTCTCACCGCATACAGAGACCGGCAGACCATGCCGTCGGGCAGCTGATGCAACAAGCTGAATGCTCCTAAGGACTGATGGGTGCATCGGCATATAGTAATCCGCTACCTGAGCATTAGTCCGATCTACACCAATGATATACTGCACAAGGTCGTTTGTGCCAATACTGATAAAATCAACTACCTGTACCAGCTCGTCAATAATAAAAACAGCTGAAGGTAATTCCACCATAATTCCCACTTTCGGTTCTTGTGCACACTGGATCCCTTCCTTACGAAGACTGGTTATACATTGAGATATTATGGATTTCACCTCCAATACCTCATCCAGCGAAGAAACAAAAGGAACCAGAATGTGGACAGGATACGAAACACCGTTTTGCACACCAGCAGCAAGCATTGCCCGAATTTGTGTCCGCAGAATTTCCACGTTTTTCAACGCAAACCGTATGCCGCGCAGCCCAAGAAAGGGATTAGGCTCATCAATTACTTCTTCATAGGTCAGTTTTTTGTCTCCGCCGAGGTCCAAAACCCGCATTACCACCGGCAATGGTGCCGAGGAAGACAAGAGCTTCGAATATATTCTACATTGCTCCTCCTCGGAGGGAAATGAATTACGTATAAGAAACGGAAACTCTGAACGGTATAACCCGATTCCTTTTGCTTTATATTCTTTCGCGAGCCGCACATCACTTAAAAGGCTCACATTCGCGTAAATGTGCACTTCCTCACCGGATTTTAAATACGTTGATTCCTTTACCGCTTCCCCTTCTTTAACGGCCTGCTGTTTTGTGATCAGATAATGCCGGTAATGGTTCAATACCTCCCGCCGGGGATTAATGAATACAGTGCCTTGAAAAGCATCCAATACCAGGGGAGTCCTGTCGGGGACGGAAAGTAACGTATCTGAATCCAGCGTGATGATAGGCATATCAAGACTTTTCGCCAGAATGAGAATATGGGAGGTAACACCGCGGCTCTGGAGAATGAGCCCCTCGGCATTCTGAGCGGTAAGGCGGATAAGCTCCGAAGGGAACACTTCCTGGGCAATGATAATATGTCCCGAGTAATCGTATTCTGCTTCCTCCTTTGGCAGCAGGTTTTCCAGAATGCGGTGCCCCAGGTCCTTTAGATCCTGTACCTTTTCGGCAACGATCTCATTTTCGCTTCCTTTAAACAGATCGATATACATATTTACCACTTCAGCAACGGCGGAATGTGTCTGTGTGCCATGCCTGATACGCTTTGCCATTTCTCCGGAAAACGCCTCGTCAGTCAGCATTAACAAGTGGCTCGAAAATATCAGCCCTCCCGCATCGGAAAGGTTTTCTTCTACACTTTGCTGCAGTTGCTCTATTTGGTTCTTTGTTTTCTCAATCGAAGATGTAAAAGCATCGAATCCCTGACCATAATGACGAGAGGGATCAAAAAAAAAGCTGTCGCCCCCTCTATCGGCAAAACGGTAGGCCGATCCGATCGCAATGCCTTCCGATCGGGCATTACCTTTAATGAACTCAGGCAGCACATGGGCCTGGTCTTCACCTGAATGGGGTACCTCACCTGAATGCAGTTCCATAAGAAGTTTTGCGTTTTCTATGAGAGTGGCAAGCTGGGAAGCAATTGCTGTCATTGCCCTGGCATCTCTGTTGTCAAAAAAATTCGGTTTTGAATGTTGTAAGGTAATCACCCCGATCCGCTTCATTTGATAAATAAGCGGGACAGCCAGAAAAGCTTCGTAGTTTTCTTCGCCTATACCAGGAAACGGTTTATTGTAAAGACTATCCGATAAAGAAGGGACAATTATCGGCCTCATTTCCTTTAAAGCCGTTCCTGTCACACCTTCACCCAAACGGAGCTGCACTGTGCCGATACTCCCGCTGTCAAGGCCTACCGTTGCCCGTAAAAATAGTCTCCGCGTTCCAGTTTCCAGCAAATAGATGGAACAGACGTCGGTACCCATATGCTGTGCAATGAGTTTTACCGTTTGGTCAAGTATTCCGGTTATTGAGGTGGTACGCTCAAACAGCGTAGCCAGCTCGGCAACACTGCACACGAGTTCAATTCTTTTCTTCCCCTGATCTTTCTTCATACGCTGTAGGATTATACCAGAGAATTGAGGCGGTCACGAATAAATTCGGACTTTTCACGCAAACCAACAATTTCCGTGTCCATATGCAGGACATTAGGATTAGAAGGGTCCAGACGGACGGTCCCTCCTGAATTCTTGATCAGATGAAGGACTTTGTCGACATTGATTACCGATACACGGGAAAATTCAATACGCACGTTTCCTTTACGTTCTTGAAGACTTGATATGAATAACTTTTTACAGATAATCCTCAGTTCAGCAAGACTCATGAGGGAATGGAGCTCGTCCGGCAGTGGCCCAAACCGGTCTATCAACTCGCCGGTAATGTATTCCAGGTCGTTGTCGGACTGAATAGATGCAATTTTCTTGTATACCTCCATTTTTTCGACAGGTTCGCTTATGTACGCATCCGGTATATAGCCTGAGTAATCCAGTTCCAGATATGCATCGGGAGCTGTTTCTTCCTTCTCCGGTTGAAGCTCAGCCACAGCTTCGTCAAGAATGCGCAAGTACATATCAAACCCCACCGATGCAATCTCCCCATGCTGCTGTCGTCCCAGAAGATTACCCGCTCCCCTCACCTCCATGTCTTTCATGGCAATCTTGAAACCCGAACCAAGGTCTGTATAATCGGAAATGATCTGCAAGCGTTTCATAGCTATTTCACTCAAGGCCCTATCGGCTGGATAGAACAGATAGGCGAACGCCATTCTTTCCGATCGTCCGACTCTGCCGCGGAGCTGGTATAATTGGGAAATACCGTAGAGGTCTGCTCTGTCAATGATAATGGTATTAACATTCGGAATATCAATACCGTTTTCTATGATGGTCGTCGCGACAAGGACCTGGGATCCTCCATGGATAAACCGGTGCATGATATCCTCAAGTTCGTGTGACGCCATTTGCCCGTGTGCGGTATCTACTAAGAGCTCGGGGGCAAGGCTTTCTATAAAACGCTTAATCTGAGGCAGGGTTTCGACCCTGTTATGCAGATAAAAAACCTGTCCACCTCTTTCAATCTCCTTGCGGATTGCTTCTTCCACTAAATGTTCGTCATACTCCCTGATATACGTTTCTATGGGGTGACGGTTGTACGGAGCGGTCGTCAATAGAGACATATCCCGTATCTTCAACAAAGACATGTGCAAGGTCCTGGGGATAGGGGTTGCGGATAACGCAAGACAATCTATTGAGGTTTTGACCTCTTTCAGCCGTTCCTTATGCTTAACCCCGAACCGCTGCTCCTCGTCCACAATCAACAGCCCCAAATCCTTAAAAACAACGTCCTTCTGTAATAATCGGTGAGTACCAATAAGGATGTCTACTTC
>JAFGQL010000024.1 GCA_016935695.1 Spirochaetales bacterium
GCAGGATCAGCCCCTTCTCTTTAAGCCGGGTAGAAAATCCTTGGTATTTTCTGCTGCCGTCATAACGGAACAGATCACCCTGAATACCCATGATGTCCCGGTGACCGAGACCCGTCAGGTAATCAACTGCTTTTTCCCCGGTGTCCGGGTCATAATTGGCAATGATAAGGTTCTTTTCCTGCGGCCGGGGCCGCGGATAATCAACGGCACCGACAAGAAAACCTTTCCCTACAAGTTCTTCTATGACGGGTTCACTGCTGCGGCACCCCAGAAAGATACCGGCGTCGATACGGCCCTGGGTAAAAATATCCCGGATCTGGGCCTCGCTTTGTGCATCGATATTGCGGATGATCACCGTAAGGGTGAGAAAACCGAGGCGGGCCGCGGCGTCGATGACGACAGCCATCATCTGGTCGACAATGCTGTCGTTCGCCAGGTCGTAGGATTCGTCCCGCTGGAGCAGAAAGAACAAACCGATGGTTTCCACGCCTTTTCCCGCGAGGATACGGGCCGCCAGATTAGGGCTGTAGCCGAAATCTTTTATGACTTTGAGCACCCTTTTTCTTGTTTCCTGGCCTACATCGCCGTAACCATTAATGACCTTGCTGACAGTGCTTCGGGACACGCCGGCCTTTTTCGCGATTTCTTCACTCTTAATGCTGCTTCCCCGGGTTTTGATGACACTGCCCCTTCAAAGGCCTCATGACACGAAACCGCGTTCGGACCTCAGAAAGCAGTATAGGGCCGTTTTCCGCACTGCGTCAAGAAAAAGCCGCCCTACCAGGGGTGCTCCCGCCCCAGGGTGTCCTTTGCAGTAAAACGGTCTTCATCGGAATGAAGCCGGTTTCCCGCCTCAAAACTCCTGTCCCGCAGGAAATAACCATAGGCGGCATCGGAAACCGCCGGACATCCAGGTACATCAAAAAGAACCCGGAACGTGTAGCCCTCGGGACGCAGGCGGTTGAACAGGATGGCACCGGCGTTATGGACCGCCGCGGCCGCCATATTCTGACCAAAACCGCCCCCCTTCAGTCCCGACTGTATCGAAGCGTTACCGGGACTCAACCAGCACAGCCGTTTTAGACTGCCCGCATCAAGCAGGGGAAGAAACGTCTCTACCGATCGCAGGGCCCCTAAGGCAATATGGTCATAACAGGTCGCGGCATATTGCCAGAGACCTTCGTCTTCTAACGGTTCCGGATACGGTGCATCGCAGCAATACACGAACAGATCCAGGGCGGAAACAGTATTCGCAATTTCGGCGGCAGCCGATCTGATTGCCCCGGTATCTGCATGATCAATGGAAAAAGCCGTACATGCATCCTTCCCGGCAGAGACTGCTCCCTTGATATCGCGGGCCGCTTCAGGGTGGTATCCTGCAAACACCTGCCATCCTTCGGCCAGAAACCGGCGGACCAGTCCGGGACCATGTCCTCCCAAGGCCTGCGGTCCGATGCCGCCGATATATGCGCTCTTTAAAATGGCCATACGACCCCCTGGTTATCGACGACCTCCAGACGGGCTTCAACATCAAGGTCTTTCAGAAAGTAGTCTATGCCGGCCTCTGCCGAATCTTCCGCCTCCACCGTCGCCCTCAGGTTTTTCTCTCCTTCCATCCAGGTCTTGAGCCACCCGGGATGATACAGGCGGAACGTAAATCCCCGGGGCATGAGAGCATCCGCCGTCATGCGCACAGCCATATTCAGGGCTGTCTTGGACATACAGTAGGTAAAGGGTCCCCTGTCCCTCATGCACACCGATATGCTCCCCGCCTCGGAGGAAACGAAACAGAGCCGTTTCATACCCGACTGCATGAGGGGCAGGAATGTCTGTACCATCCGCATGGGTCCAAGGGAGTTGACACCAAAGGCGGCAGCGGCCTTTGACAGATCGAGGCCCTGGCGTATGTCGCCGTCGTCTGTAAGGATACCCGCGTTGTTGATCAGAAGGTCGATTGAATCCGTATGATCCGCCGTTGTTTGAAAGGCTGCCCGTACGCTGTCCATGGAGGATACATCAAGAGAGACTGGTACGAGCCCGGACGGGAATTCTTCTTTCAACAGCTCAAATTCATGCCAGTGGTCCATATAGGTTCCTGCATACACGGTAAAGCCGCGTTTCAAGAGACTCCTTGCGAACCCGAGTCCCAGTCCCCTGTCGGCACCGGTGACAAACGCCCGTCGGGCAGTCAGCTTCATTACAACACCCCCTTTTTTATCCTGGAAAGCTCAAGGCAGCCATTGTCTATCGCGGTGGATCGACTGGAAAGGACTGCAGTCATACTGAAGAAAAACCGATTTTGCGCCAGTCAGCCGCATGTACAGGGACATGATATTACTATACCGGCTTTCTGACTGAAAATACACAGCCGGTTTTTCAGTGGCACAGTTTTATTCAGATGTAAGGAACGAAGTGTGTATCAATGTTACCCCCGACGGTCTGACCAGTGGGTGCTCTATGGAGAAAACTGGTGTCTGACGGAGATTCCATTATTGCATCGAAAAAAGATCTGTAATCCTCAATCCTTTCGTTTTCGGCGAATACAATTTCCGCGATGTTTCCTTTCGGGCTTTCAATGATGTTATACTCCACGCTTCTGCTCCCTGTAATAACCCATGGTACCCGCAGACGCGGGTACCATGCGACTATACCACTAAGTCAGAAATGCAGCACGTACGAGCACGAAAACAGAACACTGTCCCACACCTGCCAGGTAAGAACGCCGGGAATGAGGTCCGCCTCACCGCCGAATTCACTGTCTTCGCCTCCCCAGGGCACGAGGAGCATGCAGGTGAACACGCTGTCCATGACAGGCGCCCATTCCAGTTCAAGGACGCCCAGGCCTCCCCCGTCGAGAAGGTTGACAAGTCCTGTTGCCGAAGCCTTGAGGCTGTCGCCCACATCCCGTGAGCCCCGCAACAGGGCGTAGTGCTTTCCAAGGAGCAATTCCCCGTCAGTCAGGATGAGGGATGCATCGTATTCCCCCGGATCGCCGCCGGTCCCGAAATAGTAATATTCGGCCAGGACATCGATTTGCGCCGCTTCGACACGGTAGTTGATTCCTGCACCGGCAGAAACCAGTTCACCTGCTTCCGGGCTGTCTGTCCACCCGGTGCCCGCCCCATCTGTGGGCAGCCGTAAAGAGACCTCCCCGTTGAGAACCGCATCCCCCAGGAACACACTCGTGTCGCCGATGAGATAGTACGCCCTGCGGTAGGACCCGTCCCCGGCGCGGACTTCCTTCGCCGCGCCGATGCTCAATTCCGCGGCCTCGAAAAACCAGGTGCCCTTTACTCCGAAAGGCAGGTTCATCGGGTTGCCGTCCTCCAGGGCGACGGTTCCCGTGGCCGCCGTATCGGAAAAGAAGGCATAGGCATCCAGACTCATCTTCTCCGACGCAAGCCACTCGAGGCGCACGCCGGGAACGCCTGCGACGGTATCGTCGCTCAAGGCCTCAAGACCGGCAGCCGCGCCGCTTTTATCCGTGGGGTTCAGGAACCAGCAGGACCCCCACCCCAGGGGCAGTTTCCCGACGGTAATGAACCCGCTGCCGAATGCATATTGGGCCCACAGCTGGGGTATGGACAGCTCCTGCCGGTAATCGGCTCCGGGAATAAGGGACTGGTCCACCGCGGGGGGAAGCCCGGTCGTCTCATAGCGGCCAAGGGGATGGGCATACCCGGTTTTGTACGAATAACCGATCTCTCCCCGCGCCCTGATCTTTTCCGACGGTTCGTAGGAAAAATACAAAAGGCCCTGCAAAGCGGAACCGGCCCGGGAATCCTCAAGTTCCGAATCCCAGCCGGGAATCGCGTACATCGCTTCTCCTTTGATGTTTCCCCCGGCGCTGAAGGCTTCGGAAAATACCGTGAGCATGCAAAATATCAGAAACATGCTAACAAAAATACGTTTCATGTGAACCTCCCAGTTCAGCGGTAGAATCTTGCCGCGGTAAATTTACCGTCATCAACAGGGGTGTTCACCTTCGCGTCGCTGATCGTAAGCACCGTCCGGCTCTTCTTTTCCAGGTTCTGCATTTCCATGAGGGCCGGCATCGCAACGCCGTCCCACACCTTCGTTTCATGTATGAGGAGCTTCTTCACCGGCTGCGGTCCGTTCCGGTAATACTCTATCCATCGCGGCAGATAATCTTCCCGGGCGATCATGATCCTTATTTTTGTGTAGGAAATGTCTTCTTTTTCTGGCGTGCCTTCTAGGACCCAGCCGCTTTCCAGGGTTTCAACCAGGGTAAAAGCATAATCCTCGCCCCAGTCACCGGTACCCAGGTCTTCGTAGGAAAAATCTCCGCCGACCCCCTGGACTGATCCGGATTTCGCGGCGCCGCTGACCTTGCGCACCCGCCCCGTCGACGGGAAATATACCCACTGTCCCTCGTCCTTGCTCAAAATCGTGAGACCGTTCACGCTTCTGGGGTACGTGAACACGATGATTGAGTCCCCGTCTGAGTTCCCCGTCGACTCAAGGACAACGGATGAATCGGGCGTTGCCGCGTCCATGCGGTCATAGACATCCATTTTCATTGTCATGATTTCGGACGTGGTCGTCCTGACCGCATCCGCCTTTTCGATGATCTCCCGGGCGGTTTCCTGCGCCCAGGCGGCGGTACACGCAACCGCCAGAATCCAGACAAGTTGTGCAAATCGTTTCATGGTATCCTCCAAATGTGTATTTCTTATTGCCGCTTGCCAAGCAGCTCTGTTGTATCTGCGTTTCTCTTATTCGCAGGGAAGAACATTTTTATCGCCAGCGCCGGTAAAATGGTGAGGGAACACACCAGACACATGGAAGCCCCCAGGAACAGGAGAATCCCCAGGGTGGCGATCCCCTTGAAAGTCCCAAGAAGCGCAAGTGACCCGAACCCGATCATGGTCGTCAATGCCGACAAAAGGATGGCCTTTCCGGATTTCGAGAGGGTGTGTTCCAGGTCGTGACCCAGGCGGATATGATGTATTATGTGGATGCCATAATCGACACCAATGCCGATGATCAAAGGCAGGGCGAGGGCGTTGACGATATTCATCTTTTCGATGAGGGCGTACAGCCCCATCATCCACACCACGGACACCGCCAGGTTTCCCAGCGCAAGGGCCGTCGCGGAAACCGACCGGAAGGTGACAAGGAGCAGAATGGCGACGACCCCAAGAACCAAAAGACCGGCTGCCTTCATTTCCGAAAGGATTTCCCTCGCAAGCTCCAGGGCAAGCTGAACCGCGCCGGTTATGCGGACATCTATGCGTTCCATTGCCCCCGCAAAGGCGAAAATACCCGCATTGTCTACCATATCCTCTGTGGGGAACACGGTAATCAGGAACCGTGAATCATCGCTTGAAACAAGCCCGCGCTTGATATCCTCCGGCAGGTCCCTGATCCCAACCGGCGATGTTTCCGAAAGCATTGCATCCCGCAAGTCGATAAAGCCCCGTGCAAAGGCCGCATCCACTGCGATCAGGTCTTCATACGTTGCCCGCCCCACCGCTTCGATGGCCTTCTGGAAAAGCTCATCGCCTTCCCTGCCCGTTTCTCTGCCCCGTATCTCCCGGATCAGATGGTCCCGCTGGGCAAGGAGTCTGTTATCATCCCCCAGGGTAGCGGCCGTCATGTCGGCAATCTCGATGAGGTTCCACTCCAGCCGCTGAATCTCATAGGCCAGGGTCTCCCGCTCCTCCTCTCCGAAGACATACTCGTATGCAGGCCCAAGGCTTTCCCTGAAACCAGCCAGATCGGCAGCTCTTTTCTGCTGGGCATCAGGAGAAGGAATAAGATCGCTGATGCTGTCGATCATCCCGACGAGTTTTTCCTTCTCCAGCACGTCGGTAAAAGTCCTCGCTTCTTCGATACTGCCGACTGTCAGATAGGAAGGAAAGGGGGAAATGCCGAGCTTGTCCAGAATACGTTCCTCGGTTTTCTTGGCCGGAGTATTCTGGGGACCGATATGCCGCATGTCGTAGTCGAAGGAAAGCTTTGGTATCTGGAATGCTAGGAATACGGTGACAGCTGCCGCGGCGAGCACGACGGGAACCATGAACCTGCGTTCAAGCATCCTGCCCCATGTCCCAAGAAAACGGTATTCGAGTTTCCATCTTTTCTCATTCCCCGCAGACCGTCCGAATACCAGAAGCAGCGCTGGCAGGATGAAAAACATGGCCAGAAGCACCGTCAATATCCCCGTACCCGCGACAAACCCGAACTGTACAAACCCCTTGGTCTTTGAGAAGCACAGGGCGTAAAAGGCAAGGGCCGTCGTGAGGCCGCCGATGAATACCGGCTTTCCTGTTTTTTTCAAGGTCTGGGAAAGGGCCTCTTCCGGGACAATTCCCCGGCCGACCAGTTCCCCGTAATAGGATATGAGATGTATGCCGAAGTCGATGCCTAAACCCACAAGCAGCGCACCGAAGGAGCTGGTGATCATGTTGAGTTCGCCGATAGTTGCGCCAAGAATCCCCAAGTCCATGATGATACCCGCGCAGAGGGCGACCAGGGTGAACACCACGGAGCGAAGGCTGTACAGGGACAGATAGAACAGGATGACGATGACCACCAGGGCGGCCAATGCGGGGTACAGGGTATCGAAGCCCATGGCGGCTTCTTCATCGGCTTCCTGGGGAATATCCCCCGCCGCGCCGTAACGGAAATCCGGATGGGCCTTCCGGGCCGCCTCAATGTGTCCATTCACACGTTCCATGACCCTGGAGAGGACATCCCGCTCGGTAAGGGAAAAGCTGGGCGTCACCCTGAACAGGATCATGTCACCCATGGGCGAATACATATACTTGTCGCCTAAAAAAAGGGCTTCGCTCATGGCGTTGCCGTCGGTCTGTTCCGGCTGGGCAAGATAGCGGGTCAGAAGAGATGCTAGCTGCCCTGTCCTGTTGTACATGTCGATGAGCTCCCGCTCATCGCTTGGGGTAACCGCCTCCTCCGAACCTTCCTCAAACCAGGCGTTTTCCAGATTGTCGTTAAAGGCGGTAAGGAGCGGCACAAGATGGGGGTCTTTGAGGAACTCCTTCATATCGGCAAACCCGTCCTCATTCGCCATCCACAGCATCCTCGTTGTAAGGAATTCCCGGTCAAGCCCCAGGGTGATATTCCGGATATAGGCTGCAAGTTCACTGTCCGTTGCCATCCCGGCCGCCAGTTCCTCGGCACGGGCCGCCAGTTCGTCCTTTCCCGTGCCTTCGATGGCAATGAGGATATTGGAAGTACTGAACAGCTCGTTTGTCTCGGTGAATGCCTCGGCCTGGGGATTATCCGCAGGCAACAGGTCCTGAATATCCGTCTTCGCCTCTATGTTCCCGGCCTGCCACAGACTCAAGGCAATCAGCAGTACACCGGCAATGAGGATGGGTATCCGCCGCCGGGCAATGAATCCGGCAAGGCCGCCGTTTCGGTCCATCAATTTCATAATCTCCTCCTGAAATACATGACGGCTTGATGCATCCGCCCATGTCTTTTCTTTCTACATTCCTGTAAACTAAAAGGTTAGTTAAACTAACTTTTTAGTTAATTCGCATAAAAAAAATTTAATCGGGTAAATGGGTCTTCAAATGAGTTGCCGCGATGGCATTAATGAACAGCTCATTCATCCCTTCCTTGGTTTTGCCCAGCTTATGTCCCAGGTTATCCCGAAACAGCACAAACATGATGCTGGGTAAAAGGGCAGTAAATAATTCCGTCACGATCCACTGGGCGGTGTCTTCCGGAATTCTAACTCCCTTGGATTTCATCTCGTCCACCACATCGAGCACACGTGAATCCATGTAGACCGTCAAGAGCCTTCCCAGTACGTCTTCGCCGCCAAGTTTGAGACTTTCCATCATGATGATGCGGATGAGGGACTCATTCTCCTCAAACAAAGCAAGGACCTGATTAAACAAGGCATAGCCTTCCTCATAATTAGCGTCCACCTCCCCGTCTATGCGGGTAAGCATTTTCGCGAGGCCAATTCCCTTGTCAATAAGAATACCGATGAGGATGTCGAGGAGGTTCTTCTTGCTCTTGAAGTAATAGTAGATGAGCGCCTTGTTCACCTGTGCTTTTTCGGCAATTACATCTACCCTTGCTCCGGCAAAACCCTCCCGGGCAAATTCCTCCGCAGCCACCTTGAGTATCCGTTCCCTGGAATTATCTGTGTCGCCTGACTGTAGGTCTGTATTCGCTGCCATATACTAACTATTTAGTTAATATATACCCGGCAAAGGAATCCGTCAAGATCCACGGCATGCATAATTCACTTTGGTTATCTCCCCCTGCGGTTGACAACGATCATCACTTTCAAGTACCGTAAGACCGTTCAACAGGGGTGCCTGCAAAGGCTGAGATCAAACCCTATGAACCTGATCCGGATCATACCGGCGAAGGGAGCTTGAATCATGCAGTACCTGCTTATACAACCGCATAATCATCATTTCCCGTTTCCCAGTACCTGTGTCCGGAACATATACACGGAGGACACATGGAACACATGGTATCACAGTCGATCGTCACTTCTTTCTTTGAGAAATTCCGCACACATCTTAACCTGGATGTCGCCATCGTCGGAGGCGGTCCCTCGGGGCTGGTAGCAGCGGGAATACTTGCCGAGGGAGGCCTGAAAACCGCGGTATTCGAACGAAAACTGGCTCCCGGAGGGGGCATGTGGGGCGGCGCGATGATGTTCAACCAGATCGTGGTGCAGTCCCGCCTTAAGGGGCTCCTCGACAGGCTGGGTATACAGTTTACAGAGGGGGAAAATGACACCGTCCTGATCGATTCTGTCCACGCCGCGAGCGCGCTCATTTTCAATGCGACAAACAAGGGGGCAGTCATTTTCAACTGCATGTCCGTCGAGGATGTCATCCTCAAATCTGGCAGAGTCGGCGGCATAGTCATCAACTGGGCGCCGGTCCACAGGGAAGGCCTCCATATTGATCCGCTGATGATCTGCGCCAGGTACGTTATCGACGGGACCGGCCATCCGTCGGAAGTGACCCGGATTCTCGCCGGGAAGAACGACATCCGGCTGGATACCGCGACCGGCGGAATAATCGGCGAGCGTTCCCTTGATGTGGAAGAAGGAGAGCGGACCACCGTAGAAAATACCGGCGAAGTGTTTCCCGGCCTGTACATCTGCGGTATGGCTGCCAACGGGGTTCGGGGCAGTTTCCGGATGGGACCCATTTTCGGCGGCATGCTGGAATCAGGCAAAAAAACCGCGCAGCTGATCCTCAAGGACGCCGGTAAATGACCGACTTCGGCCTGTATATCATCATGACAAACCCAGTCGTCGGTTATGAGCGGTTTCTGGAAGCCTGCATCGAGGAACAGATGCCCTGGGTACAGCTGCGGGACAAGGAATTAGCCGACAGCGAACTGCTAAATCTGTCCCGGCATCTCGTACAGCTGTGCCGGGGCACACACACCAGCCTGATTATCAACGACCGGCCCGATATTGCCCTCCTTGCCGGGGCCGACGGGTTTCATCTGGGCCAGGAAGACTTACCCGTCGATGATGCCCGGATCATCATACCCCCTGGCAGAAACCTCATTACCGGACTGTCGACCCACTCACCCCAACAGGCAAAGGCAGCCCTGCACTGCAAACCGGACTACATCGGTTTCGGCCCTGTGTACCCGACGCCGACAAAGAAAAAGCCCGACCCTGCAGTGGATCTGTCCCGTATCCGCCAGGTCGTAGAGGAATCCCCTGTTCCGGTGGTAGTCCTTGGGGGGCTTTTCCCCGAGCACATAGAACAGGTCATGGAATACGGTGCAAAGAACATCTGCTGTGTACGCTACCTGAACGAGACGGAACAACCGGGCAGCAGGATACAGGAAATAAAAAAAATGATCGGGAGGATGACATGAAACAGTACAATGCATTAAGGAACCTTTTTCCCCGGGAAGAAATACACGCAGCGGCAAAGAGTGAAGGTATACCGCCAGAAA
>JAFGQL010000156.1 GCA_016935695.1 Spirochaetales bacterium
AAACCGGCCAACATGGACATCATGTTTTACAGCCAATGGTAAAAGAGTAACACCATAGTATAAAGGAATTATGAATGAGATATGCAGGGCATATGAATTTACGGATGGTTATTGAAAATGCTCGACAAGGATTTTTATACTCAAACCTATCAGAATGATGCCGCCCAGAATATCCACATACTCACTGAAAACATGCTTCAAGACCTTCCCTGTAATGACACCGATACCGCTCATGACAAATGTGACCCCCGCGATGACGGCCGCCGGCATGAACACCGAAATATCCAGCACCGCGAACCCAACGCCGATGATAAGGGCGTCTATACTGGTGGCAATCGAGAGCCACAGAAGCCGCCGGACCGAGAGGAGCTCTTCCGAATCCTCACAACCAGCTTTTTTACCTTCCCTGATGCCTTCATACACCATTTTGGCACCGATCGCGAATAAAAGTCCAAAGGCAACCCAGTGTTCCCAGGCAAGAAGAAAGGACCGTACCGTTAGACCCGCGTAATACCCGGCTATAGGCATGATTCCCTGAAAGGCGCCGAAGGCAAAAGCTGTTGCCAGAACGGTCCTCTTTTTAATGCGGGTCATGGAACAGCCAGTGGATACAGACGCGGCGAATGCGTCCATCGAAAGACTGAACGCGATGCCGATGACCGCTAATGATGTCATGATAACCCCGTAGATGGAAGATTTTGTACAAATACCGCGATTTAACGGGCAGCAGTTGCGCATCGGGTATGCAACCACTATACTTGTTCATATATCATCAGGCAAGAGGTGTAAAATGGGACTGCGTGATTTGTACGATTTTTCTTTAATAGAAAACGAAGCAGAAAAGATGGTGATCGACGAACTTGAAAAACAGCTTGCTCCCGAGCTCCTGGAAGACAACGAAGAGTGGATCATGGACCTTGCCACCTATGCCCTTAACCACCTGAAACCGGCATACAGCGTGACCCTGTTAGGAAAAATGTACGCCCACTCCCTGGAAGAAGGGAAATACGCCGCGGAAGTCCGCAAGATGGTCGCTGAAGCAATAAAAAAAATCCCCCGTACCTGAAATACAGCCCCGGCGGTACCGTGCTCCTGCATACCTCCATTTTCTCCATATTATTATGTAACGAGGACAATCGTGTCCGCATATTGCAGTTGAATCCAGTACTCAACATGAACTCCGGTACCCCATCGGAATTCAGTTCTCGTCCAGCGGCCGACACTTCCATTTCTTAGATTGTTTTGTTAGAGTATTGATACTCTACGGAAAAATCCGTGAACAGGAGTGTAAAGTCCGTGAATGACCATCATGAAATTCCGAATGATCAGCTGTTTACCCTGTACCGTCACATGTATGCCGCCAGGCAGATCGACGCTATAGAGGAATCGTATACCAAACGCGGCGAAGCGTTTTTCCATGTATCCGGCGGCGGCCATGAAGCCACTGCTGCCCTGGCCCTCCACCTTAAACCCCAGGACTGGCTCCACTGCCACTACCGCGACAAGGCCATGATGCTGGCCAGGGGTATGAAAGGGGTTGAGTTTTTTCATGCATTATTCAATAAAAAGCAGTCCCACTCCCTGGGACGGCAAATGAACGCCCACATGAGCGCCCCGGAACTCAATATACTGAGCCTTGTCGGCCCGGTGGGCAATTCTGCCCTCCAGTCGGTGGGTGTAGCCGAAGCAGTCAGGGACGCAGAAGGCGCTCCTGTAGTTTTGAGCGCCCTTGGCGACGGTATGAGCCAGCAGGGAGAAGTCCTTGAATCGATCGCCCAGGCAGTGAGGGCTTCTGCGCCAGTGCTCTTTCTTGTAGAAAACAACAAATACGCCATTTCGACAAAAACCGAAGGGAAAACCTTTTACCAGCATCCCGACGGCGACGTGGATTCGTTTTACGGCATTCCCATTACCCGGATAGACGGTAAAAATGCCGTGGAAAGCTACCGGGTTTTCGGCCGGATCGTCGATAAAATGCGGAACACCCGCAAACCGGAAATCGTCATATTCAATGTTGAGCGCCTTTCCAACCACACCAACGCCGACGACCAGCGGGTATACCGTACGGCGGAAGAGATTGAAGCTGTAAAACAATCGGCTGATCCGGTGGCCATACTCCGGAAGGAACTCCTCGACAGGGGTATCGCCGAAAAGGACCTGCAGGATTACGAGACCGCGTGCCAGAATGAACTGAAAACCCAGGCACGGGAAGCCCAGCTCGGTCCGGAACCGGAGCCGGTACACGATGCCCTGCGGCCCCTCCCCCCGGAATTGACATCCATACCCGGCGGCCAGCCGCCGAAAGACCCCGCCGGCACAGAGCGCACCATGATCGAAGCCATGAGGGACATTCTTGATCTGCGCATGGCTGACGATGACAAGGTATATCTGTTCGGCGAGGATCTGGAAGATCCCAAGGGAGACGTATTCGGCGTCACCAAAGGCCTGTCAAAGAAATATCCGGGGCGCGTGGTGAACTCGCCCCTGTCTGAATCCTCCATACTGGGTCTTTCCATAGGTCAGGCCCTGACCGGCAAACACCCGGTTGCCTTCCTCCAGTTTGCCGACTTTCTGCCCCTGGCCTACAACCAGATTATCTCGGAACTCGGCAGCATGTACTGGCGTTCCGGAGGAAACTGGCAGGTACCGGTCATCGTCATGATCTCCTGCGGGGGCTATAAACCCGGACTCGGCCCTTTCCATGCAAGCAGTAATGAGGGTATCGCCGCCCACACACCCGGTGTGGATGTGTTCATGCCCAGCAATGCCGAAGACGCGGCGGGCATGCTCCAGTCTGCCTTCGCGTCCATGCGCCCCACCCTGTTTTTCTACCCGAAAAACCTTTTGAACAACCGCAGCAGGGCAACTACAGCGGATATACGGACGCTGCGCGCCCCCATCGGTAAGGCCCGTTTCCTTACCCACGGCCAGGACATCACCCTGGTAGGATGGGGAAATACGACGGAACACTGCCTCCTCGCCGCAGGAGCCCTGGAAAAGGCCGGAATTTCCGCAGAAGTAATAGACCTGCGGAGCATCGTCCCCTGGGACATAGAAGGAGTAGTCGCATCTGCGGAAAAAACAGGAAAACTCCTTGTCGTTCATGAAGACACCCACACAGCCGGTATGGGAGCCGAAATCGTGGCAACCGTCACAGAAAAAGCATCGAAAGAAGTCGCTGTCCGGCGGGTGACCCGGGGAGATACCTATGTCCCCTGTAATTTCGAAAACCAGCTCGAAGTACTCCCCTCTTACAAACGGGTTCTGGAAACCGCTGTAGGAATGTTCGGCGGAACAGTCAGCTGGGAACAGATCGCCCAGAGGGAGGCGGGCTTCAATTACATTGATGCCATCGGGTCTTCACCTTCCGACGAACAGGTAACGGTAGTCGAATGGCACATCAAACCCGGCGACAGAATACAGGAAGGAGACCTTGTCGCAGACCTGGAAGCCGACAAGGCAGCGATAGAGCTGAAATCTCCTGTCGGGGGAACCGTTCTTGAACTTATTGTAGAAGAAGGCAATACGGTAAAAGTCGGCGAGCCCCTGGCAAAACTGGAAAACGGCGGTGAAGACGCAAAAATCAAACCTGTTACAAAGGAAGAACCGGGAATTCCGGTCATCTCGGGCATACAGAAAGAACAAAACATCACCCCTGTTCCTGCAGCTGCCAAAACCACAGAAGAGCACGTGGTGGGGATCATCGGTGTCGCCGGCGCGACAGGCTCGCGCCTTGTAAACAACGAGGAAATTTCCGCCATGTGTCCCACCTGGAGCCCTGAGGACATCGTAAAGCGTACGGGGATCCATTCACGGAACTGGATAACAGAGGATGAGACCGCTCTTACCCTTGCCGTATCAGCCGCGACAAAGCTCTTTAAAAGGACCGGGACCACCATACAGGATATAGATTACATCATCTGTTCCACCGGGACCCCTGTCCATCTGACACCTACCCTCGCGACCCTGGTGCAGCATGAACTGGCCAAAGGCCATACAGGGGTTACCTGTCCGGCGGTTGACATCAACGCTGCCTGTTCGGGATACATGTACGCCCTCCAGCAGGCCTACGATTACCTGACAAACTGCCCCGACCACCGTGTCCTGGTAATCACCGGCGACGTTCTGTCCAACCGTCTGGATACCTCGGACCCCAACACCGCGCCGATTTTCGGTGATGCCGCGACGGCGACCCTGGTGGCCGGACCGGCCTGGAAAGACCGCTTTACAGCCCGGGTGTACCGGCCAATATTGTCCGCAGAGGGTGAAGACGGCGAGATTCTGCGCATCCCCATGGATATCCAACAGCCTATTTATATGGACGGGGTAAAAGTGTACGGCAAGGCGGTTATCGCCATGATCGACATCCTCAAAAAAGCAGCGGAACACGCCCGGCTTACCCTGGATCAGCTGGATCTGATTGTCCCCCACCAGGCCAACCAGCGTATCATCAATGCCATCCGCCAGCGACTGGACTTAAAAAAGGAACGGATTTTCAGCAATATACGGGAATTGGGCAACACCTCATCCAGCACCATACCGCTGTGCCTTGAAACCCTGTTCGCCCAGACACGAACGCGGATGCGCTTGGGGCTTACCGCCTTCGGCGGCGGGTTCACCTTCGGCGGGGGGATCATGGAGATACTGTAAG
>JAFGQL010000157.1 GCA_016935695.1 Spirochaetales bacterium
AGTTTGTCGATGAGCATGTGATGGACCGACTGGTGATAGGGAATAAGAATGGTTTTGCCCTTGAAGTCGGGAATGGAGTGAATGTTTGCACGTTTGTTTGCAACAATGATGCTGCCGTCCCTGTGGGCAAAGAGCACCAGTTTTATGGGGTGTCCTGAATGGAAAATTTCCATGGCATAGGGGGCCAGTATGAAGGCCAGGTCGATTTCCTTGTCAATAAGGGCATCACCTATGCTGTTCCAGCCGGTCATGGCGATGGTTTCGATTGAACAGTGTTCAAAGGTTTCAGTACCCTTCGAGAGTTTTATCGAGGTAGCGCCTAATATCAAATGGTCGGTAATGAGTAAATGTCCGATTTTAAGTTTTGGTTTGTCCGCCATGATGGTCTCCTTGTGATAAGCGTCCGGGGTCTGGGTTGCGGAGCTTACTACTTCCCTTATAGTTACGGCGGCGGGCCAAGTCAAATTTATTTACAGGCTTACAAACCGTCCTTTTCTCATAACAGGTATGCGCGTACCATCGGCATTCACGCAGTCCACATCAAGCTCCGGACAGCCGAACATCAGGTCTGTATGGACAGGGGCGGTGTTCACTCCTTTTGCAAGGAGCCCGTCCCGCTCTGTCTGTTCGAGGCCGTCTACAGCGTCGGTATAGCCGTTGCCAAGGGCGATGTGGCAGGCCGCGTTTTCATCAAAGAGGATGTTGTGGAATATGAGGCCGGAGGTGCCCACCGGGTTTCCTTCTTCCACAAGGGCGACTTCTCCCAGGTAACGTGCCTGGGGATCGATAGCAAAGTACTCATCGAGGATCTCTTTTCCTTTTACCGCGCCGTAATCACAGACCTTTCCTTCTTCAAACTCAAACCAGGCGCCCTCTACCGAAGACCCCATCATGGGTACGGGCCGGGTGAGGGTTATGGTACCGCGGGTTTGCCGGTAATCCGGGGTGGTGAAGACTTCCTCGGAGGGTATGTTGGGAAAAAACGTGCGGCCGTCGACACACTCACCCGTTCCCCCAAGCCAGCGCGATTCCTTTAGAAGGCCGATTGATACGTCGGTACCCGGCGCCTTGAACTCGAGGCGGTCAATGCCCAAAGCGTTTAAGCCAGCGCAGCGTTCTTTCAGCCTGGATGCGTGGTCCCGGAGGGCCTCGATGGGGGAGGGGGTGTGCAGACGGTATATGGGATACAGTATTTCCCAAAGGTCTTCTTTCGACGCGTCGGGCCGTCCGAAGACCTTACGCGCCCAGCCGTCGGTGGGAATGCCGGTGACGCACCAGGTAATTTTGTTTGCCGAAATGGCGGCCAGATAGTTTTCCCGCAGTTTCGCCGAGGCTTTCTGGATAATGCCTACCCGGACGGGATCCGCGTCCATGAGAAGATCCGGGTCTTCTTTGCCGGTCAGGGACAGGACGGCCCAGTTCTCATCAATAAGCGCCCGGTATTCTTCCTGAATCCAGGACGGAAAAAAGGAAAGATGTTCCTGTGATGAATGAGTCAGCCGGGTTTTCAGTATGCCGGGCATTGAAATATCTACAGAGACATATTTGGCTCCCCGGGTATAGGCCGCTTCGGCGAAGGCCTCGATAAACTCCCGGTGTTCAGGTTCTCCGGTAATATTCAGGCACATGCCCGGCTTCAAGGCCAGGGTTTCTATGATCATGCGGGTGTATGCTTCAATTCCTTTCATGGATACAGTGTCCTCCTATTTCTATAATCGGTAATAATCTTCCTTCCATACCGGGCCGGGAAAAAATGCCGTTGGAAAGCGCTGCATGGACCCTCCGGGCGTCTGTCAAGGTACCGCATACCAGAAAACAGGCTCCCCCGCCGCCGGCACCGGAGAGTTTCCCCCCGAGGGCTCCTGTCTGCCGGCCCGTCAGGAGGATGTCCTCGGTTAACTCTGCAGACAAGCCCAGGGCGGAAAGTTCTTCGTGGGCCTTGTCGGCAAAGGCCCCGAGGATTTCCGGACGGACGTGTTTAGACAATTCCTGAATCGCCTCGGAAGCTATGGACCCTAACGCGGCTATGCGGCTGTTGACACTGGCCGGGTCTTTTTCTTTTTGCTGCCGGAGGGATGCCACCAGTTCTTTTGTAGTGGCCCGACGGGGGACAGAAGCGGTAACGATGAAGACCCCCTGCCCGGCAAGTTCCCGGTGACGGGGAAAACGGCCAGATCCGGTGCCGCCTTCGGCAGGGTAGACGGCAGTAAGCCCGCGGCTGGAACTCAAAACGGCGTCGATTCCCGATGGCGTCCCATGAAAGAGTGTTTCTCCTTCATTTGCAAGGACCGCCTTTTCCGGCGCCGGGCCGGGATGAAGGGGCAGGAGGGCATCAGCCAGGGCGGTACATACCGCCGCGGAAGATCCGTAGCCTCCCCAGGGCGGCACCGTGCTTTCGTAGCGGACCGTGCCGGACCAGTCCTTTTCAAGAACAGGGTTCCAACCGGGAAAAAGCCGGTCTCCCATGAGGTTTATCAGGGACCAGAACAGCTCCTGCTCACGGGATTCCATGCCGTAATAGGCAATGTCTCCGGACGCCGACCGTTCAAGGTCCAGTCTCAGGGCTGTTTTCCAGGGCAGGGGGATCCCCACAGCGGGTTCGCCGTACACTGCCGAATGCTCGCCGAACAACAGGAGTTTGCCGTTGCCGACACCTTCAAGATGAAGTGTTGATGGCAGACCAGTGGTCAGTGTTTCCATACCAGTCCCCTGGAGGCGATGGAAAAGGGGGCCAGGTTGCGTTCCCTTACCAGCACACAGGCGAGTTCATTGCCAGCCCCCACCGACTTGTAGGGGCTCAAACCAAGAAACTGGCCGTCGGAGGGATGGGCCGGCTTGAAGTGGGCGCTGACGCCGATGGCATCACCAAGTTCTATTCCCAGCTGCTTTGCCACAAGGAAGGCCCCGACTGCTTCATCGTAGTCACAGGCTGCGCTCATGTTCCTGGCGCAGGCGTTGGAACGGGAAAAAAAACTGCGGAAATCCTCCGGCTGTGCGTGTTTCCACTCTTCATAACGGGCGAGGGCATCGGCTGTCGACACCGGCTCGATACCCTGGACAAGGGTAAGGGCGAACAGGCGGCTGTCCATGGGGGTGTAGTCCGGCAGTCCCCCGCCGGTAAATAAACCAATGCCCCCGAATAAGGATGCGGCAATATCATAGCCGCTGCCCCGTCCTCCCTGAAAATTCCTGTGGGCACGCAATGCCAGGGGAAATGTTTGTGAAAGGGCAGGGACCTGACCGGTAATGAGGGTCTGGAGAACAAATACCACCCCCGCAGACACCGCTGCAGAAGAGCCGAAGCCACGCTTACGGTTTCCATGGGTAAAAAAGGGCCGTGTGTCTACCAGTACCCGGACAGGGGGGAACCGGCGGATATCGTATTCTTTTTCCAGGACATCGACAATGCAGGTGAACAGGCGGCTTTTCTCCGGGTGATCAAGGGTCCAGAACAAATAGTCGCCGCCCCAGTTGCCGTGGAGTTCGAAGGTATCTGAAGGTTCGGTTTCCAGATGTATACGCCTTTCTATGGCGGCCGCGATTCCCATGCCCCCCGGCTCGGTGACCATGTATTCCCCGGTTAACAATACGTTTCCCGGTACCGTTACTTCCATGTCTCAATTACCTCCGGTCCTTTTCCTGCACTCAGGATTATAGGCCGGGACTCCCTGTTGTGGAAGGCGGCAAGGACAGCGGCGAGGTCTTTCTCTTCGCAGAGGGCCTTGACCTGGGGCCCCGCGTCCATGGTTTCCCACACCGCGATGCCCTGGGAGCGCAGATCTTCCAGGGCATGGATGATCTCAATGCTTTCAGGCTGCCAGTACACCAGGGGCGGATTTGCCGCAAACATGGTGGCGAACATCCGCAAATAGGAAAGCCGGGCGATCGTGCCGGTTTTTTCAATGTCACGGTCCAGCACAGCGGACCTCATTTCCTTATACAAAGACCGTGAATTCCGAACCCATGCCGGAAAAAAGGGGGAGCTTTTCTTAATGGCGTTCATGCCTGCCCGGGAGGAGGTTTTCTTTGCCTGAGCGGAAACGGTGAATACGACTACGCGGAACTCCGGCCAGTGGTCATTCCCGGCAAGCTGGCGCGCCCGGGTTGAGCCTTCCCTGAACTCCACAAATCCGCCGTAAAGGGTCCGCGCCGCCGAACCGGACCCAGAGCGGGCCAGGGCAGACAGGGCGGACCGCTCAAGCCGTGTTTCCAGAAGGGCATCCAGACCGAAGGCCAGGGCGCCGAGACCGCTTGATGAACTGGCAAGGCCGGCGGCGGTGGGGAAATTGTTGGTACTGTCCACGGCTAGTTTTTCAATTATGTCGGAAAAAGAAATTCCTGTTTGCCTGAGGCGGGGAGAAAAGAGTTTTTCCGCCTGACGGAAAAAAACCTCAAAACGGCTGTCCTGCAGCTCGGTGCCGTTCACCTTAATCCTTGGGCCCCCTGTTCCCCGGTCCATCAGGGTCAGGGTGGTGCGGGTTTCTATGCCGTTGAGAGTCAGGCCGATGCTGGATGTGGCGGGAACATTGATACCCCTGTTTTTTTTCCCCCAGTATTTGACAAGTGCCAGGTTCGGCTGGGCGCTTACGGTTGCCTGCGTGTTCATGGATTCACTCCCGGTAAAAACACCCTATATCTCTCCGGCGGCCGTACCGGGGGTGTCGGTTTCATTCAGTATTCCTGCAGCGTCGGCTAATGAATAGGCCTTCCGCCTGGCCATTTCCGCGGCAACGGCCTGAATGGCGGGTCCACGGGCCCCGGCTATATAAGCAGTTTTCCTGGCGTGTTTTTCCATGTGCCCTTTCTGAATGCCTTCGCCGGTAAGGGCAAGGAGTGCTGCAAAGTTCTGGGCAAGGCCGAGGGCTGCCGCTATGCGGGAGAGTTCCGTGGCGCCGGGATTTTCCAGAATAGCCATGGATGCCCTGGCGGTTGGGTGGAAGGCAGTGGCGCCCCCTGCGGTAGCAAACGCTGTGGGGATTTCCAGGCATGCGTTCAGACAGCCGTTATCCACCGTGTAGTCGGTAAGGGCTTTGTAGGAACCGCTGCGGGCGGCCCAGCTGTGGACGGCGGCCTCTACGGCTCTGGTGTCGTTGCCGCTGGCGAGGGCCAGGGCGGACACGCCGTTCATAATGCCTTTGTTGTGGGTCACCGCCCGGCCGGGATCGGCATGGGCAATCTGGTCAGCCAGTACAATTCTCACGGCGGTATCCGGCCCGCCGCCTCTCACGCGGGATAACTGTTCCACGGACAGGCTGAATGCAGCCCGGGCCCGTTTTTTTTCAGAAGCATTGGTAAGGACAGCCATGATGCGCCGTATCCCGGTATGCTGTTCGACAAAGGCGGCAACTGCCTCACCGGTTGTGTTCAGGCGGTTGGCGCCCATGGCATCACCGACGTTGGCGTCTATTTCAATCCGCAGCCAGGGGACTGTGCCGTCTGTGCTGATCCTGATGTCACGGAATCCACCTCCCCGTGACTCAAGACTCGCCAGGGCCGTACGGGCCTGCTCCTGGACCGCCGGCAGGTGATCTGCTGTCCAGGCGGACAGATCGAAGGAGGCGGTCCTGTGGAAAAAGATCTGACAGGTCATCAACGGTTCGGTGGCCGAAGTTTCAAATCCGCCGCCGAGGCGAATGATGCCTGCGGCATAGGAAGCTGCCGCGATGACCGACGGTTCTTCGGTCGCCATAGGGACCGCGTATTCCCGCCCGTCGATTAGGAACCCCGTCGCGATGCCCAGAGGCACACCCATGATGCCGACGGCCTGTTCTATCATGACATCCGCAAGATCGAGGTAGTCAAGGGGATTATCCTGGAGAATGTCCGGCTTATGACCGCAAAGCTCCACAAGGGCTTCCCTGCGGGTAATAGGCGGCATTGAACGGAACTTCCGCGGTAGGGAGCCTTCTGCCATGTTGTATTATCCTGTTTCCCGGCGCCAGTCGCCTGCGTGCTTGAGCTGGCGGACGGCGCTTATCATGGTTTCTGAAAGAATGAGAGGCGCGGCCGAGAGATCACGGACCGTTGTGGAACCGGTGAGGAGCATGATCCGTTTTACATCGGTAAAAATATCCTGCCAGTACTGTACGACGGCGTCGGCGCCTCCGGAAACGACCTGGCGGATGACCGGCAGGGCCGTTCCGGCGCTTACAGCGCCAAGGGCTATCGCTTTGGCGAAATCCAGCGGTGTGCGCAGACCGCCGGAGGCAAGAATGCTGCCGGAAAAGTGGCGGCCGCCAAGGGCTGCCAGATTCAGGGCTGTTGGTATTCCCCAGTCGGCAAAGGGGAAGGCAGAGAAGTCAACGGATTTTTTCTGTCTGCTGCCCCGGAGGATTTCAACCCTCGACCAGTTGGTGCCGCCTGCACCTGCCACATCCACATACCGGGCGCCCGCGTTGAGCAGCCGCCGGGCCGTCCATGGAGGTATACCGAAACCTGTTTCCTTCACAATAACTGCCGTCCGTTTTGCAATGGACTCGATGGGGCCCATCAATCCGGTAAAATCCCTGTCCCCCTCATCCTGGCAGAGCTCCTGGCCGGGATTAAGGTGTACGGCAATACCGTCCAGACCGAGTTCGGCGCAGAGGGCGGCCACATCTTCTGGAGCATGCTCCTTGAGCTGGACGGCGCTGAAATTACCGAAAATAGGCACATCGGGAGCTTCTGCGCGGAGGTCGAACTGGGGTTTCGCCTCGGGGTGATGGAACAGCACCCGCATGGATCCCAGTCCCAGGGGAATGCCGAGGGTCTGGGCGGCGCGGGCCAGGTCATGATTAATGCGGAATCCGGCCTGGGACCCCCCGGTCATCGATGAAATAAAAAACGGCGCCTGAACAGGCTTGTCCAAAAAGCTTGCCGACAGGGTAACCCGGTCCAGGCTGGTTTCGGGCAGGGGGTTGTGAACGAAGGTCAGCTGGTCAAACCAGCTGGACGAGGATTCTACCCGGTTTGAAGGATCGAGACACACATCGAGATGTCTGGTTTTCCTTGCAAGGATGTTATGTTTCTGATGAGAAGCTGTATTCACGGTAACCGTCTTCACGTATTGATTTCAGGAAATACACTCCAGCGGGGATCAACTCCGCGTCATTCAGGTGGGGCCCCTTGCCGTTTTTCGTACGGGCAATCCATTCCTCGTAATCATTGAGGCTTGCCGCATTGGTACGGTCCAGGAGATGACCCAGGTTCCAGGACCTGATGACCTCCTGGGCGCCGGGAACTATGGTGCCCGATAATATGGCCATGGTATTCCCCGAGCCGTAAGAGCCAAGAATGATGCGCTTGCCGGCAATTGCATCGCCAATTTTCTCGTACTGGCTTTTCAACAGATAGGCGAGGGTCAGAAAGAGACTGCCGGTGTATATGTTGCCGATATCGGAAACCGGATCTATTCCTTCGTAAAAGCCCTTTACGCGGAGGATTTCCCTTGCTTCATCTTCGGTACACCCGGTGTATTTATGTAAAAGAAGGAGCATTCCGGCCTCGGGCATGTTACGGAAGGGAGTGTGGAGCACGAAATAATCGGTGTTTTCCATTACGTCACCGGGCGTCGTCCCCTTGCGGAGGGCATAATCCTCAAAGGCGGACTGGAGAGCGTGATGGTAGCACTGAACGGAATAATACCCTTTCACCTCGGCTGTTTCCTGGCCGAGGGGCCGGAAAAAGTCATCCACGTCCTGGCTGGAAAAACCGATGTTCTGCAGATCCAGAGACATGAGCCGCGGGTTTTGTTCGGCCAGTACAGCCGCCGCCCCTGCACCCTGGGTGATTTCCGCGGTAGTGGATTCCTTGTAACGCGCAATGTCGGAACTCAGGACGATTCCTGTTTCATTTTCTTTTGCCGAGGTCTGGAGCATGGAGGCGACGCTTAAAAGGGCAAGGGTTCCCGCCGCGCAGGCGTGCTGGAGCTGGAATGTGGAAATGTGTTCGTCCACATCAATGCCGCTTTTCTGAAGCATGCCCTGCACATAGGAGGCAAGGGGTTTCGAGTGGTCAAGGGTCGTTTCCGTTCCCGCGACGAGATAGCGTACCAGATGGGCGGGAAGGCCCGGATTCTGAAGAAAGAGCTTCCGCGCGGCTTCGGCGGCAATGGTGGCGCTGTCTTCCCAGTAGTGGGGGAAGCGGATGGACTTCTGGCCGGTGGTTTCTATGGCCTTGAGGAGTTTTCTTTCCAGACGGGGATTACCGCTGCCGCGGTGGGCAACGATATCCGACAGGTCAATTTTTGATTGGGGGATAAAAAGCGCAATGTCGCTGATTCCGACGGTATTCATGGTGAGTTCACTCCGTACAACTTCTAACTAAGGTCCCCGTATCAATATATTTCTTTCGCGTCATTTTTACAAGCAGGTAGATTCCGGGCCATAATCCTGCCACAATCGTGAGGGCGAATGAAAAAAAATGCGGTTGACATTTGCCTGTATTGGCCTACTATGAACATACGCAATTACAGACCCGCCGGGAAGTTTCAGAGCGGTTACTGGATATCACAAGGGGAATACCATGACAGATGTACAATGGGATACGTTGAAAGCCGTCATTAACGGGGAGACTGTCAAACCAAGACCCGTCGGGTTCATTATCGATTCTCCATGGCTGCCCAACTGGTACGGGGTGAACATCCTTGACTACTATACCAATGACGAAATATGGCTTGATGCCAACTTCAAGGCAATCGAAACTTTTCCGGATGTCATGTTTCTGCCCGGTTTCTGGTCTGAATACGGTATGTGCACGGAGCCTTCAGCCTACGGCGCCCGGTCGAATTTTCCCCTGAATGATTTTCCCCATGCCCACAAGGTGATAGCTTCAACAGACGACATCTTGTCGCTGCCCCAGCCGAATCCAGCGATTGACGGCATGCTGCCCTTCATTCTGAACCGGCTCAAACTGGCTCAGCAGAAAATAGAAGCAAAAGGACAGCGTATCCGTTTTGCCGTGGCCCGGGGGCCCTTGAACATAGCAAGTTTCCTTATGGGCACATCCGAGTTCCTTATGGCAATGATGCTGGAACCGGACAAAACTCATGCCCTGATGAAAAACATTACCCGGTTTTTAAAAGACTGGATCGACCTCCAGCGAAGCACCTTTCCGTCCATCGACGGCATTCTGCTCCTGGACGATATTATCGGGTTCATCGGAGAGCCTGAGTTCAGAACCTTCGGACTGCCCTATTTTCAGGAGCTGTACAGCGCCGATGTGTCGGTGAAATTCCTTCATAATGACGCCCCCTGCAAGGTCTCGGCGCCGATTCTCCCGGAGATGGGGGTTAACCTCTTTAATATGGGGTTTGATGTGACCCTCGCTGAACTCAAGGAAATGACGGGGAACAAGATCACTCTTTTGGGTAATATTCCTCCGCGGGACGTTCTTGCCGGCGGCAGCCCCGAAGACGTACAGAAAGCGGCGGGCCAGCTGATTGATTCCCTGCCGGAAACGTCGCGGGTTATTTTCTCCTGCGGCGGCGGCATGCCGCCCCAGGTGCCAACAGAGAACATTCATGTGTTCACTCAAGCGGTACAATCACACCCGTAACGTTCGGGTCCGCTGTGCAGTTTTATACAAGGGACGGTTATGAATAGAATACAAACGCTACTCATTCTTTTACTTATGTCTGGAGGTTTGCGCGTGTTTCCGCAGAACGCCGAAACTGTCATGGTTCCCACCCGCTTTGTAAATGATCAAGGGCCGGTGTTTCTCGAAATGCCAACATTTAAACCCCAAAAGACTGACGGGGGCCCTCTTCCTGTGGTGGTGTTCAACCACGGTTCTACCGGTCTGGGCAATAACCCCGAGTATTTTGTATATACCTATACGGACCAGCATATTGTACAGTATTTCACCTCCCGCGGCTGGATGGTGGTGTTTCCACAACGCAGGGGGCGGGGAGCTTCCGGCGGTTTGTACGACGAGGGCTTTACCAAAACCCGGTCCAGGTATTCCATTTCTCCAAAAAGGTCGTTAGCGGGGCTCGAACGGGCAATGGAGGACATTGACGAAGTAGTGGCATCCCTGAAAGCCGACCCTTCTGTCGATAGCTCACGGATGGTGATCGGGGGCGTTTCCAGGGGAGGGCTTTTAGCGGTTGCCTACGCGGGGACCAGGCCGGATGTGTTTCTCGGCGCCATTAATTTTGTCGGCGGCTGGATAGGCGAGTTCAAGGGCTCCGGTCTGTACCGCCTTTTCTATGACTACATGGAAAAAATCAACACCGTATCCTTTGTCCGCGGCGCCGGGTTTCCTGGACCTGTGATATGGCTGTACGCCGAAAATGACCGGTTTTACAGTATCCGGCACTCCCGGGCTAATTTTGATGCGTTTATTGAAGCCGGCGGGAAGGGAACGTTTCACCCCTACTCCCTGGGTAAAGGCATAGACGGTCACCGTCTTTGTGAGTTTCCCCATCTATGGGAGGATGTGATGGACGCATTTTTGGCTCTGTGTGTACATCAGTAGTACCTGCCGCTTTTGTGCCGGATATTGCCTGATCGCTGGGCTTGAAAGGAATAATTCCAAAAAAACCGTGTTTCCTACTTCCGGCGTATTAAAAAACTGCCGGTTTTTTGTGTATAATCCTTCACGCTATTACACGTAAAAAAAGTGTGACACTCATTTGCCGCGGAAGGGACATGGAAAGACTGGTAACATCAAACCTGAAGCTGGGGATAATCGCCGGCGGTCAGCTTGCAAAAATGCTCATACAGGAGGCGAGCAAGTGGGGAATCATTACCTACGTGCTGGATAATGACGGGCATTGTCCCGCGGCGAAAATCGCGTCCCATTTCATACAGGGCAGTAATCTGGATTTCGACTGCGTATATGAGTTCGGTAAACTGGTGGATATTCTTACCTTTGAAATTGAACATGTACACATAGACGCCTTAAAAAAACTGAAGTCTGAAGGATACCGTGTTGCTCCGGATCCGGAGATACTCGCTCTCATCCAGGATAAAGGCATACAAAAAGAGTTTTACATTGCTCATGGAATTCCCTGTGCTCCATTTACACCTTTTGAATCGGCGGAAGACATACTGCGCGGTATTGATGAAGGCAGCATACGCTATCCTTTTGTTCAGAAAATCCGTAAAGGCGGATATGACGGACGGGGGGTGGCCGTGATACACCGTGAGGAGGATGTGGGAAAACTGCTTCCATTTCCGTCCATCATTGAAGAGAAAGTGAATGTAAGCAAAGAAATTTCCGTTATTGCGTCCAGGAACCGGAAAGGCGAGGTGAAATGCTTTCCCTGTGTCGAGATGGTATTCGATCCGGATGCCAATCTTGTGGACAAGATTATCTGCCCGTCTTCCGTCAGCCGCGAACAGGCAGAGAAAGCGGAATTATTTGCCTCCCGCATCATAGAACTCTTGAAACTTGAAGGCATACTCGCTGTTGAGTTTTTCATTACGGAAACGGGGGAGGTCCTGGTGAATGAGGCGGCACCGCGCCCCCATAACAGCGGACATACAACCATCGAAAGTATCATCACCTCCCAGTTTGAACAGCATTTACGCGGGATCCTGAACCTGCCTTTAGGCAGCACGCGGCTTAAGCTTCCATCGGTTATGGTAAATATTCTGGGAGGTCCGGAAGGAGAAGGTCCGGCTGTTTACGAAGGACTTACGGAAAGTATGGCCATAGACGGGGTAAAAATACATTTATACGGTAAAAAAATGACAAAGCCTTACCGGAAAATGGGGCATGTGACCATTTTGTCTTCATCGGTGGAAGACGCCCTCCGGAAGGCGGAAACAGTTCAAAGGCTGATAAAGGTGAAACCGTGGAAAAAAAACTAGTAAGCATAGTCATGGGTTCTGTATCGGATATGCCGGTCATGAAACAGGCTGCAGAAATGCTGGAAAAGTTCGGTATAGCGTATGAAATAGATATTGTTTCTGCCCACAGGACGCCGGAAAAATTGTATGAATTTGCTTCCCGCGCCCATGAAAGGGGTATCGTTGTTATTATTGCCGGGGCAGGCGGCGCGGCGCATTTACCCGGCATGGTGGCGGCTATTTCACCCCTGCCGGTAATTGGTGTTCCGGTGAAATCCAGTAATTCAATAGACGGTTGGGACTCTGTTCTGTCTATTCTGCAAATGCCCGGGGGCGTACCGGTAGCGACCGTCGCCCTCAACGGGGGTAAAAACGCGGGTATTCTGGCTGCCCAGATAGTATCAGCCCTCGACAATGGTATCCGCAGTAAATTACTGCTTTACAAACAGGAAATGAAAGAAAAAGTACTGGAAGCATCACGGACGCTGGACTCATAGAATGCGGTGTACCGGGGCGACTCAACACGACATAGATACCGCTGCAGGAATTATTCGCCGGGGAGGGCTGGTTGCCTTCCCTACGGAAACGGTTTATGGCCTGGGGGCAAACGCCCTTGATCCCAGAGCTGTGGCCGGAATATTCGAAATGAAAGAACGGCCGTCCTTCGATCCCCTTATCGTCCATATCGCCGACCTGCGCCAGATGGACGGCCTCGTTTCCGCCGCGGACGAACGGGTGGAAGTGCTCGCCCGGGCGTTCTGGCCGGGTCCCCTCACCATGGTCCTTGAAAAAAGCGGTATTGTTCCGGGTATTGTCACCTCCGATTTGCCAACCGTGGGCATACGTATGCCCGATAACCACATTGCCCGCGCCCTCATAGAGGCTTCGGGATGCCCCATTGCCGCTCCCAGCGCCAACAAGTTCGGCCGCATCAGCCCAACCACCGCGGCACACGTAAAGAAGCAACTGCCCGGTGTGGACTGTATTCTGGACGGGGGCAAAACAACAGTGGGGATCGAGTCCACGATCATCACCCTTACGGACCGTGGCTTTGTTGTTCTGCGCAGCGGCATCATAACCAGGGAAGACCTGGAAAAGTACATTCCTTCTGACCCGCAGTCAATCGCGGATGTACAGGCTCCCGGCATGCTCAAGTCCCATTACAGCCCCCGGAAAAAACTGCTCATCCTGAACGACACCCTGTCAGAAAAAGAAAAATCCACGGCGGGACTCATTTCCTTCACCGGTGAAGCGGAACGGGGTTTTGGGAAAGTTATCAGGGTTTCACAAAGGAATGACCTGAAGGACTACGCGGTGAACATGTTTGAGGCCATGCACGCTTTTGAAGATGATGACGAAGTCATGATGATCGCAGCCGAACCGGTGGCGGAAGCGGGGATTGGCAGGGCGATCATGGACCGGCTCAAAAAAGCGGAATACGACTGGCGGCAGGAATAGCATCTTAAGACTCCTGTTTTCTTTCCGGTTCCTTTTGATTATCTGGCGGTACTGTATATACTTTTATTACGATACCGTGTTGTTAAGGAACCAGTATGTATACATTGATTTCCGTTTCCGACCTGGCCGGCCGTTTGAAAAAAGAAAAAATCCAGATAATAGATATCCGGGAAGACGATGAGTATGAGAAGGGGCATCTTCCCGGAGCCGTTCATATCAAGGAATTCTTTTACTATCTGTCGGAAAGCACTGAAGAGGGCATGAAGGCCCTGGTGGACACTTTCACCGGACTTCTGCAGGCAAAAGGCATCGTACCGGACTTCCCGGTGGTGATCTACGAAGAAGAAATGAACAAGAAATACGGGGGTTCCTGCCGCGGCGCTTTTCTGATGACCCTCTTTGGCCACAGGGATGTCCATGTCCTTCACGGCGGGTATTCAGGCTGGGTTGGGAAAGGGCTTACTGTCTCCACCGAAACTCCTGCGGCCGTGATGTCCGGGTATACTCCACGACTGGACACGGCCCTTTTCCTTGATTACCGGGAAATGCATGCCGCGGTCGGTAAAAGGGATGCGGTGATTCTGGATAACCGCGACCGGAGCGAATGGCTGGGGGTGAGCTCATCGCCCTACGGGGTTGATTTTTCTCCCCGTAAAGGCAGGATTCCCGGCGCGGTCTGGCTTGAATGGCATATGCTGATGGAAACCATCGACGGTCTCCCGATGTTCAAGACCAATGATGAGATACGCCGAATCGTCGAAGACCACGGCATAAGCATTGATTCCGATATTTACATTTACTGTTTCAAGGGCTCACGGGCGTCAAATACCCTGCTGGCACTGCATAAAGCAGGGTTTACAAAGGCAAAAGTCTATTTTGCCTCCTGGTATGAATGGGCCAAACGCCCTGAGCTTCCGATTGACGAAGCGGTGCATTATGATTAGCAGCAATGTTCGGTGTTCCGGCCAAAGTTGAAAAGCTGCCTAATGTTATATGCCGCGGCTACATGAGGTTTTCAAAAACCAGGAATGAAAATGTAGGGTTGAACTGATTTCCATCATCGTTTCGAAGTTGAACAATTAAGTCGCCGCCACCGTAACTGTAGTAAGCATAACCGGTCGTATTGTACAGAATTATGCTGACGGTGTACTCCAAATAGTTGAAGCTGAAATCATCAAAATCGATGTTTATAAATCCAGGCATCGTTCGCGAAATACTGAAATTACCGCTGCCCGAAATGATCGTTTGTGTATCCGCATTAATGGTGCCGTAGGCGGCAAGAGCGTCATTCGCGAGGGCAGCTTCCAAGGCCGCCTCGTCTGCCGCTTGTTGAGCGTCTTCCAGTTCCGCGATTTTTTGATCGATTTCGCTTTTTGTGTAGCCGTCAAACGAACATGAGCTGATAAATAACAGCAGCAGGGATGAAACAGCAATCGATATTCTTGTAATTAATTTCATTTTTTTCTCCTTATAAAAAAACAATTATCACCTCTATGTTAGTTGCTCGTTAGATAATGGTTTGAATTGGAAATTCCAACATAGCAGAAAGCAGTGCTACAGATATTTATTTTCGCAGAACTGAGAAAATCCATCAAAGACATTTACGTTATACGTTCATGTAATGTGAAAGAGGTATGGACAGGTCAAGGAAAGAGCAGAAACTGAATTATAATTGAAAATAGCTTGCTGATCTTTTAGACTTTAGTGTACTGTTTTTTTTCAAAGTTTTTTGACAGGCTTTAGTGAGGGTGAACCGCAATAGGTGGGTTTTTTCTGAGGAAAGCCGTTATATAGGGTGATTAAAAATCTGTGCGGGAGTGCTGTATATGGCGAATGGTATACAACGGAATATCCTTTTGGTTGAGGATGAGGCTATTATTGCACTTCATGAAAAATCCCAATTGGAAAGCTATGGTTATTCCGTCCATACCGTCCTGAAGGGAGAAGAAGCGGTAGCACGCATTCGAAATGGCGCGGACGAATATGACCTGATTCTCATGGATATCGATTTGGGGTCAGGGATTGACGGTACGCTTGCCGCCAAGCAAATTCTGGAAATAAAGGATATTCCTGTTGTCTTTTTATCCTCCCATGTAGAACCGGAAATAGTAGAGAAAACAGAGGAAATAACTTCCTACGGGTATGTGGTGAAAAATTCGGGGATAGTCGTACTGGATGCTTCCATAAAGATGGCGATGAAGCTTTTTGATGCAAAGATGGAGCAGAAAAAAGCGCAGGAAAATATCAGGACGAGCGAAGACCGGTTTCAACGGATGCTTGGCGTTGTGCCTGACATGATCTCCATTCATGATACCGGTATGAATATCCTTTTCAGTAATTGGCAGGGTTTTGCCGCCGTGCCTGAAAACAAAAGGGTCCTGCAGACCAAATGTTACAAAACCTATCGGGGATACAATGATATGTGCCCGGACTGCCGGGCTGTAAAAGTATTGACAACAGGCCAGCCGGTAGAGGATGTTGTTCAGCTGCCCGATGGATGCTGGTTTGAGATACGGGTACTGCCGATATTCGACCGGAATAAAAGGGTCGAGTTTTTTGTTGAATGGGTCAGGGACATCAGCGAACACAAAAGAATAGAAGAAGACCTGCGAAAAGGAGAGGAGAGGTTCCGCTCTTTTGTGGAAAACGCGAATGACATTGTCTATACCCTTTCTCTGGATGGTAATTTCACCTACATTTCGCCAAATTGGATTGACTTCATGGGCGAGCCGGCAGAGGATGCCATTGGCAGAAGTTTTGAACACTATGTCTACCCGGATGATATTGCTATTTGCCGACGTTTCCTTAACGAGGTGCTGTTAACCGACATGAAGCAGAGCCAGGCGGAATACCGTGTGCGGAAAAAGGACGGAACCTGGCGCTGGCATATCTCCAATGGATCTCCGTTACATGATGAAAACGGCTTCATTGCCGAATACCTTGGTATCGCGAGGGATGTCACCGAGCTAAAAGAAGCTACGGAGGATTTAAGAAGGAAACTTGCGGAACAAGAACGTGAGGAATATGATTTGTAGCGGATAATTCTCATGAAATGTAATGAAAGCAGTGTTTACTGTATAAGGATGGCAGCTTGTGAAACTTGATACCTCATGCCCCCTTGCTATGTGGAGAATATCAGGGCATTTTTTATGGATCGTTTCGGGATTTTCATCACGCTGTTTTTCCTCCTGGTCGCCGTGGTGGTCCCGGGGTCATGCCGCTCCGGTGAAAATGAACAATTCGATGAAGTGATCGAACCGTACAAAACTGGGACAACCCTCCACGAAAGTGGTTTTGAAAACTTGACCGATGGTCATGCAGTAAGTCTGCAGGACCTCCGGGAAGGCGGTACTGTACCTGTATCATATGGACAAACCGGAAACATACGGTGAGGATTTTTCCCTCATAAACGACAGCGCCCCCGTTATTTTTGTCCCCGGCTTGTGGTATACCGTCACTCAGCGGCTGCCGGATTCCTGTTATCCCGCAGCTCCTGCGGTAATGTAATGTTTTTGAGGTTCCCATATTCTTATAATCCTTTGTTTTAGGGGGTCGACAAGAATCGCTTTTCTGCGAATCCGAATGCCGCAGCAAATATGTTTATAGGAATTTTGTGAAGGGACATATTGTAATCACGAGCTGATTCGTTGTACGTCTGCCTGAAAGCGGATATCTGGGATTCCTTTTCCAGTATCATCCGTTGAAGGTTGATGAAATTACCGTTGCCAAGCAATTCAGGACAGTTTTGTGCGTATGTCATAATGCTCTTCATGGTGGAAGTGATTACGTTTTCCAAGGATACGTGGCTTTCATCTGAAAGACTGCCGTATGATGCCTCTGAGTAGAGGCCGGTTATGTGCCCAAGGTAATCCCTGTTGTCTGCATCAGTTTTGCATATTGTTGCGGCCAGACTGAGCATGAGATGATAATGCGTTCTCATCTGTATATTAAATTGTGTGTATGCTTTTTCTACAAGATTGGCTTTTTGTAAAAGGCTGTTGTACAGGGCAACGATTACAAGATTTAAAAGAACGCTGGCTGCCGCTGCGTAAAAACATATCATGGGTTCCTCTTTTTTACATTCTATAAAGGGTTTGCGGAATTCGGCAGTGAGAAATTTCCTGCAAGCTCCTAACTTTCGTCATGATAGGGCATAATGAGGGTGAGTTGAAATCCCTGGTTAACTTCTGAACACACCCGGACGCATCCTCCGTTTTCCTTAAAGGAGGCGGTCAGCAAAGAAAGACCGTTTCCTGCATGATACGTTTCACACCCTTTTCCGTCATCACAGATGTTGAGAAGCACGCCCTTGTCGGAAAAAAGAGCAGATATCCATATATGCCGCGCACCGCCGTGTCTGATTGCATTTGTCAGGGCTTCCCGGCATGCTTCATACAGCATGCGCGATGTCTTTCCATGCAATTGCCGTTCGCTGCCTTGAATGTCCATATCAATCTCTATATCCATGTCGGCGCATGCATCAATGAGCTTCTGAAGCGATATGGAAAGAATGGTGTCTGGATGGGTCTTCCCGGATAAATCCAGTTCCAACCCCTCTATCCCGTTCTGTACCAGGCGCCGGCATTCATCTGAAACCGGGGTGCTTATTGTATGTGACGTCTTGTTCTCCCTTTCCCATTTCCTCAGTAGATAGATTATTTGGGTAAGGGAGTGTCCAAGGATGTCATGGAGTGCTCTTCTTGAACGCTGTATTGTCTGATGTTCAATGAGGCTTAAGCGGCCTTTATTCCGTCGGGCCAATTCTGTCAGCGAATCCGATAAGCGCGCGTTCTGCTCAGCAATTTGTCTGCTGGTTTCAACCAGAAAGGTTATGTCTGCATACTGCCAGATCATCTGTTTCCCGCTGGTTTTACAGGCGTATAGACGGTAAATGCGGTCATTCTGGCGGATTTCCGGTGTACACTCCGCTGTTTCATCCAAAATATGTGTGCGGACCACTTTTTTATCGAGGGTGCTGATGATAACAGGGTCTCTCAAGGTATCAAGGAGAACCGAGCGTGCGACAGGCAGCGGGCTTAAGAAATTAAAGCGAAGGGCAGCGACACCGAAGAAAAAAAGGGATGCAGTCATGACGATAGGAGTTATATCGAACAGCGGCCGCAGTACGCGGGTAATATACAGTATGTTAATAATGAGAGGTATTACGGCCGCGGCTGTTAATAATCCGCTTGTTTTTCCTGTCCAGCTTTTACCCATTCCCCGTATCAGCAATACAATGGCCATGAGGATCTGGAGATATGTAAACAGGGAAAAAAAGAAAAACAACGGGCCGTGTTTGTCCCGGTAGAAATCATAGTATGAATAAATGAGATGATGCAGAGGATTTGTAACGACACTCAGGAGATACAGGGCAGACAATGCATACAGGAAGATGCGGATGTTCCGGGACAAGTTTCTGCCGAACCGGAAGGTATGGGCAAATTCCAAAAACAGGACCCCTAAAAAGCTCACAGCTATATACTGACTGACAATCGCGTACCACCGAAGGGGCTCTACAGGGGCGACCGTTTTTATGATTTTACTGACAATCCACAGGATGAGGGCGCCCTGCGTGGCAAGATAACGGCGCAGCAAGGGTGTATTTTCCGCGTTTCGGAAAATACAGGTATTAAAGACAAGACTGAAAAGCAGGGCGCCAAAATGCCATGTTTCGATGAAAAATATCTCTCTTGCCAGTGCCTCGGATATTTCCATCAGAATATGTCGGTAACAAAGCCGTTTTTTATGGCATAGACCGCGATTTGTGTGCGGGCCTCCAGACCCAGTTTGGAGAGTATCCCTGAAACCCTGTTTTTGACTGTTCCTTCAGAGCAGCTTTCCAGATACGCAATTTCTTTATTGCCCAAACCTTTTGCAATATGCCGCATACAGTCAATTTCTTTCTCTGTCAGGCCCAGTTCAGCAGGGGAGGCGTTACTGGGGCGGCAGCGCAGAAGACGAAGATGCTCCATGAGAGGTTTCTGGAATACAATCAATCCGGCAGCAATGGACTTTATTGCATGAATAAACAGTGAAGGATCTGCATCTTTCAAAAGGAAACCTTCCACGCCTAACGAGAGCGCCTCGTGGAGCATTTCGCTGTCGGGAAAGGTTGTGATGAGCACTATTTTTACGTTTAATTGTTCTTTGCGCAGTATTTCGGCTGTTTTGAGGCCGTCCAGCACAGGCATCTGGACATCCAGCAGCATGAGATCGGGTTTCTTTGCACGGCAAAGATCAATGGCTTCCTGTCCGTTTGCAGCGGTACCTGTTATTTCCAGGTCCGGATCATCGCTGATAAGCATTGCCAGGGATTCCCGGATAAGCTGCTGATCTTCTGCAAAAATGATTTTACATTTCATAGAGGTTCCTTTTCATAGAGGGTCCTGCCAGGGTGAAAGTTCAGTAACCAAGTGCCGTACCTCACGAAGACTTCCTTCTGCCGCAGCGATCAGCTCCTTACAGCTTGTCCCTTTTTCCAGAAGTGATAGAAAGTGATGCATGTTTTTCCTTACTTCTGCATCTATACTTTTGATAATGTGTTCATGAAGCCGGGCAATTTGTTTTTCTGTGTTCATGTCCTGTAATGATACAAGAAGCCGTTTTTTACGGGACAGCGATCGGCTGACCTGCTTCAGTTCGTCAATGAGCTCCTGTTCCCGGGTAATGTCAAGAAAGGTCAGGAGGCTTCCTGTCGTCCGGCCGAGGGGATAAAAACGGTATTGCCATACCTTTTCCTGGGAGTACAGCGTGCCTGAAGCAGCGGTGTGACCGGTAATCACGGAACCGAGATCCTGAAACTCATGCCCGGCCTGTATATACGGTATTTCATTAATGGAAAAAACGCCGGGAAGTATGTTTTCACGCCCTAGAGAGACAACCCTTCTGTGAGAATCGAACAGCACAATGTGTTCCCGCAAATTGTCAATTATCAGCTTTTCGTAAAGACGAAATCTGCCGCTTACGCGCAGAATCCTGGCCCCGAAGACCAGGATGACCGTCGTATAGCACAGCGGGAAAAGAGAGAGAACATGTAAAAACCTCAGAATTGTCCGTGTCCGGTCGAAGGGGCAGATAGCTCCAAGGCTCCAGGACAGCAGAAATACCGCCGCTGAGGTTCCCCACACACTGTATACACGGGGTCTGTTTGTAAAGGAGAGCACTGCCTTGACAATGACTGCGGAAAGCAGGACGAGCGCGGAGAAGACCATGATGAAAGACCTGTAGTTGTATGCATATGTCATCGTTACATCGCCCAATTATTCTACCGTTAATTGGTGATAAACACAACCAAAGAAGAAAGTAACTGTGCAGGTGATTTTTTTCCGTAAACGTGAATGACGAAAGACTTCCGTTCCGGTGACCTGAAGCACTGTGGAATATGCCTTCCTTGATGCAATGATATATCAGTCCTGTAATCAGGATGCCTGTGGCACACACTGAGTGCGGCATAAAAAATATGAGGAGGAATAAATACATGAAAAAAATTCTTGCAGTTGTATTGGCTTTGTTGTTACTTTTCGGGTTTACTGCCTGTCCAGGGGCCGGCAGCCCTATTGCGGAAGAAGATCCTGTAGAGGAAGAAACAACAGAAGACCCTGATGACCCAACAGTTCCCGCTGAAGAAGAAGAGGAAGAGGAAGAGGAAGAGGAAGAGGAA
>JAFGQL010000158.1 GCA_016935695.1 Spirochaetales bacterium
CCCGCTCTGGCGCCTCTGGGAGATGAATATTGCACCGTGCTCAGGGAAGGCCTCATGGGGAGATGGGTGGACAAATACGAAAACAAGGGAAAACGCTCCGGCGCGTTTTCCTCAGGCAGTTATCATGGTTATCCCTATATTTTAATGAACTATAAAGAGGACGTACTCCGCGACGTTTTCACCCTGGCCCATGAAGGCGGACATTCAATGCATTCCTGGTACAGTGTCCGCAATAATCACTTTCAGAATTACAGCTATACCATTTTTGAAGCAGAAGTAGCATCGACCTTTAATGAGCAGCTTCTGGCCAGGAAACTCATTAAAGAAGCTTCTGATCCTTCACTTAAAGCTTTCCTCACCGGAAAAATCGTTGACGACATAATTGCCACCATATTCCGTCAGACAATGTTTGCGGAATTTGAATTAAAGTGCCACCGGATTGTCGAAGATGGGCGGCCGTTAACTGTCGAGGTACTGCGAAAAGAATACCGGGAATTGCTGACAGCATATTTCGGACCAGACATGCTCCTTCACGAAGTGAGCGATCTGGAGGGCCTCCGCATTCCTCACTTTTATCGTGCTTTTTATGTGTACAAATACGCTACTGGTCTTTCGGCAAGTATCGCACTGGCAAGCCGTGTACTTGAGGGAGGGGCCCGTGAACGCGATGACTACCTTTCATTTTTAAAATCAGGTGGCTCACTGTACCCCCTGGAAAGCCTGAAGCTCGCCGGCGTGGATATGGCAAGCCCTGAACCGGTAAAAAGCGCCATGTCGGTTTTTTCTTCCTATGTGGATGAGCTTGAACACCTTTTACTACAGGACTGAAACAATACAAATAATTGCCCTCCCGAAACATCGGTTCCGGGAGGGCTGCGTGACCCGGGTTGTACTTACCAATTCTCATCCCGTGTTACAACGGAAAACAACAGCTGTTTTATGCTATTACCTCTGAGTAATTTTTCAGTACAGATGAGGTTCCCTGAAGTATGTAATTCATTTTCATCTCTATGCAGGGAAACATTTTATGTATGAATATTTCCGCGACTTTCAGTTTTCTTTCATCATGCTGGGCATCGCGTAGTAATAAATAACTGATAATGATATCAGTCGTCATTTCCACTATACGCCGGGAATGATAGGTAACAAACTGTTCGTTCTCTTCTCCTTTTGCATAAACCAAAGCTTTGTCCAGATTATTCCTTGCCTTCTTGACCATCTTGACGAGGTCCTTTCCATGGGAATAATCTTCTGCCTCATATTCATCCAGGATACCGCCTGCCACTCCGGAAGTTATACCGCCTATTGCAGCTACCACCTGCAACTGTGTAGTACCTTCGTAAATATTGGTTATTCTGGCATCACGGTAATGGCGCTCTACATTAAATTCCTTCATATATCCTGTTCCGCCGTGGATCTGGATCGCGTCATAGGTAACCTTGTTTGACATTTCTGTATTAAACGCCTTGGCGATGGGAGTAAACAACGCCGCCAGTCTTGTGTATTTCTTTAAGTCTGATTTCGCTTCGTCGCTTCTTTCCGGGTATTTCTCGGCGAAATGCTCAAGCCCCTCTTTCAGGTCAACAAACTTGGAGGTTTCATACATCAAGCTGCGTCCGGCTTCCATGTTCACTTTCATCTCTGTCAGCATTTCAAATACCGGAGGAAACTCCTTAATAGGCTGATCAAACTGTATCCGTTCATTGGCGTATTTCAGTGCTTCCCTGTAGGCTGCTTCTGCTATTCCCAGGGACTGTGCGGCTATACCCAAACGGGCGCTGTTCATAAGCCACATGGTATATTTCGTCAGTCCTCGCCGTCTTTCTCCGACAAGAGTCGCCGGCGCGTTATTGAACTGTAGTTCGCAGGTGGGAGATCCGTGAATTCCCAGTTTATTTTCAAGCCGCCGTATCTTCATGTGCTCATCCCGCTCATACAGGAAGAAAGACAAACCGCGGGCCCCTTTTGACCCCTCCTCGCTTCTGGCAAGGACAAGACCTATTTCACCGCAGCCGTTGGTAATGAAACGTTTGACGCCATTTAAATACCACTTACCGTCCGGCCCCTGGGACGCTTTGAGTGTTACCGCCTGGAGATCACTTCCGGCGTCCGGCTCGGTCAGAATCATCGATGATCCCACTTCGCCTGAAGCCAGCCGCGGAAGAACGGCATTTTTCTGCTCTTCAGAACCGAATTTGCACAGGGTTTCAGCGATATCCTGCTGCAAACCGAAATTGAGGAATGACCCGTCCGCACGGGAGACCATCTCCGCCGCAGCACACAAGATGGTTGTGGGAGCGTTTAAGCCTCCGTATTTCCTTGGCAGGGCAAAACCCATCAGGTCAGCTTTTGCAAGGATATCCAGGGCAAGTCTGGTACCTTTTGCGTACTGCACTTCGCCGTTTACAAGTTTCACCCCTTCTTCGTCGACTTCCGCGGCGTACGGTTCAAGCACCTCCGCGCATATTTTTCCCACCAGTTCAAGAATCTTCAGGTAGGAGTCTTTCGCATCCTCGACATCCACTGGCGCGTGAGAATACAGGTCCTTTTCGGAGAAATCGTCTTCTTTAAGTCTGATAATCCTGTCCATGTCCATGTGCTCCAGATGGAACAGAATATCTTTGTTATCAAGTAAAAAGTTTTCCATTCTTTTCTCCTTATGCCTTTGCCTTGTACGCTTTGATGAATTTGGGGATTACGTCTTTCAAATCACCTACAATACCGTAATGAGCCACCTGAAAAATGGGCGCTTCTGGATCTGAATTTATGGCAATGATGCGTGATGATTCCGCCATACCCGCTCTGTGCTGAATTGATCCGGAAATACCGCAGGCAATATAGAGTTTTGGCCGGACAGTGGTACCGGTCTGACCGATCTGGTGTTCCTTTGCCACGAAGCCTGCGTCCACCGCCGCTCTCGACGCCCCCACTTCACCGCCGAGGGTATGTGCAAGATCCTTTATGAGGTTGAAATCATCCTTGCTGCCGACCCCGATACCTCCCGCGACAATTATATGAGAGCCTTTCAGATTCACGCTTTTCGCTTCTTTTACGCGTTTAATGATTTCTGTCGGGAAATCCTGATCGCCAAATTCAATGTCCATTTTGGTGATGGTACCCTTTGCAGCGTCATCGGGTTCCCTCATCTTCATAACGCCTTCACGTACTGTCGCCATTTGAGGAAACCGTTCCGGAGATACAATCGTGGCCACAATATTCCCGCCAAAAGCCGGGCGGATCTGGTACAGGATGTTTTCGAAAACCTTGTCTTTGTAGGAGTATTCGCCTATCTGCAAGTCCGTACAATCCGCCGTTAATCCAACTTTCAAGGAGGAAGCGATACGAGGGCCTAAATCGCGGCCGGTTGTAGTCGCACCGTACAAAACAATCTGAGGCTGATATTTCTTGATTACCTGGGTCATTACCTTCGCGTAGGGAACAGGAGTATAATATGCAAGACGCTTATCATCTATGCATACGACTTCAGCGGCGCCGTACTGGATCGCTTTTTGCGCCTCTTTTTCTATTCCGTGTCCCGGAAGGACGCCTGTTACCGAAACGCCGAGCCTGGCTGCCAGCTCACTCGCTTTAGAAACCAGCTCAAGACTTACATCCACTATTTTCCCTTCATCCTGCTGGATGAAAACCATTACGTTGTTTTTCGTGCTCACTTCTTTCTCCTTGCCTATCCCAGTGTATGGTCCGCAATCAGATCATGGACCATCGATGAAACAGCTTCTTCTGTATTCTCTACCATTCGTATTTCACCCGATTTCAGGACTACTGACTCAATTTTCTTTACCTTTGTCGGTGAACCGGCAAGTCCGCAGCTTTGTACATCAGCACCTAATGCTTCTATGTCCCACAGATGGATGTAATTGGTATCCTTGAGTTTGGATGTATCGTCCATATAGCTTTCGTCATATCCGGCCGAGGTAACCTCGGTGGACGCGTTTTTATAGCTAAGCATTCTTATCGCTGATGGCGGACGGGGAGAAAAACCTTCATCTGTCATGGTAAGCAGAACAGGCAGTCCGCATTTAACCACCTCATAACCGCCCTCTATGGACCTTTTGGCTGTGACAGTCTTTTTCTTTCCGTCAAGATCTTCTATGCCGGAAACACAGGTAATCTGATTAATACCGAGTTTCTCGGCCGTTTGCGGTCCAACCTGGGCAGTATCACCGTCTATGGCCTGTCTTCCGCAGAATACAATATCAAAAGCCCCTGTTTTTTCTATTGCGCATTTGAGCGCATACGAGGTGGCGAGAGTATCTGCTGCGGCAAATCTTCTATCAGACACCAGCGCGACAGTATCCGCGCCGCGGTAGAGTGATTCCTTTAATACCTGTACTGCCGATGCAGGCCCCATGGTAATGACCGTAACCTTGGACCCTGGGTTTTGTTCCTTAACCTGTAACGCGGCCTCCAGCGCATGGAGGTCCTCGGGATTGAAAATGGCGGGAAGCGCCGCCCTGTTGACCGTTCCGTCCTCTTTCATTGCCTCTCCGGAAATGTTTTGAGTGTCTGGAACCTGCTTCACTAACACAATGAGGTTCAAGCCCATTCTTTTCTCCTTATTGAAAATAAAACCAATTTTGGGATTGTAAAAATGATTGCTACTACTATAAGGGCTTACCTTTAAGAGCGCAAGCAAAATCGGCCGGTAACCGACATATAAATTTCGTGTCAACTTCAATTAAGGAACATAGCTGAAATTTTACTTCACAAATTGGAATTTCGGGTTTATGATAATTCCTATATTCTGTTAAAAGAGGTATCTGCGCATGTCCAGGAAAAGTGAGGCGGTTCAACATTTCAATGAAGGCTTTAACTGCTGCAAAGCCGTGGTAAGTGCGTTCGCTGCAGATATCGCCATAGACGAAAAAACACGGACATGTATGATGACTCCGTATCGTGCACTCCTCGGGAGCCCTCAGGGTTTGTGCGGTGTTGTTGCCGGCGGCGTGAGGATCATAGAATTATCAGAAAAAAACAAATCCCGTGCTATGGCTCTCGTCGGTGAATTCAAACAGCGGTTCCTTGACAAGTATAAAACAGTCGCCTGCTGTGACCTTTTAGGCTGCGACCTGAGCACCTATGAAGGCACATTCAAGGAAATTGAAGAAAACCTCTGCGCAACCCACTGTGTGCGTTATGTAGAGGACGTTGTCGATATGCTGGAAGAACTATTGTCGTTAAAACCGCTTGAAATCACCCCCAACTGACCATTTTTTTATTAAGCACTGGTATAGTTTCACCGGGTAACGAAGGTTGACAAAGTATTGCTCCGTGTGTAATATTGGCACGCTTACGAACGACGCAGAATGTCGTTGCACTTGCGGCGGTGGTGAAATTGGTAGACACGCTAGCTTGAGGGGCTAGTGGGAGTTATCCCGTGCTGGTTCAAGTCCAGTTCGCCGCAAAGTAAAACATCCGGTTACAACCGGATGTTTTTTTTTAGAACGGGACTTGAATAGAGTGAGCGCCGACCATCCGGGAGGAACAGGCGGCAGGGATGCCGCCGGAAGCGAACGGCAGGGGCCTTGCAGGAGCAGACAGGACGGCTGCGACGGAAAGGCAAGTCCAGTTCGCCGCAAAGTAAAACATCCGGTTACAACCGGATGTTTTTTTATTGAATACTTCCCATCTCATTAATGAAATCCGACAAAGAAAATACTGGAACCTTGTTCTGTGAAAGCCAGTCCTTCTGTACATAACCCCAGGAAGCCAGTGCCGCTTTCAGCGGCAGATCTTCCATTCCGTTAAAATGATCTATCTGATCATCAATGAAAAAAGCGGAAACTGCTCCGTGCATTTGCAAAACATCCATAATTATCTGAGCCTTGGGCGTTGTGGAAGAATACAGTATTCGATCAATGTGCCAGGTCACCCCATGAAAGGCAAGTATTTCCTGAATGAACTGGGCTTTTTTTGTAGACAGAATGTAGACGCAAGGGCTCTGCGCCCACAACCGCAGATACCTGGACAGCGGCTCGTACATGCGGTTGAGTGAAAGCCAGAAATCCCGCTGCGTATCCAGCATGTCGTTTCTGACCTGGTATAAAAGTTTATGGAACTCCTCTGAAGCTTTTTCACCGTTGACCTTCAGAATACGGTCAAACTCATCCTGTGATGAACAGCTTGATCGTTCATCAATCATTTTATGCAGTAGTACATAATCAGCGCCTCTTCGTATGAACGGACGTAAGCGTCTGAATTCCCTGTAATGCTCAATATCGATTTCAGGAGGCACAACACCTTTATATTTGTGATAATACGCAATAAATGAGCTGGTAAAGCATTCTCTGAACGAGTCGCAGAGCACACCGTCAAAATCCAGAAAGTAAATCTTATTCACCCTGTATTCCTTGATTTTTTCAACTATCTTTGAGATATTTTCATAGAATTTATCACGTATAGAGGCGCATGTGAAAGCTATCTGGTACACAAAAGACCATTCCTTTGATTACTACATTCTCGCGGGAGACATCGGCGGCACGAACACCAACCTGGCAATTGTAGGTAAACGGAATGGGGGGTTCAACCTTGTACTGGAATGCGTTTTCGACAGCCATACACAGATATCCCTTTCACAGCCGGTCCGTGATATCCTTGCCCATGGAGGCCCTGAACTGCGGCCTGTGAAGTGCTGTATTTCAGCCGCCGGTCCAGTAAAACACAACTACTGCCAGCTTACAAACCAGAGCTGGAATATTGACGGTAACGCCTTAAGCAGGGAATTCGGGATTCCCGTCCTTGTAATAAATGATTTCCTGGGATTAAGTTACGGCATACCCTTGCTGGACACGAAAAACCCTGACTCCATAACCAAACTGCCCAATATCAGAGGCGGATTCGGAGAAAAACACGGAGATACCTGCTGTATTGTGGGCGCAGGCACCGGCCTGGGCGTCGGATGCGTCACAGGCACCGCGTCCTCACTTTTTGCCATTCCTACCGAGGGCGGTCATGTGGATTTCGCGGCTTTTGACGCGGAAAGCGAAGAACTTGTTCAATTTCTGAAAGAAACCTACGGTGGGTATCCCGATGCAGAAAGTCTCGTGTCCGGTCAGGGCTTGAATAATATTTTTGATTTCCACCTGAAAAACAGGATTCAAAACCCTGACAGCCTTGTACAGGAAATTGCCGCTGTCCCGCGCAAGGACAGACCTCCCCTCATCTCCAGAGGCTGTAATGATAGCCGTCAGCTTCGCGCCATAATGGAGTTATTCGTTAAATGCTACGGCAGGGTTGCTTCAAACTGCAGTCTCTCGTATCTGTCCACAGGAGGTGTTTATCTGGCCGGCGGCATTGCGGCGAAAAATGAACAGTTGTTTATAGAAAACAATATTTTCATGAACTGTTTCGTACAAAATATGCGGCCGCATTTTCAGAAACTCCTTGAATCCATTCCTGTATATATCGTCAGAGATTACAACACCAGTCTTTTGGGAGCGGCGAACGCCGCAGACCTGCTTTTATGAGTTTCCATGCCCGATGGGGCCCTGTAGAAACACCGTCAGATACTGATTACCTCGTCCTGCTTGATGATGATTCGGTTCTTTTTCATACTGACGAAAACCGTCTTCCGTTATTCAATGAGGCAGCTGTCGTGACGGAAACTCAGCAATTAATCCATCTGGGAGATGTAAACGGATCGCGGATATTGTTGGGATTGTCCGCACCAAAAGAAACGGAATCTTTGCGTTCAGTACCCCTCCGTTCACTTCTCGCGGTCCTGGATAATGATCAGTTCAAGGCATTAAGCGCGGCGAAAACAACCTTCCATTGGCTTTTGAATAACCGGTACTGCGGCCGCTGCGGAAGTATCACCTCCCGGAACTCCCGCGAGCGCTCTATTTTCTGCCCGGCCTGCGGTCATACAATCTTTCCCAAAATTTCTCCTGCAGTAATTGTCGCCGTTATAAATGGCGATCAGATATTACTTGCCCATAACAAAAGGTTTTCTACCGCAATGTACTCTTTGGTCGCGGGATTTATAGACCCGGGAGAGGACATCAATGCAGCCGCTGTCAGGGAAGTGAAAGAGGAAACAGACATAGAAATTGCCAACCTTCGTTTTTTCTCAAGCCAGCCCTGGCCTTTTCCAGATTCTCTTATGATCGGGCTGATAGCCGATTATAAGTCCGGTACGCCATCTGCAGATGGGGACGAGGTAGATGACGCCCGATGGTTTTACCTGAACGATCTTCCCCAAGTACCGGGTAAAGGCAGCATAGCACGGACGCTTTTGGAATACCTTTGCCCCTACTTGAGCAGCCAGCCCTAAGGCTCTACAATTACCTTAATGTCGGTTACCGGCCGGCTTCTGGAGGAGTCATGAAAGACAGGAAAAACCTTATAAGCCTGATGAAACAACAGCAAATAGACGCGGATGAGGCTTTCTCTATTCTTGACGCGTTCAATGAAGGACGTATTGGTAATGAATTGCCTCTGAAGGTTACGGATATCCCGGGTAAGGACTGCATCACCGATACCGGTCAGGAGTCATTCATCTTCTCCAAAGATGAGATATCCGCTTTCGAAGACGAATACCGGATACACCTTTCCGCGAAAAAAGAAGCTGACGGCACATTCTCTCTATCCTCCTCCGCCCTGCGTTCCGCAGGTAACCACCTTGTGCCTTACGTAGCCTTCGGTGTACTGAACGGAGGTTCGGCTACCAGTTATGCGGATAGTAAAAAAAACAAGGCATTCAACAAAGGATACTTCGAGTCAAACAGAGCCTTGTTCGAAACCATCGCAGAAACAGTCAGCGGTAAGGCAAAGGGTATTACCCCTGCATTCATCAATCCGGACGGCAGCCCCGGGCCATCTTTCCTGGAACTTAAAATCAGGGCGGCTCTCATTCAGCGTGCCGAATATCAAGTCCGAACCGGTACTGTGACGGAAAACAACCTTTTCCAAATGACCAGCATAACTAATGATGATGACATCAAAGAAGCCATGTCAAGCTACACTGCCAGTCCCTTTCTTGCGGATCTGGCCCGTTTCGTCTCTTTCGATATCTCCTCGGTAAAGACGGCATGTCAGCCCCTCATAGCCGCCTATACCCAGGAACCCCGCGGTTCACGGGAAATATTTATAGGTAAAGACGGATTTCCTCTTCCTCTTCCTGGCGGGCACGGTCAAAATTTCAAGGTATTAAAGAATATTTATGCCGCATTGGAATCAGAAGGGAAAAAGCTTGCCCAGCTTGGGAATATTGATAATCTGGGTAATATGCCGGATCCCCTTGGCCTGGCACTTACCGCAATTAAGAAACCGGATTCGGCATTTGAGTTTTCCTTTAAAACCAGCGTTGATATCAAAGGCGGTATCCTTGTAAAAGACCAGAACGGCCGTCTTAACTGCGGTGATATAGGAGTGGCGGTATCAACCGAAGAAGTACAACGAGCCGAAGAATCAGGTAAACCAGTACTCTTCAACTGCGCGACCGGCATCTTCTGCCTTGAGTATCTAAACTCCTCGATCAACCGCATCATAGAAACCTTGCCTGTCCGTTTCAGCAATCAGGACAAAGACGCCGGAACTTACAGCCAGGCGGAGCAGGTTACCTGGGAAATTATCGGTCTGCTTGACAACCCCCTCATTCTCGGCGTTGATAAGTATGAACGGTTTATCGCGGCGAAGATTCTCATGGAATCTTTCCTTGCAAGCGGAATCGGGTTTGAAAACATCCCGTTATCGGAGACAGGTTTTCTAGAAGTGGGACATCTGCTTCGGAAAGGACTCAAGGAATTGCTTAAGAGAGTGTACCGCCTGGAACTGCAAGGCGGTAAATGGGTTCCGGTTCCATTGGAAGGTATTATGAAGGGTATAAAAAAAGGATTATCCGAATAAGTTCCGCGGTCGCGGCGCCTTAAAACCCGTAAAGGCCGGATAATCCTTTCAGCTTCAACTACATATAGTAAAAGCTCTTATCTGACTGATTGCCTGGAAAGTTAGCGCATTACCCTTCGGATATTGCGTCTACCGGACATACATCAGCACATGCGCCGCAGCTGGTGCATGCGTCTGCATCAATAACCCGAACATCACCTTTTTCGCTGATGGCCTCTACGGGACATTCCGGTTCACAGGCGCCGCAGTTTGTGCATTCTTCCGCATTAATAACGTAAGCCACTCGGGACCTCCATATATCGTAAAATGATACATTCACTGTACCGCCTTTTACCGATGTATTCAAGAGCAAGCACCTGTATGCACATCGCATTGGGATAGACTGTTTTCTTGCCGGTTTTCCGTGTTACCATTACTTTAGTATCTTAAGCAGTGTTATAACCGTACAGGCTTTTTTACGCGGTTTGCGCATGTCAAGGAAGGAATGATCAATCCATAATGGACTATTCACTGTTTTTTCTTATTCTTCCGGCACTTCTAGTGCCCTTTCTCGTAAAAGGTATATTGATACGCATTGTTTTCTATGTCTTGAAAAGAAATAACATGCCCTTTATCCATTCCCTGGTCTATGAAGGATGGAACGACCAGCATATAGACGCGCTTATGGACCAGATAATAAAATTTGCTTACCGCAGAACAAACCGCATGTTCAATCTTGCCTATACCCTTATCAATGACGGCAAACAGGTGTTGTACATGGTACAGCAAAGCCTCTCAAAGAACCCGGGCGCAAAAGATCCTCATATTCTGCGTCTTGATTTCACCCCGGAACGTCTCATTCAATGCATTCTGCTTTTTCTGAATGATATGTACAGGGAATACGGAAATAAATGGTGGTTCAAAAGGATACTTACCCTTCGCCTGCATTGGTTTTCCAGGGCCGATTTTGTAAAACGGGCGGTAAAACAGGTATTTTCGGCCCCCCTTCTTAAAACAGCGATGCAGTCCCGTCTCATTGGACCTATCGTCAGATTCCTTGTCATCCCGCTGATCGGACCGCCGGTACTTGCTTTTTATCTTGTGCGCAGTTTTGTGATATCCCTGGCATGGGAAGGCTGGGTCCGCTACCTGTATTCAATTCTGCTTATCAGATTTGCCTATTATCTTGTTTTTTTATATGTACGCCGTAATTCTCTGATTGAGCACAGACTTTCCATGTTCTCTGACTCAAAGATATCCCGTCAGTCCCGACACTTTTCCGATCTCCTTAATCCCAGTCTCTGGAAGGAAAAAAGCGCCCGTTACCCCCAGGCAGTAACTGAGTATCTCAAATTCTTATGCGATAATGAATATCCTGTTGACAGAAAGGTTCTTGGTCTCGACGAAAAAGCAGAAGCTTCTTTCAAGGGATTCGGTGCCGCAGTTCAGCGCGGACTCAGCCGCATATTCAGTTCAACCAAAACAGCATTTAAAAAACAACTGGATATGCATATAGAACCTGATCATCTGAAACAATTATCCGGGCTTTTTCATACCCTTGGCAATGCATACTATCCTGGCAGAAAACCCCTTTACTGGCTTTCCCTTCATGACGTTATAATTGCTGCCTATACCGGCTCCTTGTATTTCCTTTCCCGGATATATAAAGCGCCTGTAAGCTCCCCTTTGCTGAAAACATGTACCATTGACGTACTGATAAAGATGAAAGATGTAGCCCAGACCGACCTTATCCAGTACGCACTCAAAACAGCACGGTTTTCCGGTAAATTGGGCAGCACACTTTACCGCGCCCGTAAAGGATTCACCCTCGTTAAAAGCGGATCTGGAGCCGCAGGTCTTATTCTATCGTTTACCACCCCGCTTTTGTATCAGCACCTGGAAGACAGCCTCCGTACCTACATGATCCACCGTTTCGGCCGCATACTGCTGCTGCTCTTTGAAGAGTCAACGAAAACCGGAAAGCATAAATTTCCCTTAGAGTCTGTTTTTTAAGGAGGGCTCAAAAAACAGATGATCAACGATGCATCTTGATCATCTGAACAAAGGGAGACTTTTCCCTCTTCAATTCTTTGGAACCGCGGGTTATTTTGCACAAACTCAAACCCAGGTTTTTGGCAATGGTACGCTGACTGACCCCTTTATCTAAAAGCCTGACCAGCGCCCAGCGTTTTGCGACCTCGTCAATTTCGTATTCCGTTAATATGCTTTTTAAGAAAGAATCCATGAGCTCTTGATCGCTCGTGGTTGTGAGGGATGCGACAAGCTCGTTCCAGGCGGTTTCTTTGTCTATCATGTCATGGTCCATAGAAACAATATACCACCTTAGCAAAAGCCGGTTCAAGGGAAACAGCAGGCCCGGAAATCAGCATCTATAAAGGAGTTCCTTCAGAAACACTCAGCGGTATATCCGGGTAACCGTAAACCGGGAGAACGTAAGATTCGGCTCAAATTCGGCGTCTTGATAATCAATAACCAAGGCGAGGTGTATATGGTTGCCCCCGCTTGTCGTGGTTATACGGACATCCCGTGCAGTTGTAAATCGGATACGGCCTTTAATCCCGGTACACAATGAATGATTCCCCGACAATACCTTCCAGCCGTGTCCGTCTACAAGATCTACTACAAAAACCTTGATATCCCCGACATCGGTATCACTTTCCCCTGTTCCTTCGATACGGAGGATATCACCGCTGGATAGGTTTATTCCGGGACCGAGAGGGTATAGAAGCTGGTAATTCCAAGGCGGATTGTCCGGGATTATCAGCGGCCCTCCATTATGGGAAAAAAGGAGCTCCTCCTGGATCTGCGCCCCTTGTGTAGTCATCAGCATGCCGCTGCCCGTTGCGCATCCGGACAATACTGCAGCTATAGATAAAAGTACAACGTATCTCCTCACAACGTACCTCCCGAACATGACAGCAACCTGTTACCGCCGGATCTCAACCTCATACCACAATGTTGTGTGGTCAGGGTTAATGGAAAATTCCGCGCCTCCTGTACCATCAGACCGTGTGGGTATCTGTGCCTTCCGGGCCCCTTTGGGGTCGAGAGCCCATATACTTATTTTTTCGGGAGAACACCCCTTAAACACAAGGACCGCCCTTACCCCTTCTGCTAACGAAGGGGCTTTGCCGAAGTCATTCTTAAGAGTTATCTGTTCACCCTCTGCCGGAGGAAATTCAATGTTCATATCCGGATAACGGTACCAGATCCTGCCGGTATTATCCTGGGTGCCAAGGGCTGTTACAAGGAGATGCCCGGACTCACTTAGGCTTTTCCCGTCCAACACAGTGACAGCAATGGCCGCAAACCCGTTCTGAAGGGATTCGACGCCGTGGAGGGTAAGGGAATCAGTGTTCAGCAACCGTTGCCCTAAAAAGCCGGCGGCAAAAAAAGACCGGGCTGTATCCGCAAGAAGATAGCCTTTCCCGGTTTCCCGTACGTCCCAGAGAAGCTCTTCCGTATCCGAAACAAACAGTCCATCGGGGCCGGGTACTGAAGGGGCATACTGCTGCGGTTTCGACCGGTCAGGTCCTCCCTCGTGGTGTGTAACGCCATCCAGTTCCCCTGTGGCCAAGCGCACCTTTCTTAAAAGGCCTGCCTCTGACGGCACGCCCGCCATTGACGCGCTCAAAAGACTCCACGGGCGGGCGCTCAATGCGTATCGGTACTCCTCTTCCCTGCCGAAGGGCACGACCAGGGTGTCCTTTGCCGGTTGGATGTGAAACTCACGGAATGCTTTTGCCGCTGTCAGCATGGAGACCATTTTTACGGGATTCTGGTCTATATCAAAATAGTTCGGTATGAATCCTGTTTCCCATTCATCGCCCCTGTGGGAGTAGGAAAACGGCAGTACCATGTCCCAATCCTGAAGAGAGGCATAGGCAGCAAGAAGGTAAAAGGCTTCCGCCTCATAGGTATTCGGATGGGGATGATTGTACTCGGTAACCGCGTGGGGCTTACCCAGAACGCTCCGCAAAGCGAGGTCCGCCACCGTCGACTGAAGGGGCCTGTTCACCATGGCCTTGTTTTCTATGTACCAGTCTGTTGTGCTCCAGGATTTCCGCGGAAAAACCGGGTGGGTCCAATAGGCGTGGGTATCCACAATATCAAACTGGGCCATCAGGTTCGGGGTGCTGCACCCCACAATGGTACCGATCAAAAGCGGTTTGACGGCCAGGTCTTCTTTGAGGAATTTTTTCATCTGCAGCCAGTAACGTTCTTCTGTGGATAACAGAAACTCGAACCAGTCCTTTCTGGCCGTCTCGTTCCTCAAAGCTGCTTCTGTGGTGGTAAATAAAGGAACACTGGCTTCCCAGGGATTTTCACCGTGTGTAAGACCGGCAAAACCTCCGCGGACAAATGATACACCGCGAATTTCAACCCAGCCGGTATCAAGACCCATCCCGGAAAAATTCAACCGTGCGTTCGCGTCTTTGGCATGAACCAGTATGCCGGGGAACCGGAATTCCTTCCATTCCCTGGACAGTCCGATTTCCTTGCGAAAACCAAGACCTTCCCATGGTTCATGGGCCATTGCGACAGACACTTCTATGTCCCGGTTACCTGAGGCCCTGGCATGAAAATGAAGTGAATAAGGGGCGTCGGTAGTAACAGGAATACCCGGCTGGTTGAACTGGACATGCCAGCCTTTGGTTCCGGGTTTCTTGATTTCTATACGCGCCGTTGTTCCCGCTGCCCCGGGAACGGCAGAAAAACCGGTGTCAGCAAGATCATGTTCCTCGCCATGCCAATGGGAAAGCCCTTCGGAAAAAGAACCGTTTCTTAACAGTTCGACGCCGTCAGACGATGAACTGCTTCCCCATGCCTCTTTCAGTGCAGAAAGGGTAACGTACCGGGTCTTAAGCCAGTCGTTCCAACGATTCTTCAGATTATTCCGGTAGTACGCCGGCAGCTCGTCAAAAGTTGCGCTCAAATACTCATGGAGCATTCCGTTCTCGTTGTTTATTTCCACGCAGGCAACGGCCGGTTCCCGGGCGTATGCCGTGCCGGTATAGGGATTCACATGGAGCAACAGGTCCCTGGCATACTGCTTCTGCAGCTGTAAAATATCATCGTCAAAGAAACCCACCGCTGCCCTTGATTTCCATTCAGAAATGCTGTCCAGATCTTCATGCAGATCCGTTCCGCCCACGAAAGGCCGGGATACAAGGAGATTCAGATTAATGTAAATACCCTGCCTTTTTAGCTGTGCAATGAAATAATCAAGCCGGTCGAGTTGCTGCGGGGACAGAACCCTGTCAAAACCCTGTTTCTGCCATATCCCGCCGGGTTCCCTGGTCATGTCCATGTGGTGAAAACGGACCATATTCACCCCGAATTTCGCAAGGTGCGCTGCAATCAAAGGAGCATCTTCCTTGCGGGGAAAAGCCGAACCGAAACAGACGTTGGTGCCCCAGAACCGTATCCTGGCATCCCCTTCCAGCAGATGACCCTCCGGACTGACGGTAATGAATCCTCTTTCACCTGCAGGAACAGGATCCGGGCTCCCCTGATGTATAACCGTATGTTCTGCATCGTCCCAGGGTATGACAAAGGGAAACATAGGCGCTCCTTCTTCCTGTGTGGTTACGGACGCCCCGGTCGAACAGGAAAACAGGAACACGAAGCCCGCACATAAGGTGAATGCCGTGGCAATTTTTCCGGCAGCGCCAACACTAGTCAAGCTGGATTCCGAAATAGTCACGGGCATTGTTGAAGGAAATATTCCTGACCATTTCTCCCAGGAGGTTCATGTCACGGGGTGCTTCTCCCCTTTCCACCCAGGTTCCGATCATGTTGCAGAGAATACGGCGGAAATACTCATGACGCGGGTAGGAAAGGAAACTCCTGGAATCGGTGAGCATGCCGATGAACCGGCTTAAAAGCCCCATGTGGGAAAGGGCGGTCATCTGGCGTATCATACCGTCCTTCTGGTCGTTAAACCACCAGCCTGAACCGAACTGTATTTTCCCTGGAACCGGACCGTCCTGGAAACACCCCGCCAACGTGGCGATCACCTCGTTGTCTCCCGGGTTCAGCACATACAGGATTGTTTTCGGCAGGGCGCCGTTTGTATTCAGTTCGTCAAGAAACTGTGCAAGAGGCGCCGCCACAGGCCCGTCGGCAATGGCGTCATACCCTGTATCCGGGCCTATGTGTTTGAGCATTTTCGTGTTGTTGTTGCGCAAAGCACCCATATGAAGCTGCATGGTCCAGCCTTTCCCGGTATGGAGCTTTCCGAAAAACAGCATCAGGGCCGTCATGAACATGTCGACATCCTGGCGGGTTAACGGCTTTCGGGCAAGGCCTTTCTTAAAAACAGTCTTCAGACGGGAAACTGAAGGTTTTTCGAAAAACGGCAGATACATCCCGTGATCGGCGATGCGGCATCCCTGTTCATGAAAATACTCATGGCGTTGAGAGAGGGCTTCAAGAAGGGTGTCGTAGGAGGTGATGCTGACACCCGATGCCTGACTGAGCTTTTCTATGTAGTCGCACCAGGCCTGCCCGGTGTCTATCGCCAGAGCCTTGTCCGGCCGGAACGCGGGCAATACCTTGGTGGACAAACCTGATGCCCGTATCTCCTTGTGGGCTGCAAGGTCATCTATCGGATCGTCGGTCGTACAGACACCCTTTACATTAAAGTGATTCAACAGTCCGTGAACACGGTAAGCGGGAGTTGCAAGTTTCTCGTTACAATCGTCCCATATTTCCTTTGCAGTGTCACCGTTGAATACCTTGCCTTTAATACCGAAAGGGTTTTTGAGCTCCATGTGCGTCCAGTGATAGACAGGATTACCAATCGCGTAAGGAATTGTCTGGGCCCATTTCAGGAATTTTTCCCAGTCACCGGCGTCTCCGGTACAGTATTTTTCGTCTACGCCATTGGTCCTGAGGACGCGCCATTTGTAATGGTCGCCGTTCAGCCAGATTTTCGTCATGTTCGCGAACTGGGTATTCCGGGCAATCTCCATCGGAGGAAGGTGACAATGATAGTCAAAAATGGGCATGTCTTTTGCATAGTCGTGAAACAAACCGACGGCAGTATCATTTTCTAATAGAAAATCCTCGGACAAAAAATCTTTCATGGTGCTGTATTCCTTTTTACACATAGTTCTTTTTAAAACGGACAAACTCAGGCAGTCCGTTCTTCATCCGCGGTTTGACCTCCCCCTGAATGAGAGGAAGGGCATAGGCGATGAAATCATCGGTAACAGAAAAACCGTCGCTGCCTATCCATTCCCGCGGAAAAGGCTTTTCTCCGTTTGCCACTGCCGCCAAGGGTGCGGTACCGGTTATACAGCGGTAGCGTTTGGTATCGGCCCGGATGAGCGTTACCATTTTGCCGTTCTCTCCTTTTAACGCCAGACGGACTGCGGTACAGCCGGCAAGATAGGCTTCCCGGCTGTCGGTCAACGACGCGAAATGGATACCGGTCCGCTGAATGGTAGAGGGCATGGCGAACCGCGCCTTTACCCCGATCTGGGCCTCTACTGCCGACTGGAGGAACTGGGCGGCGCCGCCCAGTTGGGCGTGGCCGAATGAATCCCTGCCGAAAGCACCCTTCATTTCGGAGAGATAACTCTTATCCGGGTTTTTTACCCCTTCGGACACGACGACTACGCATCTGCCAATCCTTTTTATCCATTCCTGGACACCGCTCAAAAAACGGTCATTGTCAAAAGGAGTCTCGGGCAGAAGAATCATATGAGGTGCGTCTTCTTCATTGCGTTTGGCAAGGGCGGTGCCAGCCGCGATCCAGCCGGCATTCCTTCCCATGGCCTCGATGATATTTACCGTATCTGTTGTGTACATGGCCTCGGTATCCCTACCGGCTTCCATGGTCATGGTTGCAAGGTATTTGATTACCGAACCGTAGCCCGGGCAGTGATCGGTTTCGGCCAGATCGTTATCTATGGTTTTCGGTACTCCCATGGCAACCATTTCCCAGCCGGTTTCCGCTGCCAGATTGTTCACCTTGTCGGCGGTATCCATCGAATCATTACCGCCTATATAAAAGAAATAGCGGATATTGTGCTTCTTGAATACTTCCAGGATACGCTCAAAATCTTCCTTGCGTTTCAGCTTGTGGCGGCAGGAACCGAGGGCCGACGCGGGAGACACTTTCAATCCCTCTATCGCCCGCCGGTCCTCTGCTCCAAGATCAAAAATGGTGTCTTCCAGCACCCCCAGGATGCCGTTATGAGCGGCGAATACTTTCCCGATAGCCTTGTGTTTCATCGCTTCCTGAATGACTCCGCAGGCGGATGCGTTTATCACCGCCGTCGGGCCGCCGCTTTGGGCGACGATCGCGTTACCCCGCAGTATGCTCATGACTGGTCCTTCTCCTGATGTTTTTTATAATCATCCCCACCTTAGGGTGCAATTATCACTTCTATTCCGTTTTCGGTAAAGAGGTCTGAAGCGGTGAAAGCGTTATCGGTTACCAGGATATCAACGTCCCCTTTTCTGGCAAACACGCTGAAGGCGGAGTGTCCGTACTTGGATGAATCGCTCAGGATGACCCTCCGGGATGAAACTTTAAGGACTGCTTCTTTAAGTTGCGATTCAAGGACATTCTGGGAACTGAATACAAGGCGGTCGGTAAAACCGGTGGTACCCAGGAAACAGGTCTCAAGCTGATACTGTTTGAGGACCTCTACGGCCATAGGCCCGAGAAAAGACCCTGCGGAACTTCGGTAATTACCACCCACGGATACAAGCTGTATATCCGGAAGGTCGGCAAGACGGGTCATCACATCAATGGAATTGGTTACGACTCTCAGGGAAAGAGGGGCAAGAAAGGAACACATAAGCATGCAGGTGCTTCCGGAATCCATAAAAACCGTGTCGCCGTCCCGCAGGAGGGTACATGCCTTCTTTGCTATTTCGGTTTTCTCCTGAAGGCGCTCATTACGCCTGACGGTGATTGTTTTTAAAAACCGTGAATCCTGGGCAAGCTCTGCACCGCCCCTGGTCCTTATCACAAGTCCCATTTCTTCCAACACGCTTAAGTCTTTACGGATGGTAACCTCTGATACGTTCAACCGCTCAGTCAGTTCCTGAACGCTTATATACCTGAGCCTGCCGAGGAGTTTTAGGATATCGTCGGTTCGTGCTGAATATGTCATTACGTTTACTTACGTTATTTACCTTATAACGTAAACATCCCATTGTCAATTGTTGTGTATACCGCGGGAGTGGAACCAAAGCTCGAGGGTAAATAATGGTATACTCTGGATTTTGTTTGGTCTTTACCATACTTGACAGTTTTTTTGATGCAATAGATAATTTCGGTATTATCTTTATACCGTAAGTCTTTGAAAGTGAGGCATTCATGAAAGATCCTGTTGCTGAATTACATAATATGGAAAAACACCATGATTTTTTCGTCGGTATTGATTCCGACGGCTGCGCATTCGACACCATGGAGATAAAACACAAGGAATGTTTCTGTCCTAATTTCATTTCTTATTTTGATCTGCAGCCCGTTTCAAAGTATGCCAGGGAAGCCTGGGACTTCGTGAACCTCTATTCCCAGACAAGGGGGTGCAACCGGTTTCTGGCCCTCACTCTGGCACTTGACCTTTTGCGGGCAAGAAAAGAAGTGGTAAAGCGGGGAGCGCTTATTCCCGAACTCAAACTCCTGAAGGGCTGGGTCCAGGCTGAAACAAAACTGGGCAATCCAGCCTTGGAAAAAGAAGTGAAGCGCAACCCGTCTCCTGAGATGGAAAATATCCTTAGGTGGTCCCTCGCAGTGAATGAAACAGTGGCCCGCATCGTACATCATGTGCCGCCTTTCCCCTATGTCCGTGACTGTCTTGAAAAAATGCAGCAAAAAGCGGATGCTATAGTTGTAAGCCAGACCCCGCTGGAGGCTCTTGTCCGTGAATGGAATGAGCATGAAATTGACGGGTACATCCGGCTCATTGCCGGACAGGAAATGGGAACCAAAACTGAACATATTTCATACGCAGCAAAAGGCAAGTACAACCCGGACAATATACTGATGATCGGCGACGCCCCCGGGGATTACAAGGCAGCCCTAGAAAACGGAGCCCGTTTTTACCCGATAGTACCCGGGAAGGAAGAAGAATCCTGGGAACGATTGAACAATGAAGCACTGGACAGGTTTTTCGGCGGCACCTATAAAGGAGATTATGAAAATGAGCTTATTGCTTCTTTTACCGCATCACTCCCGTCGCATCCGTCCTGGTAACGGAAGTGCATTATGATGTTATTTGAACGAGGCGGCGAACACATATGCCTGGAACCCGAAGAACTCAAGGACGGTCTGTTTGAAGCGCTGGACGCCCTGGGTCCCCGGAAAAAAGTCCTTGCCATTCCGCCTGACATAACCCGTATTCACAGCGGCACCGGGGCACTTACCCGTTATGCCTGGGAGTATTACGGGCCGGTTCTTAATGATGTGCTTCCTGCCCTTGGCACTCACACCCCAATGACCGGCGATGAATTGACCACCATGTTCGGCCCAATGCCCCGCACCCTCTTTCATGAGCACCGGTGGCGTACAGACATTGAAACTCTCGGTACTGTACCCGGTGAGTATATTGCATCAATTACCGAGGGGAAAATTCTTTATGACTGGCCCGCCCAGGTGAACACCCTTCTCTCCAGGGGAGGACACGATCTGATCCTTTCCCTCGGACAGGTTGTACCCCACGAAGTCATCGGCATGGCCAACCACAATAAAAACATTTTCGTCGGGACCGGCGGCAGCGAAGGAATACACAAAAGTCATTTCATAGGGGCGGTCCATGGAATGGAACGGATAATGGGCCGGATCGACACACCGGTCCGGGCGGTCCTTGATTACGCGGAAACCCGTTTCGCTAATCACCTTCCCATTGTGTATGTCCTCACCGTTGTGTCTCCCCGGGAAGACGGCTCCCTGGCCACACGTGGGCTCTTCATCGGATCAGGCCGGGAATGCTTCGAAAAGGCAGCGGCACTTTCCCTCAAAGTGAATTTCAAGATGCTCGACAGGCCCGTTTCTAAAGCAGTGGTATACCTCGATCCCGGAGAATTCAGAAGTACCTGGCTTGGCAATAAAGCCATTTACCGTACCAGGATGGCTCTGGCAGATGACGCCCAGCTGATCATCCTTGCCCCCGGGGTAAAGGAATTCGGCGAAGACCCGGACATAGACCAGCTTATCCGTAAATACGGCTACCGGGGAAGTGAAAACATACTCCATCTCACCAATCAGCACGAGGACCTTCAGGGCAATCTCTGCGCCTCGGCCCATCTGATTCACGGCTCCAGCGAGGGCCGGTTCTCCATCACCTATGCCCCCGGCCATCTTACCAGAAAGGAAGTGGAAAGCGTGGGTTACCGTTATGGAGACCTGGGCGAACTCACAGGGCAGTATAATCCCGAATCACTGAAAGACGGATACAATCATGTCGGCGGTGAGGACGTGTTTTTTATCAGCAATCCGGCCCTCGGCCTTTGGGCCTGGAAAGACAGGTTTCTGGCCGTCTGACGACAAGGTATATTTTTTCTATTGCAGCAGGAGCTGCGAACAACAAGGAGTAATAAATGGAAAAAGCGGACATTGGCCTGATCGGCCTCGCAGTCATGGGACAGAACCTGGTCCTTAACATGAATGACAAGGGCTACAGCGTCGCGGTGTTTAACAGAACAGTCTCAAAGGTGGATGACTTTCTGAATGGACCGGCACAGGGGCGCAGTACCATAATCGGCGCCCATTCCATGGAGGAATTTGCCACTGCCCTCTCCCGACCCAGAAAAGTCATGCTCATGGTAAAGGCAGGAGAAGTTGTTGATCAGTTCATCGACATGGTACTGCCCCATCTTGAAAAAGGTGACTGTATCATAGACGGCGGCAACAGCCACTTTCCTGACACCATCCGCAGGACCAAATATCTCTCTGAAAAGGGCATCCTTTACATCGGTACCGGTGTTTCCGGAGGCGAGGAAGGCGCGCGCCGGGGGCCGTCAATCATGCCCGGGGGCAACCCGAAAGCCTGGCCTCTTGTCAAAGATATTTTCCAGTCCATCTCTGCCAAAACAGACACAGGCGAAGCCTGCTGTGACTGGGTAGGCGAAGACGGCGCCGGTCATTATGTGAAAATGGTCCATAACGGCATTGAATACGGGGATATGCAGCTGATCTGTGAAGCCTATCAGCTGATGAAAGAAGGGCTTGGACTTTCAGCCGACGAAATGCACGAGGTATTCGCAGAATGGAACAAGGGCGACCTCGACAGTTATCTGGTGGAAATAACCAGGGATATTCTGGGTTTTAAAGATGCAGACGGTTCACCTTTGGTAGAACACATCCTGGATACCGCTGGGCAGAAAGGCACCGGGAAATGGACCGGTATCAGCGCCCTCGATCTGGGCGTTCCGGTCACCCTGATAGGAGAAGCGGTTTTCGCCCGCTGTCTGTCGGCCCTGAAAGATGAACGCGTCGCGGCATCCGGCATCCTTTCAGGTCCTGACAAAAACTTTGACGGCGATAAAAACAGTTTTGTCACCGACATACGTAACGCCCTCCTGGCCTCCAAGATTATATCTTACGCTCAGGGGTACATGCTGATGAGGGAAGCGGCTAAACTCTACGGCTGGAACCTCAATTACGGCGGCATCGCGCTCATGTGGCGCGGCGGTTGTATAATCCGCAGCGCATTCCTGGGCAAAATAAAAGACGCTTTTGATAAAAATCCAACATTGAACAATCTTTTGGTCGATGATTACTTCCGCGGTAAAATAGACGAATGTCAGGCATCATGGAGAAGGGTCGTATCAAAGGCTGTAGAGATGGGAATTCCTGTTCCCGCCTTCAGCACTGCCCTGTCATTTTACGACGGTTACCGGTCCGGACGGCTCCCCGCGAATCTGCTTCAGGCCCAGCGGGATTATTTCGGTGCCCATACCTATGAACGCACCGACAAACCCAGAGGCGAATTCTTTCATACAAACTGGACCGGTACCGGCGGCGATATATCCGCATCCACCTATACGGTCTAGTGGTTTCAGGGTATTAAATGGAAGACATGGCCTGTTGATTACATGAACAATAGGCGCATAAACTCGTTCATGTACAGTATAAACAGTTCGCGGCGGCGTTCTTCATCCAAACGGTATTGTGAAGCCGGGAGTATTCCTTCCGGCTGCAGTGCCCCTTGTTCCCCCGGAACCGCAGGCTGTGTAATATCAGGTGTCTCGGAACCGGCGGCAGGAGAAGGTGCATCGACCGCCCCTTCTATCTGAGGGGTGCCGCTATCAGGAAGAGGTTCCTGTTCCATGACCTGGGGAAAGTCATCTCCGGTCAAGCGCTGTCCTGCCGGTGCAGCAATCGAAGTGAAAGACAAACGTGCGTTCAACACATTTGTCACAGGCAGTATTTCTCCTTTGGTGATGCCGGACAATTGGACACTTCCGGCCAACGAAATTGACTGGCGGCCGCCGTCTGCATCCATAATCCGTTCCCCAAAAATCTCCGCTATTCCGTTTTCATCGACCGAGATGATGCTCACAGGAAGAAGAGTATCCAGACGTACATCTTCTTCCGCCTTAATGGTCCGTGACCGGTTTGTTTGACCTTGAGGCAGAAAACTGAGAAGGTCTGAACCTTCTCCACCATTGAGTTCAAAACTGACATAATTTGACGAGGACCGGGCAGTGGTAATGGAAAACGTGAGGTCCTGGGTGATTTCCACAAGGAGAATTTCACCCTGGCCGATCGATCCTGAGGAGAGAATGTGCCCGGAAAACCCTGGAGGTACGACACTCTCGGCGCTGATGAACATGCATACCAGTCCTAAGATGATTATCGTCACCGTACATCGTTTCATTGTTTACTCCATAACCGCGGCATTATCAGCCGCAGACCTTTTCCATAGTAGCACTGTTCCATACTAACAGATGAAGAGGGCACAAAAAAGGGGAATGGTCTCCCCACTCCCCTTATGCATACTTTCCGTCTGCTTGTTTAAACAATCGGCATGTTTCCGTATAGAATTAATACACGCGATTATTTTTTCTTATGACGGTTCTTTCTGAGTTTCTTCTTTCGCTTGTGAGTAGCAATCTTATGCCGTTTTTTCTTTCGTCCGCAAGGCACTTGAGGGCTCCTTTCTATTGGTAAAGTCTTAACAGCGTGAACAGTATCTTAGGAAAGCGCGTAACCATCCAGCTAATTTCCATTAAGTTAAAGGATTATGACAGTTTGGCTGTTTTCCGTCAAGGGGAAAAGAGGCACGAATTACCGGACAACTGCTGTTAGACTGCCTGCCTATGCAGGGTGTTTTACGATTGATTTATTACCATGGCCGCTATATTCTTGATACAGCATGGAGTCAATCACAAATAAAATCACCATTACCTACTCGGATGCGGCCGTAAATGAACTGCTGAGAGGAATTCCTCTGACCGAATGCGGTCAACGTCCTTCCTTCAATCAAAACGAAGAAATGTTCGTGAAGCTGCCGAACCCCGTCGAGATATGTTCTTTTCCGGTCCACCACGACATCAGGACCCCCCGCCCCGGAAAAGATTATATGAAAGCCATCCAGTCAATCATAACCGGGCTGTCACGGCAAGTTCCCGGTCTCCTTGCCGACCTTCAGTATTATTTTGATCCCGCAGAAGTCCTTCACCCCTGTTTTTTCAGGGTATTCCGCGTCAAGGAGTCCACCTACCTTTATCTTCTCCGCCTGGACCTTTCATTCAGGAATTACTACAGCACCATGCTGCGGGCCGGGAGCAACGATTCTACACCTGCATACCGTACCGGTTATGTCTTTTTTGAGGCCGACATTATACCTCTTTCAGAAGCACACAGCCAGGGAAACCGTTTCACCGACTTTTATGTGGACCAGATTGTCAGCCAGAACTGGATAGGAGAAACAGGCCGCGGCTATATGGTACAGGGTATCTGGATCGATCATGAACTTACAAAGTTCTTTTCAAAGCTGTTCACTCCCGAAAATCTGCGCATATACCCGTATTATCCTTTTTCCTGTAAGTACCGCACCTTGTGCCACTCTCTCCTGGACATTGGACCGGAGGGCCGCAAAACCGGCGTCCCCCGGCTGCACCGGGCACTGGAAACAGTACGCCCCTGGATGGACTTCATACAGCGGTTGTTGAAAACAAGGCCCTTCGATCCTGATATGAAAGAGTTCAAAACCTTGAAATCATCGGTCCCTTTGTACTGGCAAAATATCTGGGATTCATTTACATTCAAGGCCTATCTTAACGAAGCGGACATGAAGGAGTTTTCCCTTGTCAATTAACATGGAAGATATCCCGGGAATGCGGGTCACCGTCATGGGGCTGGGCTTAAACGGCGGCGGGTACGCAAGTGTCCGTTTTTTTGCATCCCATGGAGCAGTAGTAACCGCAACAGACATCCGGGATGAGAAAATCCTCGCCCCAACCATGGAAAAGCTTGCCGATGTGCCTGTCCGTTATGTCCTTGGCCGCCATGAACTTTCGGATTTCGAACAGGCGGATCTTGTCATAAAAAACCCCGCGGTAAAGTGGGACTCTCCCCATCTTTTGGCAAGCCGACGCATAGAGACCGACATTTCGGTTTTCCTGTCCCTCAACACACGGCCCGTACTGGGCGTTACCGGCAGCAAGGGCAAATCAACAACTGTATCAGCGCTGCACTACATTCTGCAGAAACAGTATCCGGATACCGACCTGGGCGGCAACATCACTGTCTCCCCCTTAAGTTTCATAGACAAAAAGACCGGCGATCCGGTAGTACTGGAACTCTCATCCTGGCAGCTCGCCGACCTTAAAGACCTTTCGATTCTGGACCCAGAAATTGCCCTCGTCACCAATCTGATGCACGACCACATGAACCATTATGCATCCATGGAATCATATGCAGATGATAAGCGCAGACTGTTCCAGGGGCAGTCTCCCGGCCACTATACCTTCTGCAATTACGATGAACCCTGGGGCCGTTCTTTTTACAATGAAACACCCGGCATACCCCTTTATTTTTCCCAGAATCGTCTGCCGTCGTCTGTAGAAGGCGCTTTTCTTGACGGAGATGACGGTTATTTCCGTAAGGACGGCAGTGAATGCCATATAGTCCCCGAAACCCTCGCGATCCCGGGCCGCCATAACAGGACCAATATTCTCTGCGGTGCCGCCTGTGCGGCACTCTACGGAGTTGATCCTCATATTGTGACCAAGGGGGCGGCGGAATTCCGGGGCATACCCCACCGTATGGAAAAAGTAAGGGAAATTGCAGGAGTATGTTATTACAACGACAGCGCCGCCACCATTCCCCAGGCGGTAACACAGGCCCTTGAAAGTTTTTCCGGCCGCGTGCATGTCATCTGCGGCGGTACCGATAAGGAATGCGATTTCTCCGGATTCGCAGAATCGTTACGGGATGCTTCGGTCTATCTGCTTGCCGGATCGGCAACTGATATTCTTGTAAAAGACCTTGTCCGGTTAGGCATCCCCTACCACGGCCCCTACGATTCCCTCAAACCTGCTTTCGAGAAAGCCCGTTCATCGGCCCGCAAAGGAGACACTGTCATTCTTTCTCCAGGGGCTGCGTCGTTCGGTATGTTTCTGAATGAGTTTGACCGGGGCAACCAGTTCCGGAACCTGGTGCTGGAACTGTAAAGACGTACGTTTCCCAGGTGCAGAAATACCATCACTTCATTTTCTTGATTTTTTTATAATACAGGTTCCGCAGGATCTCCGCCCACCGGAACAGCCGGTAGGACAGGTGTTTGAACGGGTAATCCCAACATCCTTCCATATGATCAATCCTGCCGCCGAACCCTGTTTTGAACCTGTACAGGCCGTACATGGGGTGCCCGGGATCATCGGTAGGCGGAATTCCGAACATATCGTACTCAGTGCATCCGGATTCCCTTGCCAGGCGCAGTCCCTCCCACTGCAAGAGGTAGTTCGGCATTACGTCACGGTGCGCATCGGAAGAAGCACCGTATAAATAGGTGGCCCTATTCCCGTAAAATACTAAAAAAATACCCGATACAACGATGTCATTGAAATACGAAAGCAGCAGCACAGGGGTTGCCTCCGGGTCATTCTCGCAATGGGAGTACACCGTCAGGTAATAATCATAGCTGTGTATTTGTATATTGTCGCGGAGGGATGTTTCCTGGTACAGCTCATACCAGCAGGAAAGGCCTTCTATGCCTGTACGTTTGACCGTAACACCTTTTTTCTCTGCAAGACGTATGTTGTACCGTGTTTTTTTCTTCATACCCGACAGCAGTTCTTCATCGCTTTTTGTGAGGTCTATAATAACCGTGTCCGGCGGCTGGATCTCCACTGGCGATTTACAGAAAGGTTTGCCTAAAACCGGGGAGAGTTTCTTTTTCCATGGCAGGTCAAACCGCAAAAAGGTCACACCGGGGAGACTGCCGCGAAGACTTTCTGCGAATTTGGAAAAGAAAGGAAGATCCATGGGTGTTACAGGCCCGTGGGGCACATATCCTATGGTAACGCCTCCGGGTAATTTTCTGACAAGGACCAAAAGAGGCACATTATTATACATGAAGGCATGGGGAGTCCAGGAATAATCAGCTTTTATTCGTCCCCACAACCCGGACTGCAGCAGAGTGGTAGTCTGTGCAAGTTCATCCAAGGAAACTGAACGTACCAACCTAACCCACCTGCCCCTCTTTAATCCTTGAGGTCTGTATAGACCGTCCATCGGCAGTGAGGGCTGTAGAACCCACATTCAGTATGTTGTTTTGTACACTCATGGGAATACTGAAGAATTCATCAATTTTGATGACCGGGGTTTCCTTATACACGGCGGGATCGGTATTCTCCAGAATGATCCGGGTTCCCGGCCTGGCATCCGGGACAAACAGGACCTCCACGTCCTTCTTGCCATCGGCCAAAATGCAGTCTGCTGCTATCAGCATGCCTTCGCTCACTACACCCCTGAGTTTTGCGGGTTTCAGATTTGCGGCAAGAATGATACGCTTTCCTAAAAGCTCATCTTCCCGGTAATAGGGAACAAGACCCGAGACAATCTGCCGGGTTTGACCGCCACCGATATCAAGGGTCTCGATATACAGGCTGTCTGCTTCAGGATGCCGTTCAATAGCCGTGATTTCCCCTACACGAAGGTCAATTTTTTCCTGAAACCGTCTTTCCGGCGAGTCCGCCATTACCCGTTCCTTCTGGGTGCCTGCATACCGGGCTTTTAATGTTTCAATGAGTTCGTCTTCGAGTTTCTCAAAAAGTATATCGGGCTGCTGAATCACATCAAGACCGGTATCGTTGTTTACATCATCCCATGTGAGGCTCTTTACATTAAGCAGGCGAGCTATCCTGCTGGAGGCTTCGGGCATAACCGGCTGTATAAGCACACCAAGGGTACGGACAAGATACACAAGATCCCTTAACAGTACGGCGGCCTTTTCAGGATCTTCTTTTCTTGTCTTCCATGGCTCGCCGCTCTGGAACGCCTTGTTGCCGAAATCCGACAAAGCGAATACCTGACGGAAAGCATCCCGCAGTTCAGCACGGTCATAATGGGCGGAGATTTTCTGTACATAGCTGTCTACCGTTTCGTAAAACCCCTTGTCCCCGGAAGCCTCGGGGACTTTTCCGTCAAAAAACCGCATGACAAACGTGAGAGTGCGGTTAATGAGGTTTCCCAGGTTTCCTATCAGTTCTCCGTTTACCTTTTCCTGAAAATCCTTCCAGGTGAAATCATAATCCGAGCTTTCCGGTCTGTTGTAAAAAATATAAAAGCGCCATACATCGGCCGGTATGCCCGTATCCCTGGCATCGGTGCCGAACACGCCGACTCCCTTGCTTTTGGAAAACTTGCCGCCTTCATAGTTCAGATACTCAGTCGACGACATATGGTGCAGCATGGTCCAGGTCTCTCCGGTACCCAGCAAGCTGGAAGGGAAAATGACCGTATGAAAGGGGATGTTGTCCTTTCCGATAAACTGGAAAAGCTCCACCTCATCCGGCTTTCTCCACCAGTTTTCCCATTCATCAGTCAAATTCATGGTGATGGAGATATACCCGATCGGAGCGTCGAACCACACGTAAAATACCTTGTTTTCAAACCCTTCCTTGGGAACAGGTATGCCCCATTTCAGGTCCCGGGTGATAGCCCGTTCCTTGAGGCCGTCACGTATCCAGCTCTTGGTCATCTGTATGGCGTTATAAGCCCAGAAACCTTTTACCGAAGCCTCCTGCATCCATGCTTCCAGTTTTGGCCGGATGGCGGGAAGGTTTATGTACAGATGGCGGGTTTCCCGTATATGGGGAGTCGCGGTACAGGTACCGCATGCGGGGTCCTTCAGCTCGGTGGGATCAAGGAGTTTTCCGCAGTGTTCACACTGGTCGCCTCTGGCATCGGCGTAACCGCAATGGGGGCAGGTACCGCGCACATACCTGTCAGCCAGAAAACGCTGGCAGGACTCGCAGTACAGCTGTTCTATGGTCTGCTCGCTAATGTAACCGTTCTCGTCGCATTTCTTGAAAATATGCTGGACGATCTGGGTCTGTTTCTCGGTGGAAGTCCTGCCGAAATGATCAAACTGTATGTTGAACCATTTGTATATTTCATCATGGACCGCGTAGAACCGGTCGCACAGTTCCTTGGGAGAAACACCTTCCTCCAGGGCCTTGGTTTCCGTGGCAGTACCGTATTCGTCGGTACCGCACACATAAAGTGTTTCATAGCCTTTCAGTCTGCAAAACCGGCTGAATACATCGGCAGACAGCACCTGTATGAGATTACCCAGATGGGGAATGTTGTTCACGTAGGGCAGCGCAGAGGTCACTAATCGCTTTTTCATAGAAACTTACTATAGAGAGAAAAGGGTCTGATGACAAGGGTTTTACCTTGACGTGAATACACCCCCTTAGTACCCTGTATACTATAAGAGGAATAAATAACTGGAGGATCTATGTCAGAAAGAGATGTTTCTCCCGGCGGCCTGCCTTTCCCGGTCAAGCCAAGGATAATAATCATCGCCATCATTGTGATTGGCGTATTATCGTTGGCCATGAGTTCATTTTACATTGTGGACCAGACTGAAGAAGCGGTAGTGCTGTTACTGGGACAATTCAAAACCATCAAGGGACCGGGGCTGCAGTTCAAGCTGCCCTTCGGAATAGAAAAAAACTACAATGTGCCTACCAAGGTTGTACAGAACGAGCTGTTCGGTTACCGAACTGACCAGCCCGGCATTACCACTGTCTACTCCAGGGCCGATTACCCGGAAGAATCCCTGATGCTCACCGGGGATCTGAACATTATTGATGTGGAATGGTCGATCCAGTACAAAATCGTGGACCCGAAGGCCTGGCTGTTCAAGGTCGAAAACCGGCACAAAACCATCCGGGACATTTCCCAGTCGGTGGTGAACAAACTGGTGGGAGACCGCACCATCTTTGACGTCATCGGCCCCAAACGGACCAACATCATGGTCCAGGCCCAGGATGAGATGAACAAGATTTTCACTCAATACGAACTGGGGATCAATGTGGTAGCCGTTCAGCTGCGTAATATTGTCCCGCCGGAGGGAACGGTCCAGGACGCCTTCGAAGACGTAAACAAGGCCATCCAGGACATGGAACGGCTGATAAACGAGGGAAAAGAGGAATACAACAAGGAAATCCCCAAGGCCCGCGGCCAGGCGGAACGCTTGATCCAGGAAGCACAAGGGTATAAATCCGAGACCGTCAACGAAGCTAACGGTGATGTCGCCAGGTTCTTAAAGGTATATGATGAATACCGGAAAAACCCCGATGTGACAAAAGCCCGGCTGTATGTCGAAATGGTTGAAGACGTATTCGGCTCCGGCGAGAAAACAGAAGTTATCGATAAAAACCTGGACAATTTTCTCCCCCTTAAAAACCTGAACGGCAGCACCCAGGGAGGTCAGCAATGAACAAACTCATCGTAACCCTTGTAGTTATCGCAATATTCGCCGTCATATTCATTGCCCTCGGCCCCTTCTTCATTCTGGAAGAAGGCGAACAGGCGGTGGTAACCCGTTTCGGCGCCATCGTAAGCACCCACACCGAGGCAGGGCTCAAGTTCAAACTTCCCGTGGTGGATACCGTTGTAAAATATCCCCGGCGTATCATGGCCTGGGACGGCGACCCCACCCGTGTGCCTACCTCAGAGAATCAGTTTATCTATATAGACGGAACAGCCAGATGGAAAATTGTGGATCCGTTACTCTTTTACGAAGCGGTTACCACCATTCCGCAGGCGTTTGCCCGTCTGGATGAAACCATCGATTCGTCCATTCGTACAGTGATCGCCGATAACCCCCTCTTTGAAGCAGTACGTAACACGAACATCATCAACGAAATAGACAGGACAGAGATCCTTGCCGTTGAAGGGATGGGAGCAGACGTTGAAGAGGAAATCGCAAAGGCCCTTACGGCTACCGACGTACAGTCTCAGATCATCTTCCCCTCAATCAAAAAAGGGCGGGTACGCCTGTCCGATGAAATGCTTATGGCCGCAAAACCCAAAATGGACCGCTATGGTATCGAGCTTATCGATATCGTTATACGTCAGATCCGCTATTCAGAAGACCTTACCTCCAGCGTGTATAACCGCATGATCGTCGAGCGGAACCAGAAAGCCCAGGAATTCCGGTCCCGGGGCGAAGGTGCCAAGGCTGAATGGGCAGGTAAACTGGATAACGACCGCCGGACCATCCTGTCTGAAGCCTACAACAGGGCGGAAAGCTTAAAAGGTGACGCCGACGCGGAAGCGGCCCGGATATATTCCGACGCGTACAGAAGGGACGAAGAATTTGCAATCTTCTGGAGAACTATGGAATCATACAGGAAGACGTTAAGGAATTTTTCCAAAACCCTTACCACAGATCTGGACTACTTCAAGTATTTGTACGAAATGGATTGATACTTTTTCTTATCAAAAAAAAGAATACCGCCCCGGTGCTCACCTGTACCGGGGCTTTTTTATGATATCCGTTTTTTTGCAAGAGCTCCCAGCTCATGTATCTTTCGGTGATCCGTCTTTCGCAGCCATGGTGCGTCTTCCGCCAGGGCGGTCATTTTTTCATGCTGGTATTCAAAATCCTGCACGTATTTTTTATGGGCGAGTTTCCGCAGATTCTTTAATATACATTTAAACAATTTCCGTTTTTCGCCAGGGGCATTACAAACCGAAAGAACCTGATGAAGGACATCAAGCTCTTCCACCCTGTCTTTCGTACAGGCCCTTTCAAGTTTTTCCTTAATTTCCATAAGGCTGCGGGAGCTTAAAGATAAAAGCTGACCTGTGTCGGGCTTTTGTGTAAACCAGAGACCGCGGTACATACTGCCGCTGAAGCTGTCATAAGAAACCGTGCGGAGTTTCTCCATGGCTGCTTTCGTTTGAATGAGCATGGTATGATCAATAAACTCCTGTTCTATCCTGTCAGGCACATAGGTCTGAAGTAAAAGCTCATGAACCCGGTAGGCATACAGGAACTTTTCATAGTCTGCCGTTCCCGGTACCGCCGGCCGCCTCCGGTTTATAACCAGCTGAAACTCGATGTTTTTGGAAATACGGTTCAGACTCTGGCGGCCGCCGCGGTAGGTGGTATATTCCTGAACCTCCAGTTCAAGCCCTCCCTGTTCCGCCGCGATGTCGGTCAGTTCTTCAAAGGGGATAATGCCATCGGTATTGTAACTGAGAACAATGATTGTCGCGTCTACTGCCTCCAGCAGTTTTCTCATTGCCGCGGCCGCCTTGGGCCGGGAACAGAAATCCGATCTGGTTGTCTGCCAATCCGGGCGAATCCCCGCTTTTGCTGCAAGGCGGCCCTGTTCATCAAGGGCTGAACCCACGGCGGGTTTGTCCCAACGGGCAATAGTATTCAGGAGGTGGTAATTACTGCCGTACTGATGCTGATTGTAGGGCGGATCCAGATAACAGATATCGCCGGAAACCCCCTGTAGAAAATCAGTCGCATCCATGTTCGCTACACTGCCGCCGCCCTTTTTAGCCGCAACAGGATACAAAAGTTCCATGTCTTTCATGATGCGTCCCAAAGCGTCGGCATTGTTACCGCCGAATCCCCGGTGATAGGCCTTGAATACCCCTGACGTATTCGCATGGGTGGCTGCCTGGTACAACAGGGGGGCGATGATCAGCGAACGTAATTCTTGAGGATATGCATTTTCCGGGTACCGCTCATCAATCCTGTCCCGCACCGTATCTATAAACCTGGCGTTGCGGGGAGTATAAAACAGACGCTGACCGGGATACCGGTTATCTTCGTGCAATTCTTCCGGCGCGTAATTGCCAGCCATATAGCCGCCTTCTTTCAGCGGCAGGCTGTTAAAATAGGACAGCTCGTCATGCAGAGGCTTTTTCAGGCCAGGTCCGTGTTCAGTAATGGCGTCAGTTATGTGGCAAAGGTTTATAAGGTATGAATAGTATTCAATATCGTTGGCCAGAACCTTATAGTCCAGATACCGGCCCAGACGGGCGACGGAGCCGGACCCGCAGAAAGGGTCCAGGAACACGGTCCCTCCACTTTGCCGTTCATGCCTGGAAAAAATACCGGCCAGGAACTTCAACAGCTTTCGTTTATTACCGATATAGGCAATGAGCTGGCTGCACAGGTAGGGATCGCTGAATGAATCGATCATTATGATTTTGTGTAGGCCGCCATGTTTTTCTCGGTTTCGAAAACCTCTACCCGGTTGAGAGGAGCGGCGGGAAGCCGGGACTCAAGTTCAGCATATATATACTCGGCAATGTGTTCAGCACTGGGATTCCCGTGGGTGAATGCCGGATGCTCGTTCAGATGGGTGTGGTCGATACCCGACAGGACCTCTTTCAGGGCTTTTTTCAGCACGCCAAAATCAATCAGCATGCCCCCTTCTGTAAGGGTGTCACCTGCCGCATGCACCCGTACACGGTAATTATGCCCGTGAAGGCGTTCGCATTTTCCATGATAATCGGAAATGAAATGGGCGGCGGCAAAGCTGTCTTCTACGCGGATATGATACACACACCACTCCTATTGAAGTATGGGTTTCTTGCTGATACAGTAAAAAACCGATGAGCAAAAAAACATTATCAGCTTTGACCGGCAAAATCAACATACTCGAAACCCACGGGACCCTTGAAAGGGAGATCAGCGGCTTTTGTGTCGATTCCCGGGTATGGCAGCCAGGGGAAATGTATATCGCCCAGCCGGGGACCCACATAGACGGCCATGGGTATATTACCGAACTTGTGGATCGCGGCTGCCCGGCCGTCCTTCATTCAAAAAGACTTGATACTTATGACTCCGGTGTCACCTACCTGCGGGTAAAGGACACCAGAAAAGCGCTTTCTCCCTTAGCCGATGCCTACTTCGGACATCCTTCGGGCAGACTTTCTGTCATAGGCATTACCGGTACCGACGGGAAAAGTTCCACAGTCTCATTTACCCATCAGCTGCTGGAGGCTCTGGGACTTGCTTCCGGTTTTACATCGACTGTTGAGTATAAAACAGAAGACACCATCAAAAAAAACCCCTACCGGATGAGTACTCCCGAGGCTTTTGAGATCCACAAACTCCTTGCCCAGATGGCGGAAAACGGAAAGCACTATGCGGTCATAGAATCAACCAGTCATGGTCTTTCGTACAGGTACTCCCGGTTGGCGGATGTGGAATACCACACTGCCGTCCTTACGAACATCACCCACGAGCATCTGGAATTTCACGGCACCATCGAAAGATACGCGGATGACAAGGCCAACCTCTTCCGACAGCTGAAAGCCAAAGAAGGCCTTCCCCCAGCGGCCATCATGAGGGCCGAGGAACCCTTCGCAGATGTGTTTACCTCGGCCTATCCCGGACCGTGGCTGACCTATTCATTGACCGACCCCGGGGCGGACGCCTTTGCGTACGACATACAGGAAACAGGCAGCGGCTTAACATTCACCCTGTCGCATGGCGGAAATGAATACAAGTGCGGCGCCCCCCTCGCAGGCAGCTTTAATGTCGCGAATGTCCTTGCGGCTTTTCTGGCAGTAATCTCATCAACCGGTATACCTGCCGCCCGGGTTACTAAGGCCATCTCTTCTCTCAAGGGAGTAAAGGGTCGCATGGAGACGATTATCTGCGGCCAGAAGTTCAAGGCAATTGTGGATTATGCCCACAGTCCCGGTTCTTTTGAAAAAATCCTGCCTGTCATCAAAAGCGCTGCCAATGGTCGACTGATCATCCTGTTCGGCAGTGCCGGTGAGAGGGACACGGCAAAACGACAATTGCAGGGCCGTGTCGCCGACGCATACGCAGACATTATTGTGCTTTCCGATGAAGACCCCAGAGGCGAGGTTCCTATGGACATACTCAATGAAATCGCCCTCGGCTGTACAGCCAAAAAGGCCGGGAGCAGTCTCTTTCTGATTCCGGACCGCGAAGCGGGTATTCGCCATGCCCTTTCCCTTGCGAAAGATACTGATACAGTTCTGTTCCTTGGAAAAGGACATGAGTCGACTATCCTCTATAAAGACGGCCCCATACCCTGGGATGAATCAGCGGCGGTACGGAAGGCCCTCCGGGATATGGGTTATACCGGTGACACAACCAGGTAATCCCCCCCTGTCTTTCGCCGGCAGAATCAGAGCCCTTCTAAAGGCGGTCCCCCGTGGCTGCGTTGCCACCTATGGACAGATAGCTCAGCTCGCCGGCAACCCGTCCGGTACAAGAGCGGTGGTATGGATCCTTTCATCATCCGGCACCAGCCATGTGCTTCCCTGGCACAGGATAATCAGCGCCCGGGGAGTCATCTCAACAAAAGGTGATACCCAGGCCCGCCTGTTACAGGAGGAGGGAGTGGCTGTTAAGGATAACTGGGTAGACCTTTCCGTTTACCGTTGGCAGCCTCCGGCCGCACTGATAGACTTTATTTTCAGTGACGGCTAAAGCACCTCAGTACAAAAGGAAGGGGCGGGGTCTTAGATGTACATGCGGAGGGTTATCACGGTGAGATCATCGTGTCCGATGAAGCTGACATTGGATTCAAACCTCATATCAACCTTCCTGCAGGCTTCATCCAGATAAGATATGTAAAACAACCCGAGTTCATTCCCCGGCCCGTCCTGGGACTGGGTATAAAACTCGGTGAGGCTTTTTTCTTTAAGGTTCAGGTCCTTTTTCACGTCTATTTTTTCTTTCAATGCCCGGTATTTACTGTCCCGGTTATAGATGGTCACTTCCATTTGCTCAACACCCGAAGTCTGGTTAGTATGAAAGCTTTTTATTTTCCACGAAACATACATGAAGTCATTCTTGGTTTTTACCAGCAGCATTTTCCGAATGGAATCATCTGCCAGAATCTGGTCCATGTTGTATGACTTCCCCAGCTCTTTTTGTGCGTAGGTTTTCAGTTTTGTATTTTCTGTCAAGGCCAGAAGTTCCATGAACATGAGTGCGAAATATTCTGGAATACTGTTTTTTTTGAGAAAAGAGGAAATTGCTTCACAGATATAATGTATGATCTTGAAGTAATCTTTCTGCTCATAAAACTGCAACAGTACAAACCATACAATCGGATTCAGACTCGACAGGAGCTTTTCACTGAACAGAAGCTGGACATTCTTTTCACCGGGAAGAAGACCCGCATCGTTATTGATCATCTGTTTGAGAGGAGACATGATAATTGCCTTTATGGTTTTCATGTTCTCGGGACTGCCGTTTATGATCTTTTTGACTGCTTCTTCATTCAGCTGTCTGTCCTCGGCGATAATACTGGCCGGATTTGCCCTGTTCCAGGTACGGACCATTTCGCTTTTACACAACTCTACGTAAATGCTTTCATTGAACTTTTTGTAAAACCTTGAATACATTACCAGTTTAGAAAAATCCAGGATTTCAGCCCGTGAATCTATATAATTAGCAGAAGCCATCTCTATACCGGCGATATAGTCCATCTGCAGCAACTTCTGTATGGTGGGTGCCGTATATTCATCCATTGATATACCGTAGGCAGTGGAGCCGTCGGCCATTTTGAACCGGCTCATTTTTTTATTATTTTTCAGAAAAAAGTTTTCACCCTCTTCCGTCAAAATGAGCTTGATCGGTAATTGGAATGTGGTTTTCCTGTTCCCCGCCATATTACGTTGTGCCCTCGCTACCAATGATTAAATGAAGATACTTCATGCAGACTTTTCTTTTCTTTCGGCAGTCCTCTGGAACCTGCCTTTCCTACCAGAAGGAGCATGACAACCTTCATGGAATAAGGAACAGAAACAATTTCCCGTACTTTTGTTTCGTCGTAGGTAGAAATATAACACGTGGCGTATCCCAGACTTTCAGCCTGAAGAAGCATGAATGCAGAGGCTATCGAAATATCGATCGGGTAGGACAATTGCCCGTTCGGCATACGGTAATCGATATTTGTCGTGCACAGAGCAATGATAAGCGATGCGCTTCCCACATGCTCCTGGCCGAAGGCAGCATTCTGTATTCCTTTTTTTGTCTCGCTGTCATTGATCACAATGAACCGCCAGGCTTGTCTGTTCTTGGCAGAGGGGGCCCTTCTTCCTGCATCCAGTATCAGAGTAATATCCTGATCACCGACCGGTTCATCTAAAAAATCAGTACAGCTGAATCTGCGTTCTATCTGTGGTAATAGCTTCACTGTCTGCCCCCTGTTATCGTACTGTCCTTCCACCAACTTGACCGCCCATGTCTATTCATCTATTCTGTTTCTCGATGAAGAAAATTTCTGCAGCTATATTTCTGGTCCTATTATCGGCTGCAACCCTATATTCACAAAGCTTATTGCGAACATCCGTTGAAGAGATTTTAACATCCGTGACGAATATTACAAGTATGTATCCGCGCTTGGAGGGATCTGCGGCGGAAAACAGTACTGTTTCGTACATCATTGAAGAGCTTAAACCCTACAACATACATTTTCAGTCATCGAATTTCCTGAACATGCAGGACAATCATTCTTTCAGCCAAATTCTCGAAGCCTCTTTACCGGGTAAAAGCCCTCAGACATTGGTGATTGTTGTACCGCTAAACCACGGAGTCGATGTATCGATTGAAAACGACGGAGCAATCAATATTGGTCTGGGCATAGCAATTCTAAAGGAATTCTCCAAGCGTGAACTGCCTATCAGTTTGAAAGTACTGTTCCTTGGAGCCGAATTCGGTGAAGGAAAGGAATACCCCCTCGGAAGCAGACAATATCTATCCGCCTTTTATCCGATAGAGAGCCATATCTTCATGTATTTGAACCTGAAGCGTATTCCTTCCAGAATTCTTATCCGCTCGGGAGGCACCGGGGTAGTAAGTCCCTATTGGTTCATAGAGCGCATCCGCAAAGCACTCGATCACAGCGGCCTTTTTTATCTGCTCAAGGGAAATGAAAATCAGCTATATCGTCTAAGTCTTTGGGATTCACAACCGGTCATAGATGAATACCTGCAACAGGGGTATCCTGCAGTAAGCATAGAGGGTCTTTACACAGATGAACGGGTGAATGTGTCCGAATGGTATTACGGTTTTTTTTCATTCATGGATCGTTTTATACAAGAAAACCGGGACGGTTTCATTGAAGAATGGGACAAACATTATCTGTTTTTTCAGCTCAGGTCCTGGTCATTCATCATTACCGAAAAATTACTGGTTCTATTGTTCATTGCCAGCATCATCATTCCTCTCTCCTACCCTTTCATATTTACTAAAAGATTTAAACGCTACCTGAAGTCTCTGGCAAGGAACTTTTGGGATCTCCCTGTAATTTTTGCGGGAATCTTCCTGTTTTTTCTGGCAGGAACGATACTTGTCTATATGCTTTTATACCTGCGCGGCTCCGATGTGATCTGGCAAAAATTCCCGGTCCGCTTTTTCGTGATGAAAGTATCGATATCTTTAGTTTTGTTTTCATTTCTCTTCGGGGTACTCAAGAAAGTCCCGTTTTCTAAAAACTCCACATTCTACACGTCTTCTGCCCTTCTGCTGATCACCATCAACATATTAGTCTTATCCGGCCGCAATATCTCATTGAGTTACTATCTTTTATGGGCCTTGTTTTTTTCCTTTCTCTTCACTCTTGCCCGAAGCAAATGGCTAAAACTCGGAAGCCTTGTTGTCAGCATGTTTTTCCTGGTTAAACTCCTTATAGATATATTCTCTGTGCCTGCCATGCAACTGATTGAATTCCTGCTTCTCTCTCCGGTAAAAGGCAATCTGATAATTTCATCCAACATCATGCCCTTCCTTCTCATGCTAATACGTCTGGACTTCCTTTTCCGGCATCGGGCCCTCAAGCGCCAGAAAGTATTCATGCGCAGTTTCGGTGTCATACTGGGATGCGCGACCATAGGTATTCTGGTCTCTCTCATACTTGTAGATCCCTATTCACAAGCAGATCCGCAGCCGGTGCTCATACGTGAGTACCGTAACCTGAATACCGACGAGATGGAGATACACATCTCGTCGGAAGCGCCGTTTCGTGACCTTCTTGTCGGGATAAAGGAACTTGGCTACCCGATCATTTCAGGATTCAAGGATTATTCGACGGTGGTTTACAATTTTGACCAGCCCCTGGAAATAGATACCAGTAAAAACGTATTTTTAAGCAGAGAGAACATTACACTGCGGATCTCATCATCCAGAAAAGTAAAATCCCTAACCCTGTCCTTTGATATTTCAGACCCCATAATATACGATGCAAATTTTCCTTACACCCTTTCCCCGTCAGACAATACCGCGGTTCTTCATATAGGCACATCACCGCCGAACCCTCTCGTCATTGAATTGACAGTTCCGCAAAATGACATTCAGATACTTCGTTTGGAAGGAGAGCTCTACCCTGAGAAAGAAGACAGTCAAGTGATCTCCGGTAAGGATATACGTGTACACATCAAGAAAGAATTTTCATATACATTTGACGTACGCGGGCTCTGATAGTATACTTTAACCAGGACTACATAACGGAGGGTATATGGAAAGCCCACCAAAAAATACAGGCCGGATTATTCCGGCAGCCTTACATGAACTACATATTTTCTGATTTACATCTTTTATGATGTACAGTGGTTAGATAAAAGGCGTATTGCACGCTTTAACAGTGAGTCAGATTTGGCGGCTTCAATGGTTTATCCATAGCAACGTCACTGATTCTTAAAGCCGGATGATTTCCGGCTTTTTTTTGTGCTCATTCTTTATTCATGAACACCCTTGTTTTTTGCCAATATCTCCATTATATTTATTATATGCAAATGCTTCCCTTCCTGGAGTACAGGATATTTTCATTTCTACGGCAATTCAAACTGCTGCCAGAAAATTTCCATCTAAAACCCGTAAAGAGAGTCTATCTCACGTTGGTAATGACCGCAACGGAAGCGGAACACCTGCGGGTATACCTTCGAAATTAATAAAGGAAAAATCTTTTTGCGCATCACCCCGCACAGACAGAAACAGCTGTTTCAGCAGCACTCGCCGCATCAGGAGCATAAAAATCGGCGCCGATGGTCTCACAGAATGACTGGGATACGGGGGCTCCTCCGACAAGAATTTTAACCGTGTCGCGTATGCCAGAATCATTTGCGGCTTTTATGACATTCGCCATTTCCGTCATGGTCGTGGTCAACAGCGCAGAACAGGCAATAATATCTGCTTTGGCTTCCTGAGCCTTTGTAATGAAATTCTGGGCCGGAACATCGACGCCGATGTCAATGACATTCAAACCCTTCCCTTCCATCATGATTTTCACCAGGTTTTTGCCAATATCATGCAGATCGCCTTTGACGGTACCAAGGATTACCGTGCCCTTGGATTCAACCGATTCTCCCGCCAATGCAGGTTTCAACAATGCGATCCCGGCATTCATTGCTCTTGCGGCAATCAGTACCTCCGGAATGAACACCTGGTTGTTCTTGAATTTTTCACCTATAACTCCCATCCCTGCAAGTAAGCCGTTTTCCAGTATTTCCTTTGCGCTTACTCCCTCATCCAGGGCGGCAGTCACAAGGTCGGACACTTCTTTTGCGCGTCCCTTTTGAAGTAATTCTGACATAGCTTGCAAATCAGCCATAGGTATAATCTCCTGTAATTGTACAGTTGTAGTATGTATACGCCGAAGTATGGACACAGTGTACTATAGATTCCCGGTAATTCAAGATTTATTAACCATTTTTTCCTTTCAGGGAAACATCATGTGTTCCATGAAGTACTCATTGAAGGTGTGGTTCCCCGACAACTCTATATAATGTGCCCCCTGGGCGATACCCTGCGCTTTGCATAATGCTGACTCATCAAGAAGTACTTCCAGAGCTCCTTCTCCCGAACTGTTTCCGGAAAACTCAATTTTCCCTGCCCATGAAGGATTGAACAAGCCGATTGCCATGGCATTTTCCACATCTATATAATTCCCGAACGCTCCCGCAACACATACGCGCGCAATCCGTTCCCGATCAATTCCAGAAGTATCGATCAGGGCTTCTATACCTGCGCGGACTGCGGCCTTTGCAAGTTGAACTTCCCGCAGGTCTTTCTGGGTAATACGGACTTTATCCGAAAGCTCTATGTACAGCTCATTCTCCAGCTGCTTCACCTGAACGCCACAGGCTTCGGTACCTTCGGGTGCGAAGGCTCCGGTTTCATCGACTAAGTCTTTCCTCCGCAAAACCGCGACAAGGTCTATGATGCCGGATCCGCAGATTCCCACAGGTACTTTGTCATGAATAGTCTCATACCTGATTTTTTTGCCGTCTATGCGCACGGAAAATACTGCACCTGCGATTCCGCCTGTCCCGCAGGAAAGATGGGCTCCTTCAAAAGCCGGGCCCGCCGCAGTGGCGCAGGTGTATAAAACCTCCCTGTTCCCCAATGCAACTTCTCCGTTCGTACCCAGGTCTACAAAAAGAGTAATTTCCTGCAAGCGGTACATTCCCGAAGACAGGATGCCCGAGGTAATATCCCCTCCCACGAAAGCGGCAATGGATGGCATGAGTACGGTGAGCCCTTTTGGATGAACAGAAGCAAAGAGTTCGTCATTTCTTACGGTAAGGGATTCCAGAAAAGCCGGAGTGAACGGGCTTACACCGAGCTGCCGGACAGGTACTCCTGCAAGAAAGTGCAGCATTGCCGTATTACCTGAACAGACGATCATATGAATGTGCAACGGGTCTACTCCACAGGAGCCGCAAACATTGCGGATCATACAATCCACCTCGTTCCGGACAGCTGTTGAAAGGACCTCCACACCTCTGGTATTTGCGTAGTGTATCCGGCTGATAACGTCGGCGCCGCAGCTGCGCTGAGGATTAAGAGATGAAGTGGTACCCGTTATGTTTCCTGTATGGAGGTCCACAAGATACAGGACCATGGTAGTAGTACCTATATCCACAGCCGCCCCGAAATGAACCGGCCCCCGGGCGCCCCCGAGAATACGGTTCTGCCACACAAGAAAATAATGTGGCTGATCGGGAGTATCCATACAGGCAGCCATATCCTGAACCACACTGACAGATTCCCCGGCAGAAACACTTCCTGATACACCCGCAAAACTCGAAAGGACCGCAGAAACATGATCGCGGAAGACAGTATCAGGCCCTTTCGGCAGGTTCACGGGGACCAGTGTAACCGCAGGTTTCAGACTCCTCACCGCAAAGGAGGTATCCTCAAGTATCTTTACCGCCCCCGCGTCCAGAATATAGATTTCGGCCTCTCCTGCGATCTTTGCTGCGCAACTTAGCCGGAAGCCTTCTTTTATCCGTTTTTCATCCAGCAGTCGCAGCTCTTCTTCACCTGGCTCGGAAACAGCCCCGTGTACCTTCACCAGGCATTTACCGCAGGTCCTTGCGCCGCCGCAGGGCGCATGAATACCGGAAATTCCTGCGTGTCTGAGGGCATCCAGAATTATCGTTTCATGTCGAACTCTTATCTTCTGTTTTTTGTTTCCCTGGTGTACGGTAACTGTATGGGTTTTCATGGCTGCTCCCGTTCATCCCGTACCTGATTTACAGGCACATTGATCAAAATAATAGTATGCCGTTCATTCCGAGGCAAGGCGCGGATCACAGATACAAAACAATTGACTTGCACTGGTTAAAGGATGATACTATATGAAGAAAGCCGCAGTGCAGACAGGTATACTTTAAACATGCGGCCCAGGCAGAATAAAAATGGAAGACCAGGAAAAACGAAAATTCAGCAGAGCCCATTTTCACGGTAACGGCGTTCTATTGAAAGGGAGCGTTCAGTACCCGGTACAGGTGGAAGATTTGTCCCTCCGGGGGGTGCTCATATCTTGTGACCAGCACCTTCAACTTCATGAAGAAGTACGTTTTCACCTGATACTGACACATTCGGATATAGTGATCGAAACTGAAGGCGTAGTTGTCCATAAACATGGCAGAGAATACGGAATCAAATTCACACTGGTTGATGCCGAGGGCATGATTCACCTGCGGAGCATCATGGAATACAATACCGAAGATTTTTCGGGAATTGAAAACGAACTTTTTTTCCTGAAAAACTGAACATTCCTCAATCTGCAGTTATTCCTTTCTGCCCCTCCATAGACCTTGCAGTGAACATGGAAAAATCTGCGGTCCAGGGGCCTTTTCGCGTGATACCCTCAAGACATTGATGCAGCCTGAAGAGGTATTCTTCCCGCCGGATCTCACGGGCTCCGAACCGCTCAACATGATCAGTGCGTACCTGGCTGTCGATCAGTTCTATGCCCTGGGCTTGCATATAACGTACTCCCGTAACAAAGCCAGTCTTGCTGGCATCATTCATGCGGGAAAACATGGATTCTCCGAAGAAACAATCTCCCAGGGAAACGCCGTAAAGACCACCCGCGAGTTCGGCATGATGCCATACTTCAAAACTGTGGGCATATCCGAGTTCGTGAAGCTCAACGTATCCTTCAATCATTTCCTGGGTAATCCATGTCCCGTCCTGACCCGGCCGCGGAGCCTGCGCACAGCCTTGCACCACCTGGCTGAAGGCCGTGTCACAGGTCACGGTATACTGTCTTCTCCGCATGTACCGTTTCAAAGAAGATGGTATATGGAGATCCTGGGGATTGAGCACAAAACGAGGATCAGGTGACCACCACAAAATGGGCTCATGTTCTGAAAACCACGGAAAAATTCCCTGCTCGTAGGCACTCAAGAGCATTCCGGGAGAAAGATTCCCTCCGGTACACAGGATACCGTATTCATCTGCCTCACGGGGATGGGGAAACTGGATGCGTTCATGCTGGTTAAGGTAGGGAAAGCTCATCGCTTCCCGCAATAGAATCTGGCAATAAGGTATCGGTAACCTTAATGCTGATATCCCCGTCGGCCATCCTCGCCTCTGCGTGCCCGCCGTTTATCAGCTTTCCAAAAAGAATTTCATCTACAAAAAAACTCTTAATTTTTTCATCTATCAGCCGTGCAATATTCCTGGCACCGTATTCAGGACTGAAACCCTTTTCTGCAATAAAACGCCGGCATGGATCTGTCACCTTCAGGCTTACATTCTTTTCACTGAGGGTGCGCCTGAAGTCGCTGATTTCCTTATCCACTATCCGCAGGATATGATCAATGGACAGAGCATTGAAACTGACAATCTTATCCAGCCTGTTTCTGAACTCGGGATTGAAGGTTCCCTCGACTGCTTCGCCGATGGCTTCTGTGCTGACGATCCTGTCTCCGAAACCGATAATGGCTTTGCCCAGATTACGCGCCCCGGCGTTTGAGGTCATAATCAGGACCACGTTCCTGAAATCGGCCTTTCGGCCGCTGTTGTCCGTGAGTGTGGCATAGTCCATCACCTGCAGGAGTATATTGAAAATATCCGGATGGGCCTTCTCTATCTCATCCAAAAGTACAACCGCATGGGGGGTCTTTCGTACCGTGTCGGTAAGCAAACCGCCTTCATCGTAACCGACATACCCGGGGGGAGCACCGACCAGACGGGAAACGGTATGTTTTTCCTGATACTCGCTCATATCAAAGCGGTGGAGAGTTACACCCAGATACGCGGCAAGCTGTTTTGCCAGTTCGGTTTTCCCTACTCCGGTAGGTCCGACAAACAAAAAGGAGGCAACAGGTTTATCCGGCCCCTTAAATCCGGCCCGCGATCTTTTTACCGCTTCTACAACAGAATGTATGGCATCATCCTGACCGTAAATAACGGCTTTCAAGTCAGCTTCCATCTGCTGCAGTTTGGAAACCTCATTCACCGAAACAGTACGCTCAGGAATTTTTGCTATCTTAGATATGACCTTCTCAATCATCTCCTCGTTTATAATGGCCGGTGTCTGCCTGGGTTCCGTCTTATCCTTGTAGGCGAGAATATGCATATATGCGCCAGCCTCATCGATAACATCTATGGCTTTATCTGGGAGGTGTCTGTCGTTTATGAATTGATCAGACAACTCAACCGCTGATCTGAGGGCTTCCTCTGTGAATACCACCTGGTGATAGTCCTCATAACGTTGTTTCAAGCCCTTCAGGATATCTATTGTTTCATCGACTGTGGTTTCTGTTATCTCAATTCTTTGAAAACGCCGGGATAACGCTCTGTCCTTGTCAAAAAACTTTTTGTACTCATCGTAGGTGGTGGACCCCATACACCGCAGTTTCCCGCCTGCGAGAGCAGGTTTGAGTATGTTGCTCGCGTCCATAGAACCGCCTGCAGTAGCCCCGGCGCCGACAATAGTATGTATTTCATCTATAAACAAAATTATCTTCTTTTGCTTTTCAAGTTCGCTGATAACCGCTTTCAGCCGTTCCTCGAAATCACCGCGAAACCGGGTTCCTGCAAGAAGGCCTCCCATGTCAAGGGAAAACACCCTGTAGTCCTTGAGAAGCTCAGGCACATCGCCGTCTGCAATGCGGGCGGCAAGCCCCTCTGCAATGGCTGTTTTCCCCACCCCTGGATCACCGACCAAAACCGGATTGTTTTTCATCCTGCGGCACAGAACCTGTATGGTCCGTTCAACAATATCAGCCCTGCCGATTAATGGCTCGAGCTCTCCTTTCGATGCAGCAGCGGTCAATTCCCGGGTAAAGCTGGCCAGGGCGGTTTTCTTCCTTTTGCTTTTTCCTCCGGACAGCGGCTCCTCTTCTTCCTCTGTACTTCCTTCTGCCCCGTCTTCGTAGTCCTCATCCGAAACCTGGGCGCGGGATATGCATTTCAAGAGCTTATACCGCGTCATTCCGGCTTTTCTGAGAAAATATGCGCCGAAAGATTCCTTTTCATCCATGATGGATACCAGTAAATCACCGACTTCCAGGGACTGTGCGGAGGAGGTCTGGGTGTGGAACACTGCCCGTTCAATGACTCCCTGAAATCCAAGAGACTGCTCCGGGTCCTTACCTTTCACCACGGTCATTTTACTGTCGAAATACTCAACCAGGTCGTTCCTCACATGCTCCATATTACAACCGCAGGCTGCCATAATTTCAGCAGTTGAATCATAAAACAAAGACGCGTACAGCACATGCTCAGGGGTCAGGAACTCATGGTTTCTGCTCTTTGCGTCAGCATAGGCTTCATTCAGAATGTTCTGTACTTCATTGCTTATTTTCATTGGACTATATCACCTCGTTACATTGCCGGTCACGGCTATACATTGACATCTCAGGCTTCTTCTACTGTACACTGCAGGGGAAATTCTGCTTCTTTTGCCAAAAGCAGAACCTGCTGTACCTTCGTTTGTGCAACATCGAAGGTAAATACACCTACTACCCCTCGGCCTTTTTTATGAACATCCAGCATGATCTGGGTTGCCTCCTGCATTCCCTTCCGAAACACCTTCTGCAGAACAAACACGACAAACTCCATTGTCGTATAATGATCATTGTAAAGAACCACCTTATACATTGATGGTTTTTTCACCTTCTGATGAGTATCTTCCTGTATTCCTGTTCCGGTTCCTGTTGTAAATGGCTGCGACAATCTTACGACTCCGTTCCTGGCAAGTGCTGTACTGAATTTACTAAAAACATGGCAGTTCAATCAATGGTAATCGTCTTTCAATTTGGCCATCTTCCGTTTTTTACGCATCACATGGAACTGTTCCCATGCTCTGCAAAAAACCCTCTGAACCCCAATGATGATTTCAAAATATCCTGTTGACATTTATGCCCAGTAAGGTTATAAATGTGCCTGCAATCGCCGCTGTAGCTCAGTCGGTAGAGCAGAGGACTGAAAATCCTCGTGTCAACAGTTCGATTCTGTTCGGCGGCATTGTATCTGCCTCCGGTCTTTTTGACCGGAGGCTTTTTTTATGCTTCCGGCTCTTGTTTCATCAAGGTGTCGAAAATATTGCGTTCTATAGACAATATGCCGTCATGGTACAGGTGCCGCTCGGACTTTTTTACTTGGTTTTCTATAGTAGACAGCACCGTCATGGGGTTTTTACCCAGAATATGAATAACATCTCCCATGAGGGCCGCTTCCTGAATGTCGTGGGTAACAAAAACGACAGTCACGGGTTTGTGTTCCCATATGGTAAAAAACGAGTTAACAAGGGAGATCTTCATTGCCCAATCGACGGCCTGTAGAGGCTCATCCAGCAATACAAGTCCCGAATCGGGAACAAACCCTCTGGCCAGGGCCGCCCGTTTCCGCATTCCTCCCGACAGCTGGTAAGGGTATTTATACCTGTCTTCGTATAAGCCGGTCATGACTAACAGATCCCGGATCATGCCCTGGGTCGCCGGCTTCCTTCTGAGATCACGTGGACATGCAAGAAGCAGATTCTCCTCTACCCTGGCCCAGGGAATGAGCCGCGCTTCCTGGAACACCATGGATACTGTTTTGGGAATGTTGGAAACGGTGCCTGCATCGGGTTTCGCGATACCTGACAGTATTCGTAACAGTGTTGTTTTTCCGCACCCCGACGGCCCCACGAGAACATTTATTTTATCCTTCTCAAACGAAAGGGAAAAATCCGCCAACACATGCTCTGCATTGAATTGCTTTGACACCCCGTTCAGGCTGATCATTCCGGTGCCGTCCATCCGGTATCTGAACCAGCAGCAGGAATAACCCGGCGAAAAACAAACCTGACAGCCATGGTAAACAGGGCGCTTATCACAAGAGCAGAGATTGTCCAGGCAAACAGACGGGCGGTTTCCAGGTACATCCGCGCTTCCTGCATTTTGGTTCCCATTCCGGAAACCGGCCTGCTCAGAACCTCTGCCGCTATAACCAGCTTCCAGGCAAGTCCGGAAGCCGTTTCAAGCCCCGGGAAAACATAGGATGCTACAGAGGGGACATACATCCAGCGAATGACAGTACGCCGATCCATGCCGTACACTTCGGCCATTTCCAGGAGTTCCTGATCGACATGTGAGATCCCTTCGCTTACACCGGATGTAATGATCGGAAATATCATCAAAAAAGCTACAAACACAGGTACTGTACCGCTGGAAAACCAAATCAGGGCAAGGAGAATCACGCTGATCAAGGGTGTTGAACGAACCACCACAAGAAGCGGTTCTATACCGGACCTGAAAGAAGGGTACATCCCTGCGGGGACTCCAAGAGCAAGGCCGGTAGCCACAGCTAAAAGGAATCCCGCAGCTCCACGCAGGAGGGTTGAAGCCAGAGCCCCCATTGTATCCTCTTCTGTGATGATGGCAATAAGGGCGCTTACACTTTCCTTTGGCGACGGCAGTATAATGGATGAGCCGGCATACACCGATGCGGCCTTCCACAGAATGATCAAACAGATTACTCCCAACAGAAAGCTGTATGATGTGTTGTTCTTACGGGTATATAGCCTCATCGGGGACCTTTCCGCCTATGGATGCGGGGTTATAGGCGTAGAGTATTTCATAAAAGCGTCTCAGATCATCCTTACGTTCCGTTGCCGGAGTAAACTCCAGATTTAGCCGGGGAAGAGCTTCAGCCACCAGGGCTGCTGGTAGACCGATATACTGCAGGGCTAACTCCCCTGTTTTTTCCGGATCCGCAAAAACCCGGGGCAGGGTTTCCCGGTAGTCATCAAGGAATTTCCCGACAAGACCGGGATTACGTTCATAGACACCGGCCCTTACCACTAAGGCTGTGGCCGGATATGGCCGGGAAAGGCCACTTGCCTTCCCAAATGCTTCCTGCAGGTCAACGACTGCTTTGACCTCGGGATTTTTTTTTCTGACGACAGTGACAAACGGCTCCGGAAGAACTCCAATCTGTACCTTCCCGGCTGCCAACTGGGCTGCCAGTTCGTTATGTCCGAAAGTGAAATCAAGCTCTACATCTTTATCCGGCTCGATGCCTGAGTGCTCAAGCACATATTTCATGATGTATTCGGGATTGGACCCCTGGGCAATACAGTAGATACGCCGGCCGCGGACATCCTGAAGACTTTTGACCTCCGGGTCGTTGCTTACCAGATGGATTACACCGTTACCGATAATGGCGGCAATTTTTATTCCCGCGCCCTTGTTGTACAACACGGCAGCAAGGTTAACCGGAACAGCGGCGATATCAACCTCACCCGATAAAATACGCGCGGTCATGATCTGCGGCTCATCCACTACGCTGAATTCTGCTCTGCCGGACCAGCCGTAATCCGGCGGATCTGCAAACATCGGAAGCATGCCTATAGAACTCGGCCCTTTCAGACCTGCAACATAAAGCACTTTCTCCCTGTCTTCCGTTGCCCCCCCGGCAAAAACAAAAGAAGCAGCCATAAACAAAATGAATAAAATACCTGTAGTTTTCGTCATAATTATAAACTCAGAGTATGAGGCTTTCGCCCCTTAGTCAATAGAGAGGATGTTTCACTTGAACCCGGGCGCCTTGTATTGATACAGTCTGTCTGTCATGAAAGAACATCAACCCGATTTACCCGTTGGCAACTTCCATTCACACCCTACTCCCTCTGACATTGAATTATTCCAGTCGATGGTTCTGGATTTCTACCATGATTACGGCCGGGACCTGCCGTGGCGGCATACGGTAAACCCTTATCATATTCTTGTTTCCGAGATCATGCTGCAACAGACCCAGGTACAGCGGGTCCTCCTGAAATACGAATCGTTCATCAAAGCTGTACCGGACTTTGACGCCCTGGCCCGGCTGCCCTTTCCCCGTCTTTTGGAACTATGGCAAGGCCTGGGGTATAACAGAAGGGCATTGGCATTGAAAGAAGCCGCCGTCCGGGTAGTCGGTGACCACGGAGGTGTCCTCCCGGACAACCCCGACCTGCTGAAGGGTTTCAAAGGTATAGGACCGAACACCGCTGCCTCGGTCTGTGTATTTGCCTATAACAAACCCCTTGTTTTTATAGAGACGAATATCAGGCGGGTTTTCACCCACTATTTTTTCAGTACCGGCACAGCAGTAGATGACCGTCAGCTTTTACCCATCATAGAAAAAGCCCTTTACGCATTTTCTCCCCGCGACTGGTATAATGCCTTGATGGACCTCGGTTCACTCATCCCGAAACACACGGAAAACCCCAACCGCAGGAATCCGGCTTACCGGACCCAGAGTCCTTTCGAAGGATCTCTTCGTCAGATCCGGGGCGAAATCCTGAGGGTCCTTGCCAAAAACCCTGTCTTTCCTGACGAACTGGGGGATAAGAGCCCGTTGCTGGCCCGGACCGACCGGAAGAACATAAAAAAAGCCGTCTCCGCCCTTGAATCCGAAGGATTCGTGGTTAAGGAAGACGGCTCGTACCGTATACGTGATGACCGCTGATTACCCCACGTCCACCCGCATATGCTTTTTCTTGCCTGCTTTCAGCATGATGATGTTGTCATTCACGTCTGCATGTCCAATGACATGATCGATAGAGGTGATCTGTGCATCGTTCACCCTGGCGCCGCCCTGCTCAATGAGTCTGCGGGCTTCGCTTTTCGACGGGGTCAGCCCAGTACGGCAAAAAAGGTCAATTATGTTTATACCCTTATCCAGTTCCGCCGAAGCCAGGTCATAACCGGGAATGGAAGATGTGTCTCCACCTGCACCGAATGCAGCCCGCGCCCCTTCCCGGGCTTCCCCGGCCTTTTCTTCTCCATGGACCAGCCGGGTATATTCGAAAGCAAGGGTTTCCTTTGCCTGGTTCAACGCTGCGCCTCCCGCGCTGCACATTGACCGTATTTCCTGTACAGGCAGGAAGGTAAATAACAAAAGGAATTTCTCCACGTCCTGGTCATGGACATTTCGCCAGTACTGGTAAAAATCGTACACGGAACACATTGATGCGTCTAAAAAGATGGCGCCTTTTTCCGTTTTACCCATTTTTTTTCCGTCTGCCCTGGTGACAAGGGGAAAGGTGAGACCGTAGGTTTCCCCTCCTTCCATTCGGCGGATAAGATCTATACCCGCAACAATATTACCCCACTGGTCTTCTCCGCCCACCTGCAGTACACAGCCTTTCCGGCGGAACAGTTCCAGAAAATCGTAGGACTGAAGCAGCTGGTAATTGAATTCTATGAATGACAGCCCTGTCTCCAGCCGTTGTCTGTAAGCCTCGAAGGTAAGCATGCGGTTTACAGAGAAATGCTTCCCGATGTCCCGTAAGAAATCTATATAGTTCAGATTATTGAGCCAGTCTCCGTTTTTCACCAGACCGGCCTTCCCTTCGCCAAGAGCGACGATACTGCCCATCTGACGCCCCATTCTTTCCGCGTTCGCGTCAATTTCTTCGTAGGAAAGCATCTTCCGCATTTCCGTCTTCCCCGACGGATCGCCTATGCGGGCGGTGCCGGTTCCCAGGAGAAGCACCGCATCATGTCCGGCACGTTGTAAATGTGCAGCTGCAAACACCGGTACCATGTGGCCTACATGAAGAGAGGGCCCTGTGGGATCGAAGCCGACATAAAACGATAAAGGCCCCTCGTCCATTCTTTTACTCAAACCGTCCAGGTCCGTACATTGCTGAAGGAATCCGCGCTCTTTCAGCACTTCTAAAGCAGGGTTCATGACCTTGTCCTTGTGTAATTCTTTATTTCACTGCGGATTCTGGCCGAAAGTTCGGCTATGGGCACCCGCACCTGTTCCATGGAATCCCGGTACCGCAGGGTGACCGCCTTGTCCTCTTTCGTGTCATAATCAACGGTGACACAAAAGGGTGTACCAATTTCATCCATCCGGCGGTAGCGGCGGCCGATAGCCCCCGACTGGTCGTAGAATACCGCGTAATCTTCCATTAATTCCTTTTGTATGTCTTTTGCAATTTCAGGAAGGCCGTCTTTCTTCACCAGGGGCATGATACCCACTGTAACCGGTGCTACTTTCGGATGAAAACGCAGAACATTGCGGACCTCGCCGTCGGCAAGGGTTTCCTCGTCATACGCGTCTGAAAGTACCATAAGGACCGAACGGGTGAGTCCGGCGGACGTCTCTATAACATAGGGAACATAGCGGGAGTTATCACTGTCATCAAGATATGTCTGTTCCTTTCCGGAATACTCCTGGTGCCGGCCCAAGTCAAAATCCGTCCTGGAGTGAATCCCCTCCAGCTCCTGCCATCCCATGGGAAACAAAAACTCTATATCGAAAGCCGCTTTCGCGTAATGGGCAAGCTCATCCGGCCCGTGCTGTTTGAACCTCAGTTTTTCCGGATTAATGCCCATTTTCTCGTAATAGGAAATACGTTCCTTCTTCCAGTATTCAAACCATTCGTCGTCGCTCCCGGGTTTTACAAAAAACTGCATTTCCATCTGTTCGAATTCACAGGTACGGAATATGAAATTCTTGGTGACAATCTCATTCCGGAAGGCTTTTCCGACCTGGGCAATACCAAAGGGGATCTTTACCCTGCTCGACTGTACAACGTTCTTGAAGTTCACGAAAATGCCCTGTGCTGTCTCGGGACGCAGGTACACAACAGAGCCGGAGTCCTTCGTAGGCCCGAGGTGGGTGGAAAACATCAGGTTAAAATCCCTGGGTTCGGTGAAGGTTCCCGAATTCCCGCAGGTCGGACAGGGTTTTGCAAGGTCAATATGGTCGGCCCTGAACCGGCTTTTGCATTCTTTGCAGTCCACCAGGGGATCAGAAAAATTTTCCACGTGTCCCGAAGCTTCCCAGGTTTTTGGATGCATCATGATGGCGGCATCCAGGCCTACGATGTTATCGTGAAGCTGGGTCATTTCCCTCCACCAGAATTTCTGAATGTTGTTTTTAAGCTCGACTCCCAGGGGACCGTAATCCCAGGCAGACGAAAGCCCGCCGTATATTTCCGAAGACTGGAATACGAATCCCCTTCTTTTGCACAAAGATACCAGTTTGTCCATCGTCACTTCTGCTGCCATTGTACTCTCCTTACTGAGTGCTTCGCCTTATCTGTATAAAAAAGCAGACTGCCGGTAATGCGTCACGGCTGCTGCCTTGTGTAGATTGCTGTGCCTGAAAATTACAGGCTTTGTTTCACCAGTTCGATACTCCTGTCCACCCGCCGCAAGGCCTCGCCAATCCCCATCAGCTTTACCGACTCAAACAAAGGCGGCGACATGGTGCTGCCGGTTATACTTACCCGCAGGGGCATCATCAGATTACCTGTTTTCGTATCCATGGCCTGTGCGGCTTTCTCAAACTCCTGCTCCAGCTCCTCCACAGATGACTGGGAACCAGCTGCCAGAAGGTCCCTCCCCTTTTGAAGCCAGGGAATGACATCTGTCATAGTACAGTTTTTTGGCACCAGCAGCGCCGGATCGGTAACCGGCACATCCTGGAACAGAAACCGTACCAGACCGGGCACATCGGACAGCACCTTGAGCCGCGGCTGTACAAGGGGGATCATTGCGGCGATTATCCGTTCTTCCTGGGCAGATGGAGGGTCCGCTACAAGGGCATGATCAATCAGATAGGGCATGATAAGAGTCTTCAGTTCCCCTTCGCTCTTCTGCCGGATATAGTGCCCGTTGTACCAGTCAAGCTTCTTGTAGTCAAAGACCCCCGGAGCCTTGTTGAGTTTCTCCATGGAAAAACATTCCTCCAGCTCTTTCAGGGTGAAGAATTCCCGTTTGTCGTCATAAGACCAGCCTACTTGTGAAATGTAATTCACGATTGCCTCGGGAAGATATCCGGCTTTGCGAAAATCACGTACTGCCGTGTCGCCGTGGCGTTTGGAGAGCTTCTGACCGTCTTTGCCCATCACCATGGGCAGATGAACGTATACCGGGGCCTGGTACCCCAGGGCTTTGAATAAAAGCACATGGAGAGGCGCCGAGGGCAGCCATTCCTGTCCACGGATGACATGAGTGGTTTTCATGAGAGTATCGTCAATGGCATGGGCCAGATGATAGGTGGGAAATCCGTCGCTCTTTATAATGACCGGATCAGGATTAATGTCCTTCACCTTCCTCTTAACCTCACCCAACAGCACGTCCTCTATAACTATCCGTTCGCTGTCGTTTTCGGGGAGGGCAAACCGGATTACCGGTTTCCGGCCTTCCTTGGCCAGCACTTCTTCCGCTTTTTCCCGTTCCTCCCGGCTTAAATACCGGCAGTGACGGTCATACCCTATAGACTGCTTGTTTTTTTCCTGCAAGCTGCGCAGGTCGTTCAGCCTGGCCTCGCTGCAATAACAGTAATACGCCTTGCCTTCCTCAATGAGCCGCCTGGCATGCTGCTGGTAAATTTCGAACCGTTCGCTCTGTATATACGGTCCGTAGGGTCCGCCGATATCCGGCCCTTCATCCCATGTAATGCCCAGCCAGCGGAGTGTTTCATACAGATCGTTTATGGACTCTGCGGAGCTGCGGGCCTGATCGGTGTCTTCTATCCGCAGGTAAAAAACACCTTTGCCGGCTTTCGCGGCCAGGTATTCAAATAAAGCGGTCCTTACACCGCCTATATGCTGAAGCCCCGTAGGCGACGGGGCGTAACGTATGCGAACACTCATGATAAATAACTTCCTTAAGGTCCTGGATTAGCCCATTACCGACTTAAGGTGTGATTATACTTGCGACGTGGTTGATCGTCAACGTAAAGCATTTTCAAAGGGAATATTCAAAAAACATACCCCACTGCCAGCGTAGGGGAGAAAACTCCTGCAATTCGTTGTCTTCAAAATTCGCTTCCCGGACACCTGAATAGCTCAATCCCCAGGTAAACGGCCCGGGAACACGGATCCCCGCGGCCAGGCGTATACCCTGCTGTATAGACAGATGGGTAAGACCATCTGGACTATTGCGGTCAGTAAGTACCGGCACTATACGGTTTTGAGGACTCGACCAGATTTCCATCTCGGCCTTCATGATGTCATCGCCGCGGACTAACAGTTTTAACCGGCCATTGAGAAGAATTGCGGGCTCTGAATGCAGGAAGGATGTGGGAATGCCATAGGAATATTCAGCCAACATGGATGGCCGACGCCGTTTGGTATCGACCTTTCCCCAGAACGCCGAGGCATAAAAAACCGGCTCCTGCGGATGATGGTCGGTACCCCAAAGGTCCTCACTGACGAACGAATTATCCCACTGCCAGCCGATACCCAGTCCCTTCAGGAAGTCAGTGTAAAAACCCAGAGCCACCTGGGAGGACACGACTTCCCTGCGGGCTGGTGTCGGGTCGTTAAACAGCACAGGGGTGTCGAAGAACCATCTTTTGCGTGATGAATAGGAAAAAGACGCACGGCCCCAAATTCCTCCGTCAAAGGCCTTCTCTGCACTTACATCCAGCTGTAAACCGGGATGCACCCACTCGCCGCCGGAAAATGCCGCGTTTGGGGTAAAACGCAGGACAAGCCGGTCACGTCCGGGATGGAACAATAGCCATTTACCGGTGGCTGCCATCCTGCTGTCCGCTTTCCTGTCATCAGGACCCATCCCTGTCTGCCCTGCCACAGGCAGTTCGGTTTCTTTCCGGGCCGGGGCCTGTGCTTCACCTGGTTCCTGGGCAATCCTGTCCTGCCCGCCTTTATCCGTATAACGCTTCAATCCGCTGTCTATGGTGGCGTTGAAACCCCGGATACGGGAGCGGAAATATTCGACGGAGTTCCCTTCGGTTGACAGAACACTCATGTCGCCGATACCGCTGATAAGCGCTTTGAGCTCACCAAGAGTATCAGCGCTTTGTGAGTAAAGTATGCCGGCCCTTTCATGTTGAAAGCTGTCCTCCGCACCCTGGGCATGTACCACAAGGCCCTCCAGTTTGACAACCATGAGTTCGGCTTCATTCAGGCGGGAGTGGACGGTATTCCGGTAATTCGGTTCAGCCAGGATAATGGCCTGACCGTCGATCTTCACCGTCACCAGGGCTCGGAACCCTCCGTTTTCTGCAGGGCTTACGGTAAACCTGTCACGGGTGACTGCCTCGGGCCAGGAAGATAAAAACATATCCCTGAAAAGCTGGTCTTTGCGCAGAAAACGGAAAATGCGGTTTATTCCGTAGTACACAGCCGCTTCGAGGGCTTCGTCTTCTGTTGCACCCTCTGAGGAAGTCTCAACAGTATAAAACCCGAGCTCGGAGGTGACTGTCTGTGGAAATAATGTAAGCGGCAGAAAAAAACAACACAGGGCTGCGCACATAACTTTAGTTTTCATGGATATCCCCTATTTTGTTACAACACCACTCCACTGGCATCCTGTCACTCCTGGCGGTAATCAACAAGAAAATCTTTCAATCCTTCCAGCGCCGATGTCAGCTGTTCCACACCAGGTAAAAATACAATCCGGAAGTGATCGGGTGCGTCCCAGTTAAATCCGGTACCCTGTACCAGCAAAACGTGTTTCTTACGAAGAAAATCCAGGATGAACCGCGTATCGCTTGTGATATTGAAGCGTTTGGTGTCAATTTTCGGAAACAGATATAAAGCTCCCATGGGTTTCACACAGGAAAGACCCGGAATAGCCGATAGCATTTCATAACAAAGATCTCGCTGTTTTCTCAGACGGCCATCAGGGGCTACGAGATCCTGTATGCTTTGGTACCCTCCTAATGCGGTCTGTATTGCATACTGACTGGGGACATTGCTGCATAATCGCATGCTTGACAGGATTGACAGACCTTCCAGATAATCCCCGGCGTGGTCCTTTCTCCCGCTGATGACCATCCAGCCGGCCCGGAAACCCGCAGCCCGGTAGGCTTTAGAGAGACCGTTGAAAGTAATGCACAGTATGTCGTCTGCAAGGGATGCGGACGCTACATGAACGGCGTCTTCATACAGAATTTTGTCATAGATTTCATCGGAATACAGGATGAGATCATGTTCTCTGGCAACCTGTACGATCTGCATCAGGAGATCCCGGGAATATACGGCCCCGGTCGGGTTGTTGGGATTTATCACAACAATGGCTTTTGTACGCTCACTCACCTTTTTCTTTATATCGTCAATGTCAGGAAACCATCCAGCGGTTTCATCACAGCGGTAATGGACCGCCTTTCCTCCCGACAGATGGACCGCGGCGGTCCAGAGGGGGTAATCAGGTGCAGGAACAAGGACTTCGTCGCCGTTATTCAGTAATCCCTGCATGCTCATGACAATCAGTTCACTCGCTCCGTTGCCGATGTACACATCCTCGATGCCGACACCGGGAATGGACAGCTTCTGACAGTACTGCATAACCGCCTTGCGGGCGGCAAACAAACCCTTGGAATCGCAATACCCCTGGGCGTCCTTGAGGTTGAGTATCATGTCATGGAGAATTTCATCAGGAGCATGAAAACCGAAGGGAGCCGGATTTCCGATGTTCAGTTTAAGAATACTGTACCCCTCCTCTTCCAGGCGGGTAGCTTCTTCCAGGACCGGGCCGCGGATGTCATAACAGACATCCGCAAGTTTATTGGACTTCCTTACCATCGCTGTACGAATCTCCTTTACTGAACAGCCATGCTTCCGCGTCATTAATCAGCTGTGACAGGACTGCCGCCTGTACATTTTCCTTTGCTTTTGCAAGGGCCGAGTCCCATTTCGGCCGCGGATACTCGGCAACAAGCCTTTCCTTGACAGATTTCTCCAGATCCCGCATCTGTTCATCCCCTGCAGCAAAACCGTGGGCCAGATACCCTGTCAGGGCTCTTACCACCGGGTTATCCGCAGAATCTTTCAGGGCGGCAAGCTGCACCTTCGCCTCGTCAAATTGTCGGTTCATCATAAGGGCAAAGGCAAAATTCCACAGTACCCATTGCCGATCCCTGGTCGTTATTTCCAGGAATTCACGGAAATACTCAAGCATATGGGGAGGATCGTTTCCTAAAAGATAGGGAATCCCGAAATAAAGTACGAACTCATCTTTCCATCCGGGCTTCTGCACCCAGATAACCTTCTGGGCTTCCCTTATCTTATCCAGATCAGAATTAACTAACGCAGCGTTTATAAATATCTTTATCTGTTGTTTTGTAAAGGAACCCGAATTTATTTTCCGGAAGGTATACTCAAGGATCTGTTTCCAGTCCTCGTTTTCTAAAAGGTTGAACAGTTTCCAGTTTGAAATAAAATAGCCGTTCAACAAGGTCATGATGACAATAAAGATGATGGGTAAATACCAATTGGATACCCAGAATTCCTTTGTATAGTCCCATCCGAGCATGAAAAAAGGCATAAAAAATATAATGATGAAGGAAATAAGGATTACAATATTAAATAAGGTAAAAATTATCTTAAATTTCACTGAACATACTCCTATAATGTATAATAGGAGTGTATGCGTAAAGCATTGAGGGGTCAACGGGAGTTTTATGAAATCATTGAGTGTTGCAAACATACCTGATTCGGCATATATCGATATGCCTGTGTTTCTGGATCAGGGATACATACTGCTGTCTCCGGATATACCCTTTACAAGCGGGTTAAGGGAACGTCTTGAGCACTGGAAATTCGGGGAAGTCTTTACCGAAGGTACTACCGGGGACGCTCCGCCCCAGGAGCTTGAAACCCAGCCCCGGTTCGGAACTATGGAAGAAGATCTCAACGAAGTTGAGCAGATCGAAGACACCCGGAAGTTTTATGCCAAAGCCGTGAATAACCTTGATGATGTTTTTACCCGGTTCTTAAACAGGTCGGAGCTGCGCATTGCCGAATTAAGCGAAATCGTCAAGGAACTGATTACCTACCTGCGCAGCCATAAACGCTTTATCCTGAGTCTTCCGTTTACCGAGGAAACCGGCTCTGACTATCTTCCGAGCACCTGCGTTAAGACCGCGCTGTTATCCCTGGCTATCGGTGATTTCCTGAAGCTGCCTCCCCATAAGCTTATTGAACTCGGCCTTGCAGGTATTCTTCATAAGGTCGGTATGCTCAAAATTCCCAAGAATATCTGGATGAGCGAAGCCAACCTTACCGACCACGAGAAAAAAACCATTTTTGCCCACCCGGTCATCGGGTTCAAAGTGCTCAGGACCTATTCCTTCCCCATGCCGGTGTGCCTTGCTGTCCTGGAACATGCCGAAAAAATTGACGGTTCCGGATATCCGAGAAAACTGACAGGGGACAAAATCTCTCTGTACGGCAAAATAGTCGCAGTGGCCTGCGCTTACAACGGAGCGGTGTCAAAGCGTCCATGGAAATCGGAACTGGACGGACATTCAGGCATTATGGATATGCTGAAAGAGATCGGTAAGCATTATGACGAACGGATACTCAGGGCGCTTGTATATACCCTTTCCATTTATCCCCTTGGTACCTATGTAGAGCTTTCCAACGGAGCAATGGGCGTGGTAGTCCGCAATGACAGCGAAAATCCCAAGTATCCTACTATCAGGCTCCTTGTAAATGAAACAGGCGTACCCTACGCCGAGACGCCCCTGCTTCAGACCAAGGAAGGGGATGAAATCACAATTGCCAAGGCATTAACCAAATCTGAAGTAGAAAAACTGAAAGCGACAATCGGCAGAACACGTTGACAACCGCCATACCGTTTTGTTAATGTTTCCGACCGTACAACCGGTTCTCGAACTCACAACAGGCACGGCACACTATGAAAAAGAATGACGTTGTAAAGCATATCCACCGGGTTATCGGGCGGATGGTAACCGCCGATACCCCCAACATCAGGGATGAGGCCGTTCTGGAGCTTAAACGCTCCCTTTCCTTCCCGCCGGCGGTCTTAAGCTGCCATTATGTTACCGAAACCCATTGGCTCAAGCGCGAAGCGCTGATCATAGTTGACGCCTTTGAATCTGTCACAAACGGTATGGAAAATCCCGCAATCCTTGATCAGCTGAAGGACATACATCCCGATTCTCCTTTTCATCCATGGACGCTTCTTATAAAGGCCCTTTCATATCTGTATCATGGAAACTACCGCGATGCTTTTGAAACAGCCTGTACATTCCCCCAGGATACACCGGTACATGGCTTGTTGCCGTTTTTCCAATCAGCCCAGAAATCCTCCGGCTGTGATGACCCCGTCATTAAAAAAATAGAAGAGGCCCTGTGGGACAACAACACCTTTGAAACAAGCGCCGTGCAGCAGTTGAGAGAAGCTCTGGACAATGATCTTGAAGATGTGTTCGTTGAAACAGGATTACTTCTGTTCAAACACATAATAAATGACTATCCCGAGACCGCCCGGCGTCTGGGTTTATGGCTCCTTCAAAACTGCGCTGAAGCAGGTTATGACATAAGTGATATTTTGAGCGTTCTTCAGGCCTGCCTGGGCATACAGGAAGGCTGCCGGATCATTGCCCTTGGGCTCCTTGATACCGATCCGGATGTGGCGCTGTTTTTTTTCCTGAAGTCACTGACTCACGCCGTTCATGATCAGTCTGTTTCCGATGCGTACATCAGGGAATACCTTGCTGTATTGAGTGAACTGCTGGAAAAGGTGGAAACCCTGGAAGAAGATCTTGGCTTAGGGCATCAATACTGGAACAGCATTGCTGAACTTGCCGGTTCATTGACGGTAGAGCTGGAACGTCAGCGGAATATCCTCATTCGGTATAATCCCGGGGAGCCCAAAACCCATTGGCTATTGACCCTAGAGAACTCAAATATATCGAACACTCGGCAGCCTGCCCTTACCGCGCGTCAACGACGGAAAGAAACACCCGGCCACAAAGCCGTTCAACTGGAGCTTTTCTGAAAATGAAAGAATCAATTTCACATGCCCCGCGAACCACAGTCACTATACGCAAGGAAATCCTGTCTCCGGAACCGTTACGGGACATTGAGGATCTATGCAGCGAAATAAAACCCCGGCCTAAATACCTCGGCCCCGGGTACTGGTACCGCATGTTAACAATGATGGACGGTCCCAGGAAAAAGCATACCCCTGAACCATTGTAAAGGTATTTGCATTTTGCCTCTTCCTCACATAAAATGAGGAAGCGGAGGATTGTATGCATGAACTGACCGTAACCCTGCCTTCAAAAAAACGTATTCAGACCAGCTACGGCACGAGGGTTTACGAGCTTATAAAACAGGAAGACGAACTCAAGCAATCCGATTTTCCTTTTGTCGCCGCAATGGTGAATAATGAGCTTGTATCCCTGAGTTTCAAGATAGAGATCAACTCTAATCTTAACCTGGTTACCCTGGATATGCCCCAAGGTATCCGTATATACCGCAACTCCCTCATATTTCTGCTTGCCTACGCCGCTCAAACCCTGTACCCGGATGTACGCCTGTGCATAGGCCATTCCCTGGGTGACGGGTATTTCTGTTATCTGGAAAATGCAGAAGGCATAGAAGATGACTACGTCCGCCAGATAGAACATAAGATGTTCGATATCGCCGCAGAAGATCTCCCGATAGTCCGCAAAGTCATGTCCTACACAGAAATTGTCAATCATTATCATAAGCGGAACGAGAAGACCCGGGTATTGCGGCTCCGCTACCGCAATGAGCAGAAAATCCCTGTATACAGCTGTAATGATTATATTGAACTTGGGTATCAGCCTCTTGCCCCATCCACCGGGTTTCTGACGGACTTCGGTCTTCTGCCCTATGAAAACGGGTTCATCCTCCAATATCCGCCCAGTTCCAATCCTCTTTCATTAGGCAAATTCGAGAAAAACCCCATTCTCTTTTCCATCTACCAGGAATACAAGTCCTGGGGAAAGATTCTCGGTGTTACCTGTGTCGGACAATTGAACGAGCTCACCCACAAAGGAGATATAGAAAATTTCATTCAGGTAGCCGAAGCTCTTCATGACAAGAAAATAGCAAGCATAGCCGACAGCATCCATCACCGTAAAGGAGAGGTCAAGGTCGTTCTTATTGCAGGCCCGTCATCGTCGGGCAAAACAACCTTTACCAAGAAACTCGCCATTCAGTTGAAGGTCCTCGGCTTCAACCCTGTCATGATCTCCCTGGACGATTATTTTGTTCCCCGGGAGCAGACACCTCGGGCAGCCGACGGCAGTTACGACTTCGAAGACCTCCAGGCAATTGACATTGAACTTCTGAACAGCCATCTTGTTTCCCTTTTTTCCGGTAAGGAGATTGAACTGCCCCTTTTTGATTTCAAGACCGGTACCCGAAAAAAATCCGGCTGTGTACTCAGACTGGAAGACAGGAACATTCTCCTTATGGAAGGCATTCACGGTCTGAACGACCAACTCACACCGCTTGTACCTCATCATCAGAAGTTCAAGATCTATATTTCCGCCCTCACCCAGCTGAATCTGGACAGCCAGACGCGCATCCCTACCACAGACAACCGCTTAATCCGGCGCATGGTTCGGGATTTCCAGTTCCGCGGCCACAGCGCACTGGATACCCTCAAGATGTGGTCCAACGTCCGCAGGGGCGAAGAACGAAACATCTTCCCTTTCCAGAATAACGCTGATGCAGCCTTTAACAGTGCCCTTGACTATGAGCTTGCGATCCTGAAACATTACGCTGAACCCATTCTTAAAACGGTCAAGCCTTATCACGAGGAATATGCCGAAGCAATACGCCTTGCTGACTTCCTGAGTAACTTCATGGGCATACCCGAACGCCATATTCCCCGGATGTCAATACTCCGGGAGTTTATCGGGGAAAGCGGTTTCAAGTATTAAGATTTCAGGAAATTATTCTTCTTCGTACAGCGGATCCTCATCCCTGAGATACCCGTAGAATTCCGTGACCAGGGTGATTTCCGATCCTGCCTCATTGTATATTTCCGCGCTGCCCCCTCCTGATTGCTCCACCAGGCAGAGAAGGTATACCGACGGCATAAACCAGGAATCATACAACCGGTGATGATAGGCAAACATGTCGGAAAAAAGTGTGCTTACATCCACCGTGACAGAGGACGCCCCGGCTGGGGAATACCCTTCTGCGCTGCTGTACATATTGTTTACCAGTTCCTGGTAATCCCAGGCCCTTCCTTCGAACATGCGTTCATCTACGGCGAAAACCCGAAAATACAGATCCGAAGATGCGGAGATGTATACAACGAGCTCGGCCTGTGCCATCGTACCGAATCCGCAGTCCTCCAATCCGAAATCCATTCGTAATATCTGCCCCTCGGACATGACGTTGACCGCCGAAGAAACCTGTGAAAAAGAATTGTCAGAAGAAAAGACATCTGTAACCGGTAAAGAGAAATAATGATGTTTCAAACCGAACTGCGGTGTTGCACCTTGCAGGTAATTCCTTTGGGTTACTCCCGCCTCGTCATATTCAACATACGCGGAATAAAACATTCCCGGTTGAGGGACAACCCCGTCATCCAGCACATAATAACCGCTGTCGTTGCTGTGTACCGTTGCGACATGCGCGGACTCCACCAGGGCTCCCGTTGTGTCTGCGTAATTCCGGAAAAAGAGAAGAGAACCGTCCAGATTGTTCCTGTGCCAGGCAAGAACCACCTGGTTTGTATCCAGGGCAACAGCTTTGAAACCGTAAAACGACGAACCAGCATCCTGGGTGTTAATCCTCAGGGGACTGGGAACCACAAAATAACTGCACGACTGAATGAGTAACAAAACAGCACAAACTCCCAGGCTGTCCAAGAGCCGTAAAAAGGTATGCCGTGCCCGCTTGTTCATAACGTAAACCTCCATACAAGGACAGGACCGCAGGCCCCAGGCCCGATGGAAAAAGACATGAGAGGACTGTCAGCCTTTGTGTCATCTTCAGGATCCGCAGTTTTGCTGAAAGGATCATTCAGGTCAAGGATAGCTGCCGTCAAAAACATCAGCGCCCCGCCTCCCCATAAACTGCCGGTAACAATACAACCGGTACGGTAGCTGTCCCGTGCCGCATCCTCGTCACGGAGGTAGGCAAGCTGTACCGCAGGAGAATCTTCATGCAAGGCCGCATTATACCGGGCGAATATCATGTCTCTCTGCCGGTCCAGCGCATACATACACGCAATATTACCGCCGTTCCACAACAGCATACCCGCTGACATAAATACCCTGTCCCAAAAACCACTGATACGGTCTTTCTTGCCTCCGATGAGAAAACCGCCAACCGTACCCGCTGCTCCTCCGGTACGAAGAAGAAGTGAGAAACCGGACATCAGCTTGTAGTTGTCTTCATACGTAACCGTATCATTCCACAATCTGTCAAAATCCGCATCTGTGTGCAGGTATAAAAGGTGGGAGGTCAGTGATCTGCCGTAGTTCTCCAATGCGTACAGGTCAAGAACGCCAGCAGACATCTGCATGAATAAACCGGCGGTGAACAGACTGTAACCAAGGGTCGACATGGGTAAAAATGATTCCCCGCCTGCCCATAACGCGGTTCCGGCAGCCCCTATGCCGCATGCAGAAGCACCCAGTGACACCGCGCCCAGCGTATCGGCCCTGTCACCTGCGGCGCCCGACCTCCTCTGTGCTTCCAGACTTTCAAACAAGGGAACATCACTTTCCGCGTATGCCTGTTCCCGGTCGGACAGGTAATTCTGTACAGCGGCACTGGTCAGTAAACCGGAAGAAACGCCAGTCAGGAGCATACCCGACAGCAGTGCCGTACTGTGCAGGGTCACACCCGGCTTTTTACCGGGGACTATCCGTATTGTAGTATCACCGATTTTTACCCGCGTTTTTTCCGGAGGTTTTTCACTTCCACTGTCTTCATCTACAGGATCTACCGGTGTTGAAGGCAGGATATCCGTGTCCATATTGGGCAGCCCCAGTTCCTGTGCGTACGAAGGAAAGAGGGTGCGTCCGATCTGCCGTGCAATTATCGCCGCGCTTATATCCATATCGTGAATGTCGTAAACTCTTTTCTCCAGGGCATACACAAATTCCTGCGTATCTACCCGGTACAGCCACCCTTCTATATCGATGGTATTCGCCTCAACCGATACCGTTCCCAGGAGAGCATAATCGGCATGTATGGTGCGTGCCACCTCAAGAGCGCAGGAGACATCATTGCATCGTTCAACAGTCAGCATGGATGAACCTTCGGCTAACAGCTGATTGATGCTCATATGCGGTATAAAGGGAAAAGGACCCTGATCGCTGTATTTCTTTTCCAGCAGACCTGTAAGAAGGGCAGCAACATGGGCCGGCCCCTTTTTTTGTTTGAAGGGAAGAAACACCATAACAGGCATATCGGTAACAGCAGCCTGAGGAATGTCCTTTTGAGTGTCTTCCTGAGCATACACCGGCCGGGCTGTACAGCAAAGGATGAGAAATACACCCAGAAAGAGGTAAGCGTTTCTATGTACCATAGGAAAAATTAATGTCATAACTCTGCTCTAAGTCTATTCCATCAAAGGCGGGGCAGCAAGCAGAGAAAATTGAAGCATACAAAAAAAACTGCTATAGTCCTTGTACAGGATATGAAGGAAAATTCGATGCCAGACGACACATTGGACTCTGCACTTGCCCAAAACCTCCTCTATGTGAATTTAGATCCTTCAGACAAGGACTTTATCCGGAAGATAGCGGCTGCATACCGTTTGACCCGCATGGACCTGCAGAACATCATCACCGCCTGCTGTGATCTGGAAATGTGGGAACAAGGCTCTCTATCTTCCTTCTGGCCGGAAGAGCCGCCGGAAGAATCCCGGGGACCGGTACACAAAAAAAAGATTCTGGCATTATTTTATGAGAAATATAACAGGAAGAAAAAAGGACCCAAGTCTTATGACGGAATGGTGAAGGAATTTCCGGCTCCTGCATACCGCATACAAACAGTCTCCGGAAAACCGACTATCCTGGGCACATGCCCAGTAGCCTCGGAAAAAACACGCTGCTGCAATCTGCAGACCCTGGATGCGGTCATCAATTGCGGATTCAATTGCAGTTACTGCACCATAGCCCCGTTTTACGGTTCCACGGATGTCTATTTTCATGATGATTTACAGACCCAGCTGGACCGGATTCCCATTGACAGCAGCAAGCTGTACCACATCGGTACAGGTCAATCCTCAGATTCACTGCTATGGGGTAACAGCCATGGACTTCTTGATATCCTTTTTGACTTCGCGGAACGCCATCCCAACGTCATCCTGGAATTGAAAACAAAAGCCGCGTTGCCCGATTACATGAAAAACACGGAAATCCCTCCCAATGTGCTGACTACCTGGACACTGAACACCCCTAAAGTCATCCTCAACGAAGAAAAAGGCACCGCGTCTTTGGAAAAACGAATAGAAGGGGCCTGTGAAACAGCGGCAAAAGGAAATCTTACGGGATTTCATTTCCACCCCATGGTGTACTACGACGGATGGGAAGATGAATACGCGGCTATTGCCCGAAAGCTAACCGCTTCCATAGATCCTGTTCATGTAGCCATGGTATCCATTGGAACTCTCACTTTCATAAAACCGGTTATACGGAAAATACGTGAACGGAAACTTCCCACATCCATACTTCAAATGGAACTGGAGGAAACAGCCGGGAAATACTCTTACCCCCTCAACGTTAAACAGTCGATGTTTTCACATCTATATTCCTGTTTCACTCCCTGGCATGACCGTGTATTCTTTTACCTGTGCATGGAACCGCCGTCCCTCTGGAAACCCGTTTTTGGTTTTGAGTTTGACAACAACGCCGAATTCGAGTCGGCCATGAAAGAAAGTTATATACGCTCAATACAGGCGGTCAGAAAGCAAGCCGCACAATAATCCCCGACGGGACCGGTGTAATTCGTACCATAGGCTGGGGATCTGCTTCTGCATCATCATTCTGCCCTGTCGCTTTATTCTCGGGAATAAACAGACCGGCGATTTTCAGTCCTGCTCCTGCCGCAGCCATGGTATAAAGGCCTATCCGTGCCATGTCATATCGCCGGGAAAGATCGTCCAGCTTATCCGCTGCCCGGGTTATGCTTGCCGCATCTGCACGCTCATATTCAATAAACGCCCTCTCTTTTTCCTTGATAAGCTCGTTCGTCAAACCGCCCCACACCATTGCCCCTGCCAGGAAACAGTCACCCGCGCTCATGAGAATTTTCCCTGTTGTTGACCGTACCAGAGGATCGGTCTGATCACCGGGATCCCTGATAACAGACGCTTTAACCACTCCTGATGCGGCCGCCAGGCCTAATCCCGTCAGGGCGAATATTTTCGATTGATTCAGATAATCGGTGTAGTCCCGGTACAGCCCGTCCAGATTCGTTTGAGCGGCCGCCAGATACCGGTCGTAGGCGCGTTCCGCCTGTATATAAAGATCCAGGGCCAATCGGGCAGAAACGAATGATGCTGCGTCTGCTGACAGGGCAGCTCCATAGGCAAACCGGCCTTTTGCGGTAAGCTCGGGTGCTGCGGCCCAGACATCCACAGAAGACAAGCCCAGGGCCAGCCCCGAGAGGCTGTATCCCAGGATATCATTTACCGTGGTAACCCCGTTCCCGCCGGTATTGTACGAAAACTGATCCTGCACCCCCTTCACCACGGCCTCATAATTGGTTTCATCCCGCAGCCAGCTGCGGTACAAAACAGCGGAACGAGTATACAACAGAAAACCGGCCCCTCCATAAGCGGCCGATGCCAAAAACCGTGAAACCCCACATAATACTTGAACAGGAGCGGGCCGGCTGAATGTATCATCATCCGGATCTTCCTGGGGTTCCCCTGTCTGATCTTTCTCTGATTCAAGGGCTGCCAGATACCATGCAGGGGCTTCGGGCAGAACCAGTTCCATCATTGCTTGCTCAATTACCGCGTCAAGATCGCCGAAAGTCCAGGCAGTAGTCGTCACGCTATGCAGAAGTGTCCCCCGAGGAATGTCATAGAGATTTGCATGAATTTGGTACAGACTGTTGTTGAATTCCAGTACCACATGACACGCGTAAAGTATCCCCGTATCCCGGCCGTATTTCAGTGCATCATGAAAATCGATGGAAAAAAGATCTGTGACTGGATACATCATGGCAGCGGCCTCTGCGAGTTCACCGTGGCTGACCACCGAAAGAAATCCCGTATCGGCTGCATATTTCTCAAAGAGCTTTGTACTGACTCTCAGAGCATACACAGGAACCCCTTCCCCTTCGGCCGGCCATACGACAATGCTGCTCCTTTCCGTATCCGTTACGCCGGTATCGGGAAGGGCCACGAGGGGCGCGGCGCAAAAAACCAGCGCGAAACTACAACTGTATATGGTCTGAAAGATCCCTTTCTTCATGTGAACGCCCTCTTGATATATATTCGGGTGCATTACACTATTAATCAAGGCGACTTTGTATCGCAAAGTTATTGACAAACAATACCGGCGGGGTATACTTTGTACTATAAAGCAGCTTTGTTATAAAAAGCTGATACCTGAGGAAGGAGCCAGACACATGATGGACAGTAACCGTACCGACCTGGACAAATACCTGAACGATATCTCCACCATAAAAAAACTCATGACCAAATACGATGAACAGCCTGTCGTGGAATACTGGGCTTTTTTCACCTGGGGTTTCCTTATCGCCCTTTCAAGTCTCCTGCATTTCTTTGTCGCTTCACCGCCGGATATGCCGGCCCGTTTTCATTACCTGTATATCTGGATTCCCTGCCTCCTTACAGGGGGCGCTCTGGAGACCATTGCATGGCTGCGGCAGACTGCCCGTACAGACGCCCTGCTGGGATCCCGAAAACTGATTAAGACCTACATATCCATGATCATCAACCTTGTTGCCGTCATCTTCATTTTCATCTACAGTCTCACCCTTCCCAGCCACAATCCTGGTGTCATCATCCTGTGTTTTTCCTGCGCCATGACCTTTGTCGCTCATGCATCCTACGGTGCCATTTTTGTTGAAGCCGCCCTCACCATGGTCATCGGCATCATTCTCATCATGGTTCACGCAACAGGCTGGCTCCCCAATGTCTTTGCCGGTCTGTATATAGCCGCAATGATGGTAACCATGGGTATTCATTCCCGGGTTTTGGAATACCGGAACCGGGAATAGACAGCATGGATTCCCTCTACACCAGATTTGACAGTATATTTTTTGAAAAAACACGGCTTTCCCTGTTAACGATTATCTACCAGGAGGAAGGTATCACCTATAACGAGCTGAAACGGCGCCTGGGTGCCAGTGACGGTGCCGTCTACACTCATATAGAGAAACTCATTAGCGGCGGTTATGTAGAAAAAAAGAAAGAAATCGCCGGCACTAATGTGCAAACCATTTACCGGCTTACGAAAGCGGGTATTACCGCGTTTCAGGAATACCTTGGATTTCTGGAACACATTGTACGCAGTTATGAAAAAGAAACAAAGGAGCCGTCATGAAAGCACCATACGTCCCATTCGTCTTTTTTACCATAATAATGCTGTTGCCCGTCTTCCTTACCGGTGAAACCCCTCCGGCTGAAAAAGAAATTCTCGCCTTTCTGAACGGCCACGGATTCGCTTCGCCAGACGGGGTTTTTACCAGGGTAGAGGAAATAATCTTTCCCAGGAATTACCACGCGGTCATGGAAATGGAAACCATAGAGCCCGGTAAACGGGACCGCTCAATCACCATGGAGAGCTGGTATGCAAAGGGTAAAGGCACATTTATGGAGTTTTTATCACCGGTGCGCCAAAGAGGAATACGCATTCTGCAGAAAGAAGGCTCCCTGTGGCTGTATAACCCCAAATCTAACTCCCCCCGTCCCGTTCGTCTTGCGCCTGAAGATTCCTTCCAGGGGAGCGTTTTTTCCAATAACGACATCGGCGACCCCCAGTACTCCGACGATTACCGCGCTGCGGTTGTTTCCATCCAGGAAGTAGACCATCCGGAACTGGGCGCCATCCGTTTAGTCGGGGTAGAAGGAACGGCTACCCATCCAAAAGCGCCCTACGGAAGGATTGTCATGTATCTGGAAGCCGAATCTCTTCTTCCGGTCAAGGCTGAATACTACGCAAAATCCGGCCTATTATTCAAACGCATGGAGTTCAGCGACTTTCGCATACTTGCCGGTACACGGCGGCCGGGATTTTTCCGTATGAACAGTCTGGAAATCGACGGTTATTTCTCCAGCGTACGCTTTATTGAACTGGAGTCTCTGAACAGTGTAGAAGACTGGCGGTTCAATGAATCCGCGTTGACAAGGCGGTGATCATGCCCAGGGTTATGTTTATTCTTTCTTTCCTCCTTTTTTGCCTGCCTGGCGTGTATGTGTCTTCCGCCGACTTTACCACCATGGGGAACATGGAAACTGGCATAAGTGCTGAACCTGACAGCATAGATGGTCATACAGCCGGATACTTTGACCACAGCCTTGCCTACCATGACGGCAAGTTTGTTCTGATACACAGTCTGGGCTACTTGCCTTCCTCGGAAACCTCCCAGGCTCAGCCGTTGGCTGACCTGGTTGGCTACCGGCTGTACCAGGCTTATTTTACCCTGTCCCTTACACAGGAACTCCTTTTCACCGCGGGTAAGTTCAGGCTGCCTCTTACAAGAAGCGTGTTTTTTGCGCCCCTGGACACCATAAACCCGGGTCTGGACGGTCTTGACACTGAAAGCCCACGGGGAGGTTTCTGGGGAGCCTCCGCAGGGTGGACTGTAAACATGGATATCCTTACCGGTGTTTTTGTGGACTTAAGCGATACCCTCCGCGATTCTGATGGCGGCTCTTTACCGGGTGTGGGCGGGTATGTTTCCTGGTTTACCGGTAACCTGGATATTCTTGCATTAAGTGTATACAAACCCGGCGCGTACGGTCTTTCCGGACTGGCAGCATCCTTTCAGGCGCTGGATACCATCTGGTATGCGGAAGCCGGTATACAATGGCTGACTGATTACCGTTACCCCTCCGACGCTTCTTTCAGCAAGACGAGGGAAGACATTTATCTTCTTGAAGACGTCCCCTTTACCCTGGTGGCAGGCGCACAGAAGATATTCTATTTTACAGCTTTCAGTTTTTCATTTGTGGCGGAATACAAGTTCACCGAAGCCGGCTACCGCAGAAATGAAGTAAAGAACACCTTGAGCCTTTTGGCTCAGGGAATCGAACCCGAAGGTGAACTGCCTGATTTCGGCAGACATCATTGCTTTGTCTCGATCGGTATGGAAATGAGCGAGCTTCTCTCTTACCGCAGTTCTCTGGTCGTGAATCTGCAGGATACAAGTCTTCTGCAGCTTCACTCCCTTACATTTCTTTTTTTTACAGATATAGACCTGAACGCTTCTGTCCAGCTCATGCATGGAGATCCTGACACTGAGTTCGGTCACACCGCATCTGATTACCGTCTCGATCTCAGCGCGGTATTTCATTTTTAAGGAGGACCCCTATGGCGTTAATCAAAATTACAGACTTACACAAACAATACCACCTGGGAAGAACCACCATCGCTGCCCTTAAAGGTATAAGCTTTGACATAGAGGCCGGTGATTTCATTACCATTCTCGGACCCTCGGGCTGCGGAAAGACCACCCTGCTGAACCTCATAGGCAGCATTGATGACCCGTCCTCCGGCAGCATCCTGTTTGAGGACCAGAATATCTGCGGCCTTTCTGATAACCGGAAATCAGAAATACGTTTAACGAAAATCGGTTTCATCTTCCAGTCATTCAACCTGATTCCCGTTCTGAATGTCCGTGAAAATATAGAGTTTCCCATGATTCTGGCGAACGCTCCTCCCCGCACACGCACCGCCCGTATAGACGAACTGGTTGAAACGGTAGGGCTTAAGGATTTTGAACTGCACAAACCCGATGAACTGTCCGGCGGCCAGCGGCAGCGGGTGGCAATTGCACGGGCCCTGGTAAACAGACCCAAACTGGTCATCGCAGATGAACCTACCGCGAATCTGGACAGCGTAACGGGCACCATGATCATAGAGGAAATGAAGGCCCTGAATGAACAGGAAAAGGTCACCTTTGTATTCTCTACCCATAATCAGGATGTCATGAAATATGCCAAACGCATAATACGTCTGAAAGACGGGGCTATCGTATCATGATATTCCTGAAAATTGCGTTGTTGAATCTTCGTTCACATCCCAGAAGAACAGCCGTTATTATAACGGCAATAGCACTGGCTGTCGGCATTATGGAAACCGTTGCGGGAATGGTCGACGGCATGCGCAATAACTTTTTCACCAATATGCTCGAAGAAAGCGGCCACATACAGGTGATAGCTGCCGGTAAAGAAGACAGTCTGGACCCTTTCAGCATTGAGCACACCCTGGATGAATACACGGATATTATCGACACCGCGCGCTCTTTACCCGGGGTAGAAGACGCCAGTCCCTTTCTTACCTTTGGCGCACTTTTAATCACCGAAGAAAAAAACATTTTCATGGCAGGCAACGGTATCTCTTCTGCGTCCGGCTTTAATAAATCGCTGGACGAATCAATAGTAAAAGGTTCTCTGAACGGCATAGAGGACGGTGTCCTCATATCCAGAGAAACAGCCCGGCTCATGAAACTGGATTACGGTGACACAGTCATCATCCTGGTAGAAGACAGCGAGGGGGCCCCATACTATCTCTCGTTTCCTGTACGGGGTATTTATCAAACCAAGAGCAGCGACTTTGACAATATGAATCTGTTTATGTCAATCGAACAGGCCCAGGAACTTCTGTATCTGCCCGGCAGGGCATCCACCGTAAAACTGAAACTCACCGACAAGGATCTGGCCCAGACCGCGGCAGAGCACCTGGCCCAGGCCTATGCCGGCATGCCGGTTGTCATAAAAACCTGGCGGCAAATTCACGGTAATTTCATGCTCCTGATCGACCTCTTTGATCTCTTCATCTATATCATGAACCTCTTTACTGTCATTGTAGCCGCTGCTGTTATTACGAATTCGGTTCTAATGAACATGTTTGACCGAGCAAGAGAGTTCGGTACCATGAGAGCCGTCGGGCTAAAGAAATCTGGACTTTTTGCTCTGATCACCACCGAAGGCCTATCCTTGGGATTCCTCGGCAGCCTTGCAGGCCTGGCTCTCGGCATACCTGTGGTATTGTATTTTCAGGAATACGGTCTTGACTTCGGAGCAATTTCTGAATCATTCGGTATGGGTTCGGCGTTTTATTTCCATCTTACCGCCAAATACATAATCTTGAATTTCGCATCGGGAATACTGATAGCCCTTGCCGGGGCAGCCTATGCAGCGTGGGTAATAATCAGAAAATCAGTGATTGACACCTTGAGCTGGCGATAGCCTCATAAGTTGGAAATCCTGGTACATCGTATAAGGAGGACACCGTGAAATTATTCAAAGCCGGCATGAAAAACATCCTCAGAAACAGACGCAGAACAAGCCTGAATGTAATCTCCCTTGCCCTTGGCATATTCATGATGGTTTTTGGATTGAGCTGGGGTCAGGGTTATCATTCGTACGTGTACACAGCCATGAGGAATTTCGAAGCAGGCGATGCCCAGATTCTCAACCGGAATTACCTGAAAGAAGAGCGCCGGCTTCCTCTGGACTTGGCCGTATCTGATACCCGCCGTGTTGTAAAAAGCCTTACGGACACTAACATTGTAAAAACCGCGAGTCCGCGTATAGATTTCTCTGTAAAGGTATCCAATAGAATGGAAAGTACCAGACTGCTGGGACGGGGAGTCTCACAGGCAGAAGGTGAGGTAACTGTCATCCGGAACCAGATAACGGAGGGCAGATTTTTCACTGATACCGACAGGGGTGTCCTTTTGGGTGAAGATCTTGCCCGTCGGATGAAGCTGAATATTGGCGATACCCTCTATCTTACCGCCATTGACCGCCACGGAACGGAAAACTTCATGAGCCTTAAACTGACGGGAATATTTAAATTCGGATTTCCCCCCATCGACCGGCAGGTAATATTCGTAGACATCGAGTCTGCACGATCGCTTTTGGATATGCGCGCTTCATCTACCAGGATTGTCGTTCGTTTTACCGAAGGAACCAGTATTACCGAAGGCCTTGAAATTCTCAATGAAAAATTAGCTAACACAGAACTTACCGCCTATTCCTGGGAACGCTTTGCCCAGGAAACTGTGTCCGCCGTACAGAGCGACATGGGATCTTTTTACGTGTTCATCCTCATTTTGTATATGATGATCATCATTGGTATGTATAACTCTATGTCAATGACGGTCCGGGAACGCACTGGAGAAATAGGAACCATGCGCGCTATCGGTGCCCGGCGTTCGGATATCATTGTTTTACTGCTTTTTGAGTCCATCGCCATATCCTGTATTGCCATTATTGCGGGATACCTGCTTGCCGCTCCTTTCATGTATTATTTGACAAACATCGGCATAGATATCTCCTCATCCCTGCCAGACTCTGTGCCTGTCCCTTTTGGGGAACGCTTTTACGCGGACATAGAGCCCCTCCAGTTTTTATTGGCATTTGCCATCGGTATAGCGTCGGGAATAACAGGCACCCTCATACCGGCCGTCAGGGCCTCACGGCTTTCCATTACCGATTCCCTTGGGGCAAAAAAGCACGGATAACCCTCTATGTGGTAAAAAGCCTAAGAAAAATGTCAGTACCGGGTGACCATGTGCCCGGGATCAATCCGGCTTATAAATGATTGAACTTCTGTAAGCGCTGGGATGGAGGATGACCCACCTTGCTTTTTACAGGACAGTCCAGCCGCTGCATTTGCGTACACCAGCGCCTGGACAAAAGACAGGCCCTGGCCTGTGCAATAGGTAAAAGCGCCGTGAAAAATATCCCCGGCTCCGGTAGTATCAACAGCCTCTATATCCAACCCGCGAACATGGCCATAGCCGTCCTCCGGGCCGTAAAACCAGGCACCCTGTGCGCCCCTTGTAATCACCACATGCTGCTGCTTTCCTCCCCCGAGTATATCCAGGGCATTTACCATTTCCTGTCGGTTCACGGTATTCCCGAAAGCCATACCGGCAACCGATTCGGCGTAAGTTTCGCTTGCCGCCACATAATCAACCAAAGGATGCAGCTTCTTTGTGCCGGCATGGAGACTCCCTGCATCCAGAACAGAAGGGACACCCGGATGTTCAGAAATAAATTTCTCTGCCGCCATGGCGCAGTGGCCGTCACACAGTATTGCCAGCCACTGTCTGTCATAAGGAAATGATCCTTCATACAGATCATCAAGAAGGCGGTGATTTACAATTGTACGCATGCCATTGTCCGTGCGCGAAAGAATGCAGGAAACCGGTGTGGGGTAATCCTCTTTTTGGCTGATATAATCACAGACAACACCGGATTTTTTAAGCTGCTCAAGGGCAAAGTCGCCGAACATATCCCGGCCGATTACGGTACCAAGGACGCTTAAACCTTTGCCGCCCCACAGTGCCATGAGAATGGACGCGTTTGTTGCCGGGCCGCCAATTTCACAGATCCTGGAGGCTGACCGGTATTTGCGGTTTTCTTCAATTGGACCGTCCACCGCCATGTTTATATCCACAGCGCAATGACCTATTGCCAGGTATTTTCTACATAAATGTAATGAATTTCCGCTGATTTGTTCTGTCATAGATTTTTCCGGCGATTATTCTTGATTAATTGCACGTCTGACATCATTATATATTGAATTGACTATTTTTACACTGAAAAAGGAGTGTGACATGAAAAAGATCCTGTTTGTATGCAGTCTTGTACTGCTGGTGTCGGTATTTTTCGTAGGATGCCAGAAAGACACGGGTGTGATCAAAATTGGTGTAGCCGGGCCACATACCGGCGACCTAGCTTCCTACGGTATCCCTACGGTAAAAGCTGCCGAACTGGTGGTTGCCGACTGGAATGCCAACGGCGGCGTACTGGGCAAGAAAATTGAGCTCGTTGTTGAGGACGATGTCTGCGACCCTAAAGTTGCTCCCGACGTGGCAACTAAATTAATCGGCGAAGGTGTTGTCGGCATCGTCGGCCATATCTGTTCCGGTGCCACCGAAGCCGCATTGGGAATTTATCTGGATTCGAGCATTCCCGTTATATCCCCGTCAGCAACCAATCCGCCCCTTACAAAAAGCGGAGCCTACCCCAACTTTTTCCGAACCATTGCCCCGGATGACGCCCAGGCGATCCTGGAAGTCGACTTTGTCCTGAACACCCTCGGGAAAACCCGTATAGCGGTACTTCATGACAAACAGTCCTACGGAAAAGGCCTGGCTGAATTTGCAAAGAGTTTCATTGAACAATCGTCAAACGGCGAGGTGGTCCTTTTTGAAGGAATCCAGGCAGACGCGGTCGACTACTCAGCAGTTATCAACAAGGTTGAGAACGCCGGCGCCGATGCTATTATCTACGGCGGCTACCACCCCGAAGCTTCAAAACTCGTCAGCCAGATCAAGGAAAAAGGCATCAACATAGCCTTCATTTCCGATGACGGCGTAAAAGACGATACCTTTATCGAAGTCGCCGGCTCCGCGGCTGAAGGCGTATACGCGTCCGGTCCCAACGACACTACCCAGGACCCCATCGCGGTAAAAGCCAGAGAAAACCATGTGGCAAAATACTCGGAAGAACCCGGTGCCTTCTTTTATAATGCCTACGCAGCTACCCAGGCTTTGCTCACTGCCATTGCCAATGCTGAATCTACCGACTATGAAGCGATAACCTCAGCTCTTACATCCAACTACGTGGACACGACCCTTGGCAGCATCAGTTTCGATGAAAACGGTGACGCCATTGGTGTAGGCTTTTCCATGTTCCAGGTGCAAAACGGTGTATATGTAGAAATTAAATAAACCGGCGTACACCGGTATTGTGTTTTCAACCCATGCCCGGTACAATACCGGGCTTTGGGTTTTATTGACTCTTTCGAGAAATTACCAACATCGGATGTGAACTGATATGAATGTACAGTATCTTCTTAATCTGTTAATGAGCGGACTGACCAAGGGGAGCATTTACGCCCTCATAGCTCTTGGCTACACAATGGTTTACGGGATCATTAAACTCATTAATTTTGCCCATGGTGAAATATACATGATCGGCGCGTTTACCGCCCTGATATTCGCAAGCCTCCTTCATTATATGGGTGTCAACATGATTCTCATCCTTGTCATATCCATGGCGTTCGCGGTTGTTTTTGCTTCCGGTTACGGGATCATCATGGAGAAGATAGCCTACAAGCCTCTCCGTGACGCACCCAGGCTTTCAGCACTTATCAGCGCAATCGGCATGTCGCTGTTTCTGCAAAATTACGTGCTCATCATTCAGACCGAACGCTTCCTGCCCTTCCCGCGGCTCATTCCCGATTTTCCCTTCCTGGCTCCCATACAGAGTTTCATAAGTTCCCGCCAGATAGTTATTCTCGCAGTCACCCTTGTGGTCATGGTTTTTCTTTCCATACTCATAAAGTTCACCAAAATCGGCAAAGCCATGAGGGCAACCAGCCAGGATAAGACAATGTCACTTCTTGTCGGCATCAATGTGAACAAAGTAGTGTCGGTCACCTTCCTTATCGGATCTGCCACAGCCGCCATCGGCGGCGTCCTGATCGCGACCTACATGGGTCAGATCAATTATAAAATAGGATTTCTTGCCGGTATAAAGGCATTTGTAGCCGCGGTCCTCGGGGGCATCGGAAGTATACCCGGAGCGGTACTCGGCAGCTTCATTCTGGGGCTGACCGAAAGCCTTGGAACCGGATATATCTCCAGTGACTATGAGGATGTGTTCGCCTTTTTATTCCTTATTCTCATTTTGACATTCCGGCCGTCGGGCATACTCGGCAAACCGGAAACCCAGAAGGTGTGAGCCATGAAACCCTTGAACAAAGACCTTTTCAACATGAAGCGCCTGAAAGTATCTCTTGCAATGGCTTTCTGGCTTTCTGTTGTAACCTTCCCCATAATGGTAATAAAGATCAACACCATAAATGATACAGTGATCTGGCGCTGGGGGAATCTCGCGCTCATTGTAATCCTGGGACTTTTCGGCTCCTATATCTGGAATTACGCCCTCGACAGAATGAAGGAACGTAAAGGCGAAAGCAACAGATTAAAGGAAACACTATCAGGGCTGTACCAACGCCTGAGAAGCAACCCAAAAGTAAAGAAACCGGTCCTGGCAGCAGTGGTTTTGGTAATCGCGGCATTTCCGTTTATCACTTCCATGTACAGTACAAGTATCCTTACAACTGCATTAATTTATGTAGTTCTTGGTCTCGGGTTGAATATCATCATTGGTCTTGGCGGCCTTCTGCATCTTGGATACGCCGCGTTCTTTGCAGTCGGCGCCTATACCTATGCCCTCTTGTACCAGTACTTTCAGATTGACTTCTGGATTGCCCTTCCCTTAGGCGGACTTTTTGCCTTCCTTTTCGGCCTCCTGGTGGGCATTCCGGTCCTGCGCCTTCGTGGGGATTATCTTGCCATAGTTACCCTTGCTTTCGGAGAAATACTGCGGATCATATTGAACAACTGGGGACCTGTTACCGGCGGGCCCGACGGTATATCCAGAATTCCCCGCCCCTCCTTTTTCGGCATAGACCTAAAACTCCAGGGCTCGATAAACCTGACGTATTACATCATGGTACTAATGGTTGTCATCACCATCATTGTGGTACGCCGCCTGGAGGATTCCCGCATCGGCAGGGCTTTGGAAGCCATGAAGGAAGATGAAGTTGCCGCCGAGGCAATGGGCATAGATATAATGAAATCAAAACTGACCGCTTTTGCCCTGGGCTCCATGTGGGCAGGGTTCGCCGGTGTCGTCATGGCGGCAAAAACAACAAAGGTCACTCCGGATTCGTTCGGCCTGATGGAATCGGTCATTGTTCTTTGTATTGTCGTGCTGGGCGGCATGGGGTCCATCCCCGGCATACTTCTCGGCGCTTTTATCTTCAAGATAGTTATGGAGTATTTCCGGGTATTCGCAATGTACCGTATGCTTATCTTCGGCGCGGTTTTGGTAATCATGATGGTGTTCAAACCCGACGGCCTCATACCAAAAATTCGCAGGAAATACACGGTCGAAAAGGAAGGAGCGTAACATGGCTGCCGTACTGGATGTACAGAATCTCACCATGGATTTCGGCGGTCTGCGTGCCGTCAACGATGTGTCCTTGTCTGTCCAGGAAGGACAGATTGTCTCCCTCATCGGTCCTAACGGTGCCGGAAAAACCACCTTTTTCAACTGCGTGACAGGTGTGTATAATCCTACCAGGGGCGCTATTCACATCTGCCCCCCCGGTAAAAAACAACAGAAAATCAACGGAATGAAACCGAACAGGATTACCGAACGCGGTCTGGGCAGGACATTCCAGAATATACGTCTGTTTCAGAACATGACTGTGTTAGAAAACGTTATGATCGGACGTCATTCACGTCTGAACGCAGGTATCCTGGGCGCTATTCTCCGCGGTCCTTCCACAAAGAAAGAAGAATACCAGGTTAAGGAAGACAGTTACCGCATTCTAGAAAAAATCGGACTTACCGTATTTGCCAACGAACTGGCAAAAAATCTCCCTTACGGGGCACAGCGTCGCCTGGAAATCGCCCGGGCCCTGGCAACAGATCCCTTTCTTCTCCTTCTCGATGAGCCTGCCGCGGGAATGAATCCCCAGGAAACTCAGGATCTCATCAGGCTCATTCTTACCCTTCGCGACACAGAACAGCTTACCGTTTTTTTGATTGAGCATGACATGAGCCTGGTCATGAGCCTCTCTGAAAACATATTTGTTGTCGATTACGGGAGTCTTATTGCTCAGGGATCCCCCGATGAAATAAAGCAAAACCAAAGGGTGATCAAAGCCTATTTAGGAGAAGTAGTCGATGCTTAAGTTTGAAAACGTATCTACCTACTACGGTAATATCCAGGCATTGAAAAACCTTACTCTGGAAATACAGAAAGGTGAGATAGTCACCCTCATAGGTGCGAACGGAGCAGGAAAATCCACTACCCTTATGACCCTTTCCGGTGTTGTCCCTCCCCGAAGCGGGCGCATTATTTACAAAGATGAAGACATAACACATTGCGATACCGATCTCATCGTACAAAAGGGAATCATTCAGGTACCGGAAGGCAGACATATATTCCCCTACCTTAGTGTTCAGGAAAACCTCGACTTAGGGGCCTACCTCAGAAATGACAAACAGGAAATAAAAAATGATCTGGAATATGTTTTTTCCCTCTTTCCCCGTCTTGCGGAACGCAGACACCAGCAGGGAGGAACCTTAAGCGGCGGGGAGCAGCAGATGCTCGCCATATCCCGAGGCCTCATGGCCCGTCCGGAAGTATTGCTTCTTGATGAGCCGTCCCTGGGCCTTGCTCCAATTTTGGTACAGCAGATATTTGACACTATACGCCAGATTAATAAGGAAAACGGAACCACCATTTTTCTTGTGGAACAAAATGCAAATCAGGCCCTGAAAACGGCACATAAAGGCTATGTCATGGAAACAGGAAAAATAATACTTGCCGACACCGCGGAAAATTTACTCACAAATGACGAAGTCATTTCCGCGTATCTTGGCGGAGCATAACCCTTACCGGGACCACAGTTTCCTTATCATGTCGGTAAAGGTGTTCTTTTTCTGGACAAACGTCACTCCCGAGAACTTACTGATAGCATCAAATGAGCCCGCAACTATCAACTGGTCCTTCGGCTGTAAGCGGTACTCCGGCGTAAAGAAGGAATAATCTGGACTATCTATCGACTTAATCGCAATAATGTTCAAGGAGCAGGTCTTGCGAAAATCCGCTTCTATAAGGGTTTTCCCGTAATATTTAGGAATGACTTCCACCTCGGCGATAACAAGGGAATCGCTTATCGGCAGAAACTGGAAAACCTGAGATGACGTAATTATGGGAGCTATCCGTTTTGCAGCCTCTCTGTTTGGAAAAATAACATGTGTAGCACCAACTATCTTTAGAATTTCGCCGTGCTCGTCCGTCTCCGCTTTCGCCATGATAGTCTTTATGCCCATTTTCTTTACATAATTAGTTACAAGAATAGACACCTCGAAACTGTCACCCAGGTCTATGACAACACCATCTATGGTTTCAGGCACAATTTTTCTTATTGTTTCCTCATTTATGACATCCGCCACATAGGCGCTGGAAACCTTGTCTTTTAACAGCTCTATTACTTCCTTCTTTTTATCTACTACTAAAAGTTCGCATCCCAGGCTGCTCAACTCTTCTATCATTCTTAAGCCGAATTTGCTGATACCAATTATGGCAAATTGTTTATTAACCAATGAGAACCTCCTCTGTCGGTACGTCTATCATAGCTTCTTTTTTTTCTATAAATGAAATGGCCATTGTTATTAAGCCTACCCTCCCTGCAAACATGGTAAAAATTACAACCCCTTTCCCGGCAGAAGAAAGGACTTCGGTTATACCAAGAGACAGGCCGACCGTCCCGAAAGCGGAGGTGACTTCAAAGAAAAGCTCAAGAAACGAAAACCCTTTCGAGGCAGATGTTTCGGTAATAACCAGTAACAAAGTAGAAAAAAACAGCAGAAAGACGGCCTTTCCGAAAAATAAAAACGCGTGGGCAATTGTTCTGCGGTCGATCTTCCTTGTTCCTATTTTCAATTCCCCGTCATAGTCAATACCAAGAAAAATGACCGCCACAATGATAAAAAACGTGGAAACCTTTATACCCCCGGCAATTGAACCGGAACTTCCTCCGACCACCATCAGGGGGATAGTGATGACCTTCGAGAAAAAGTGCATGCTTTTCTGTTCTATTGAGTTAAAACCTGCAGTCCTGGTCGTTACCGATTGGAACACAGCATTTATAACCTTCTGAAACGGACTAAGGCCCTGCAAGGTCCTTTCACTTTCGTTCAGGTAATATAAAACAGCTCCGGAAACGATCAGTCCAATACTTGTTCCTATTACGATCTTTGAATACAACGTCAGTTTTTTGCCAAACAACAACTTTTTCCTGATGTCATCGAGTACGACAAACCCTATCCCTCCAAAAAAAATGAGAAAAGCAACCGCAGTAAGGACTTCAGGAGTTTTCTTAAAGTTCTCCAGACTGTTGGGGAAAGTACTGAAACCTGCATTGCAGAACGCTGAAACACTGTGAAACACCGCCGCGAAACCCGGTGATTCAACCCCGTAATTACGGAAAAATGTGTATATAAATATAAAACCGACAGTCTCCAGTAAAAATGTCATAATGAGGACGCTTCGGATTATATGATGACTTTTGAACTCAACGGTATCAATATAGTATTTTTTTATCAGGCTTATGCTGTGAAAAGATATCTTGGAACGCGGGAGGGCGAGAAATACCGTAGTGAAGATGATTATTCCAAGCCCGCCTAACTGAATCAGGGCAAGTATTACCGACTGCCCAAACATGGAAAACTCAACAGTATTTTTTGTAATGAGCCCAGTCACACAAACCGCGGAGGTAGCGGTAAATAACGCGTCGACGTATCTCAATTCCTGACTTCCGCTCCAGGAGACAGGAAGTGAGAGAA
>JAFGQL010000025.1 GCA_016935695.1 Spirochaetales bacterium
AGCAAAAAAAGAGGTGGAAACCTACAACCGCATCCGCAAAATCGCCATAGAAAACCCCAAGGTGGGAAACCGGAAGGCCCTGTGGCTAAGAACAGTTACCGAAACAAAAAAACACATGACCGTCAACGCTAGCAGGCTCATCTCGTCCAAGGTAAAAACAACGGAAATCTAAGGGGCCGTTCCGCTTTATTTGTTATATGCACTTATATATCAGCAATATAGGATGTTTTGTTTATGCCAATAATTAATAATGGACAAGTTCCTGCACCACCACCTGCGATTCTGGGAAGTAACTTTTCGATATGAGTAGTAGATGTCCCATATGAAGTTCCTTTATCTAAAGAATTAAAGATTTCTTGCAATTCAGTTGCTCTCGTTACAATAATACCAATAGAAAGCGCTCCCATTGAATGTAGCAATCGAAAGTTGTTTAGATCTCTATCAAAAAAAGGATCTTTGTTATTCCATTCCAATTCAATTGCTATTCTATTCTTAAAGAAATCTACTTTATGAGTTGGTGTTTCAAAAACTTGATCATCAATTTTCATTTCTACATCGAATTTTTTTTCAGACCAACCCTTAGTCAATAGAAAACTATCAAATTTATTTGCAATCGGACTTTTCCTTCCCCCAGGTTCCAATACATCTGATTTTAATAATGAGAAATTACTTAGTGCTTCAGATAAATCATCAAATTCCACTGTAAAATCTGTTTCTAGTATGGATAATGCGTGATGGTAATTATAAATATCATATTTTCCGTCGAAGTTATCTTTAAAATTCATATACCCTTCAAATTGTAAATATTTGTTATAATAAAATGTATTATGCTTATTTGCATCTGAACGTTTGTATAGTATAGTGATTATATGAGCACAGTATTGGATATTTCGCTTGATTCAATGCGAAGAACACAACTAAGAAATGATTCTCGATATATTCATATAATGAAGTATATGGGATCTAAAAGAGAATTACTTCCAGAAATTGAAAGATCGATTTATTCAATGATAGATGTTGGGGATACAATCTTAGATATTTTCTCTGGAACAGGCTCGGTTGGATCATATGTTAAGCATGATTTTAATATTATTTCCAATGATATACAGCAATATTCAAAGTTAATTTGTGATGCTACAATTTTATCCAGTTCAATAAAGCATCTACCTAATAAAGGTAAAATTATTGAAAAGATAAAGGACCATGCGGAGGTTAATCGACAACATCTTTTTCCAATCCTTAAAAATACTATTTCTAAATCAGATGATTTTTCTTTAATTGCAAAAGATCACTGGACAGATAAAGATAGAAAACAATACATAAAATTTGTTGAAGAATTCCCTTCGCCAGTAAATGGCTTTTCAACCAAAAATTATGAGTTGAACAGTCTATTTCAAATGTATATTGACAACAGTGAGGATAAAAGATATTTCGGTATTTTACCGTATTTTCAAACAACCTTTCTTTTTTCTGAGATTTATTTTAGCTTACGTCAAGCTATAGAAATTGATTCAATAAAATATGCAATAGATCATGTCATTGAAGATGAAATAATTAGAAGCATTTATATATCCGCGCTTATTCATGCATATAGCTATTGCTCTTCTGGTACTGGGCATTTTGCGATGTTTAGAGATTTAAAAGATTTAAAATCAGTTGAAGATGTTTTTATTTATAGAAAAAAGAATGTTTGGAGTTTTTTTGAGAAGAAACTCAACGAACTCTATGATTTTCATTCTTTTTATTCAAATCGTAAATATGAAACAACATCCTTTGACTATATGGACTTATTACAAAATGATAGAACAGAACTGAAGTACAATTTAATTTATGCAGATCCACCCTATAGTTTTGTACATTATTCCCGATTTTATCATGCGACAGAAAGCCTTGTAAAATATGATTATGATATTCCTCAATTTAAAGGCAGATATAGAAGTGATAGGCATCAGTCACCATTTTGCCAGAAGCAAAATGTAGAAGGTGCCTTTGAATTATTATTTTATTCAGCGAAAAACAAAAAATCAAAAGTGCTATTATCATACTCTGATACAGGAATGATTGGAATTGATCATATAATAAGAATTGCTAAAAGAAATGGATTTACAATTGATGTTATAGAAATTAAATATAATCACTCAACACTTGGTCGCGAAGGACATAAATCCAATAAAATTTCTGAGTATTTAATTCAAGCAAACATATAAAAGATTACGGGCATATAACATTCAATTGGAGCTGTCATGCCTACCTGTCATGGTTTTTGCATGCGCAAAAACACACACCAGCTTACGGCATGCAGCTCAATTGGGCGTTATACCCCGGAAATGAGCTTCATAGCCTCTTGTCCTTATGAAGGCGGGTACCCAGGGCAAAGCGACGTTTCAGGGTCTTTATTCCCATGCGCAGCATAAAACCTTCCCCTTGAACCCGCTCATCAAGGCGCATAATCCGGACAAGAACTCCCCAGCCAGAAAGGAGTTCCCATGGCACCGGCGCGGCGCCGAAATAAGCCCTCATATACCCGGCCGCCAGTAGGCGCCGGTAAAAAGGTTTGAGTAAAATTGGAACACGCTTCACGCAGCTGGAAGGAAGTTTTGCCCGGGTAATAAGAAAAAGGGTCCTGGCCACATCCGACAAAGGATGGCCGATATAGGCATGAGACCAGTCAAACACCCTGAAACCTTCCTTTTTATTGGGCGCTTTTTCGTACAGGGTATTAAAGGGATGAAAGTCCCCGTGGCACAGGGTTTCCCTGGAACGGTCCCAGACCAGATTAAGATAATCAGGTTTTTCCGACGGTGATAACAGCCCCGTTTCGCGGACAATACGGCTGAACACCTGGGACCCCTCGGGAAGGGTTCCCCATTGGCGGTTATGTATTCCCCTGTGAAGCACCCCAAGGGCGGAGCCGAGGTCCTTGACGGCGAAGGGGTCCTGCCGTAATAGATCGTAAAACTCTATGCCCTCTATAAGCTCAAACCGAATACCCGTGCGCCCTCCCCGGATGTCCATGGAGAACACTTCGGGAGCAAAATCACAATAGCGGGCCACCTGGGCGGACACTTCAAACTCATGACGTATAAAGGCCGGTTCATACCCTTCATGAAAGAGCTTGAGGGCTTCGGTCTCTGAAATCTGAATGACTTCCGCGCTGCGGCCCTGGCCTATTTTCCGCTCGGTAAATGCCATATACCTCCCCTGCCTGTAACGGCTGCCCCAGGTCTAGGATAAATTCACAAACATAATGATATATACCGGCAGAACAAGGAGATAACCAATATATGAGGCCAGCAGGGTGAAGGCCGTTACATCTTCGTTGACCCCGCTCTCCACAGCCATGGCAGAGAAATTCGTCGCGGGGGGCGTACAGGCTTCAAGGAAAATTACCAAAAGGATGGAGGGAGACAGCGCCATAGGCAGCAGCAGATACCGGTAGGCCAGGAAAAACAGGCCCGGAAGCAGGATAAACCGCACAAAGAGGATCCCCCCGGCGAAACGGAACAGATGCTGTGTTTTTTCCCTGTGAAAATGGATCTCGGCGATCATGACCCCAAGGGTAACCAGAATCATGGGAAAAATTACCGAACCCAGCCGGTTCAGCGAAGAAATGAGATAGTAGAAAGGAAGGGCCGTATCCGTAAATACCCCGCCGATGCCTGCAACCGGAACCAGCAGGCCGGTCAAGATGCCGATGATCGGCGGCGAAAAAAACTGACCAGGGGAAAACCGTTCCCCGTGGCGGGCAATAAGGGTATTCCCCACCGACCACAGGAGAGGACTTGAGACAAGCAGATACACACCGACATAGACCGCCGCCTCGGCGGTATCGTACTGGACGGCCAGGAAGGGAATGGATACCGGCAACAGCTGCAGAATGGTAAGGGGCATGTACCCGCTGTTCCCCAGACCCGCAAGGGCGATACCCGCGCGTTTTTCCTTTCTATCCGCGGGAATGAGCAGAAACACCAGCCAGCCGGCTCCCAGCCCCAGGGAAAAAATGACAACCCCGGCGGCAAGGACCCACACGCCGTCAAAAATTACGGAAAGATCCACTGAAGAAAAACTTGCAAAAAAATACACCGGCAGGGCGACTTTCACCAGGAAACGGCTGACCATCTGACTGAACCCCTGGCGGATTATCCCCATTTTCCGGGCAGCGAAGCCAATGGCGACAATGACAAAAAGCTGTAAGGATGTGTAAATGCCGGGCGCGACTATGTTCATTACGGGTACTACTATGAAAAAGAAACAGATAAATGTCCATAACAGAATGCAAAAAGAGACACGGAGCCTCCTCCGTGTCCCCCAGGAAAGAAGACGCTTACTTTTTTACCACCGGCACACAGATGTCCATGCACACATTTTCCGCTCCAGTACTCCGTTGATCATACCACTAAAAATCGTTGCCCCTCTCGTCGATGACGCAGGAAAAACCGCTTTCTTCCTGGCCGGTTCCTGTACAGTACGCCAGCTGCACCTGATCGAATTTTCTGGATATATGCAGTTTCTTGACCGCTGATTCAAAACTCCCGTTTTTGCTCACCTTCGCGGCTGAACAAAAACGCGGCTCAGGAAGGGTTGTCAAACCTTGATGAAAACCGGTTATACAGGAGGTTCATGCCCAGCATCACCACTGCCACCGCCATACAGACAAGTGCCTTTTCCAGGGTATGCAGATGAACCAGATCCACCGCCACCAGGCGGACAAGGCAGGCAAGCAGCCCGGCCATGGAGACATACCGGAAATGATTCTCCTTCAGAAGAATGCCCAGGACAAAAATGACAAACACTTCCGCACACAGAAAAACAGTCAAGAACACCGGACGAAAGGACCAGGCAAAGAAAAATATGAGGGAAATGAACACGGGATACAACAGAAGCAGGTTTTTACGGGAAAGAAGGAACCGGGACAGCCGTGATGTCACGCTCCGGCCTTCATCCGCGCCCAGGATTTCAGGCCTAGAGCGACGGTGCAAGAGATAGACCTGAAAAAACAGGACAGCCATTGCCATAAGACCGGGTATCCACGGCTCACCGGTTCCGTATTCCGAGTAACCGAAGACGGAACGGGATGCGGCGATCAGGGCAATACACGCGACCCACTGGACTGCCACCGAGTGGAGCAAAAGCCTGGGCCCTCCCGACACCGGACCGGAACGTCCTCCGGCCAGGGCAAGGAGTATGCCGTACACTCCCAGCGCCGCCGGCAAGGCCTTTTCATGGGATTCCATCATGATGATGAGCACAATGAAAGCAGACAACAGCTCAAGAAAACCGCCGGTCACCTTACGAAAAACAGCGGAAAGCAGTTCCACCCTGCCGGAAATCCGGAAAAACCAGAATGCCAGCACACCGGCAGCGAGGACCTCAACAGCGTAGCGGGCAGGCATAATTCCGGCTACGAGGACCTGCGACGCGCTGTCCATGAACATCACCCGAAGGACAAAAAGCGGCACCAGGAACAGCCCCGACAGCACAAGGGTCTTCTTTACACCCTGTTCGTGGCCGGGAAAGAAGGCTTTGGCGGGCAGAGGGAAAGACAGGGACAGAGACCCTGCCGCCGCGGCGCCTGCGGAGAGGAGCATCCAGACGAGACTCACCGCCAAAGGTGCCTCCTCGTGAAAAGCGGTAAAGCCCCATACCGCAAAGAGGACGGAAAGAGAAAGAACGCCGGGATTCAGCGGCGGTCTGTCGGCGGAAAACAGGCGCTTTTTTCTGTGAAAACCGGAAAGAGGCACAAGGGCCGCCGCGTTTATCCATGGGGGCAGGAAATATCCCAGGTAAAAGTAAGAGCTGTCAGGAGTATCAAAAAGAGCAGATACCAGTACAAAAAGCCAGACAACCAGCAGATAGCCGTAAAGGCCCGCGGTCATGCCCGCGGAAGAGACACCGGTATCCGGCGTATGGCGCCTGTTGATGAGACGGTAACGGACCCAGGCAAAAAACACAAAAGGAACCACACAAAGGGTTTCGGGACTCAGCCAGCCGGGAAGAAGGCGGTACCGTTCGGCGGTGGCAAACAGGGCGGTCACCAAAAGAAAAGCGGAAAAACCGGCAATGGAAGCCGCCGCGGAATACCCCCGTATTCCCCACTCAAGGGTACGGCCCTCCGCAGCCTGTACAGAATGAAAAGTCCGCAAAGTTGAAAGGGTACTCAGCAAAAACAGGCCCACAAGCCCGGAAGCGGCATAGAGGATGAACACCGCGGCCGGGCGGTCATACCCTCCGGAGGGAAGGCTGGCACCGAGAAGATACAAACCGAGGACGGCTGCGGCGACAGCCACCAGGAAGGCCCCGAAAACGGGCAGCCACAAAGACCCCTCTTTGGAAACAACCACATGAAAAATGATGGTCTGGACAAGAACGATGAAAAAAATGATCTGTACACTCACATCAAAACGGAACAGGAACATGACCGCGACCACGGTCATGAGCTGGGCCATCATTGTATCGGTCAAAAACAGCCAGGGGATTTTTAAGTTTTTCGCATGACGGGCAAGGAGAAAAAGAAGAAGTGAACACACAAACAGGGGCACACTGGTAAAGCGGAAACCCGGGGCAAACCGTACCGTTCCAAGGGCCAGAAACAGCCAGTTCAGCAAATGCAGGGAAAACGGAAGGGGGTCAAAGTCACGGCCTGTATACACTCGCCGGTAATGCAGCAGCAGGGTAAGGGCCGCCGTCGCGAATAACACGCCCAGAGCCGACATATTGTAAAACGGAACCGACGTGTCAGCCTTCCATCCCCAGTAAAAAAGAAAAAGGAAAAACGCGCACAGGGTTATCAAATGGTGGACGTCCGCCTTTTTCCTGAGGGTAAGGGAAATACCCGAAAAGGTTATGACCGCCGCCACAAACAAGGTAACCGCGTTCTGCGGGGCGACCGCAAGAGCGATAAGCCCCAGAAGCACATGCAGTCCCGAAAGGTACTCGTTACGCGCCCAAAAGGATAACAGAAGATTGACGGCAATCCCCGTCAAGAGGAACCCAAGGGCGAACAAAGGATTGTAAATCCACTGAAGACCGGGAATACCCCCTGCACCGAGGGACGCAAACAGATAGACCGCGCCGGACGCGCTTTTCAGCCACTGGGCAAGCGTGGTATACCCCGGACGCCGAGCCAGAGCCCAGGACGCGCCGAACAGTCCGGCCGCGGCCGCCACGATCAACCCGAAACGAAGCCCGGGAGAAACCCGGGTAGACGCCCATATCCCGAAAAACGATAATCCGGCAACAAGGACCATCACCCCGGCTACGGCAATCCAGTTCTCCATGAAACGGTTTGACATACCCCTGAATGCGTCAGAAGCAATAAACCTGCGAATGCGGGATGAGCGCTTTTCCGGCGCCTGGGGCAGGGACCCCGGCGGGTCGAAAGAAACCGGAACGGTCTCCTTCTCGACACTGTCGCCTCCCGGTGAGGACAGGGGAGCCTCAGCAGACATATCAGCGCCACGCCCTTCCAGAGCATGAAGACGCTTGAATATCTCGCGCTGCCGTTTGCGCACATCGGATAGAAAAACCAGGACAACAATCGACAGGCTGACCATCAGGGCACACAAAAGTTCCATCATGAAACTAAGTATACCGGGAGGGGGGAAATATTCCTACCGGAAAAAACGCTCCATCAACGCCCAGCCGGACCCAGGTTGACAGAGCGCAGTGATGTCCGTTATGCTCTCGTTACTGTTTTTTACTGCGCCGGCGTGGTGAAATTGGTAGACACGTTAGACTCAAAATCTAATGGAAGTAATTCCATGTCGGTTCGATTCCGACCGCCGGTAGTAAAATAAAAGGCGTGTACCGCAAGGTATGCGCCTTTTATTTTTACCTCATTTAAACTGCCATAACACGTTTATCACCCACCACTGGTTTTCCCAGTAGCCAAGATGGATGTAATCGATATAGGAATTCGAGACGGCCTTAAATGTCGCGATTGATTTCCCCACATCCAGGAGTTCCATCTCAAGGATCCGCTGGTTTCCATTCGCTCCGCCGTATTCATCCACCACGTCCAGCAATGCATCCAGGGTATAATGGTCTATTCCGTGTGGGCTTTCCGGATTCATGCTCCGCTTTGCCAGGTCCCGGTGTACGCCCCGGGCTATGCGCTCTTTGTCCTTGTCGTACCAGCCTTCGACATAATCCCGGAGGGGTTTTTCAAGGGCGCTTTTGAGCTCCTGAGTCATTTCCCTGGCTGTGTCGGACTTGTATTCCCACAGCACATTGATTATTGACCACTGGTTATCCAGACACCCGAGATGGAGGTAATCGACGTACTCATTCGAGACAAGCCTGGCGGTGGCAATCGTATCCGATGAGTCCAGGATATCGATATCGATCATCCGCTCTACTCCCTTCTGTCCGCCGAAGGATTGAACGGCGGCAAGGAGCCCATCCCGCGTAATGTTCCGGAAACCGTTGTTGCCGTCGGGAATCATGCTCCGTTTCACAAGATCAGGATGTACACCGCGGCTGATGCGATCAGGGTCCTTGTCATACCATCCTTCTATATAGTCATGAATCGGCTTTTCCATTGTCTGATCCTCATTGTTAGTGCTGATTTATTTGAATGGTAACTACCCTGAACATGCGGTGTTGCATAGCCTGCATCATCGTATACCTTAAGAAAAAGGTATAGGGAAAAATACAGCATTGATGGTAGTATCTGCAAAACCGGGATTGTGGCCCGTTATGCGAATTTCGTACAAGCGGCACCCGGCACTGCAAATCCGATGCACATATCCATGCGGGGTCCTCAGACATTCAGACACCCCTTGCTTTCACGATTGTTTATTCAAATGTCTCATAGGGCTCAAAGCTTATGCGCCCTGCCGGGAAATTGAACCTGAGCGTACCCGCCCGGGCGACATCACTTCCCAAGACGCCGTATGCGCCCGGCAGGACAGGTATTTTTATGGGCCGGTTCAGGTACTCCCTGTATGACAGGGGAAATCCGTCGAGAAACACAAAGTCCACATTCACTACAGCTGATGTCTGCCGTTCAAAACCGCCGATGCCCATTGTCCAGCTTTTCCGGTATTTCACCGTCGTCCCCTTGACGGCTTCCAGGCCGGCGTCATTGAAATGGGAACTTGCAGCACCTGTATCCAGAAAAAATAAAAGGCGCTTTCTGGGTATTCCCCCGATAAGGAATACCGCCGGGTCGCTCACCCAGAAGAAATTCCTGACACCCGGTCCCTCGTCACAGGAGGAACGGAAAGTAATTGTCCCTTCACGCTTGTCAAGTTCCATCACCAGCCGGCTCAAAACCGGCCAGCCTATCAGTCCGTCTACATGTTTTGGAAACAGAAAAGGCCGGTCCACGAAACCGGTCAGCGCGTTGTCAATATCAAGACCGCCAAGGGACATACGGGGAATTACTCCGTACGCGCCGTTTGTGTTTTTCCTGTTGGAACTGCCAAACACGACAGAATGATCACGGGATATTTCAATACCCGCTTTCCTGGCAGAGTCGGAAAAGACCACCGTGATCATGGCCCCCGTGTCGGGGACCATCCGGAGTACCTTTCCGTTTACCGCAACTTCGACAAGGGGCCAGTTTTCTGTAGCTTGTTTTGCTGTAGAAGGTTCAAGCCAGGACAGGGAGACGGGATCATCACGCCAGGAAAAGGACATGGGGGAAGTCTGGTGCAGTTCATTCAATACAACAAACTCTCTGTTATCCGGAAATTCCCGTATGAGAATATCCAGGGCATCAAGACCGGAGACCGATGAAAATTTCATGGGCGCAAGAAGGGACAACAGCACCTTATCTCCCTCCGGCCCGGAATATTCAATGCCTTTGTCAAGCCATTCAACCGCAGTATCCCATTCCTGGCTCAGCATGGCGGAAAAGGCGTTATTAAGGATATCGACCATCTCCGGATCGCCTTTTACCTTGAAATAGGCCGGGTTCATTTCCGGGATATCGGTCAGTCTGTCTACACCGGTATCCACACTGGGCAGACTGGGCGCCGTGGCGCAGGACAGAGTAACGATGCTCATGATGACGGAAATTATCAGTACGTTTTTTTTCACGGGTCTCTCCTGTTTACAATGTACTTTTCCTGGGAATATTAAAACAGGAGACGGTATACCGCAATACACCAGAGCCGCTGTAACCGAACTTTACTGCAGAACGGGAACGGTACCTTCACAGGGTATCCGGAAAGGCCTTACCGGTCTTCCGTCTTCACAGTACAGCTCAAGACAGGGAATATCTCCCCGCCAGGCGTACCGAACATACCCGGGCTGTATGCCGGCGGGTACGGTAACCACAATTTCTTTACCTTGTACCTGCACTGATACCGGAACACACCTTCCCGAAAGATCTTCAAGCTCAAACAGAGTGATCGGAGTGCCTTTGCAAACATCAAGCGCTACACCGCTGGAAAAACTGATACGGATCTCTTTCCCCTGGAGCGAGGTACCAACGGGAAAGGGGGCCTGCCACGATCCTGGCCTGCCGTAACTGTACCTGAGCGCCAGATCGGCAAAGCGCTCTCCCACGGTACGCTTGTCCCCGGGATGAATGTCATCCACATCGCCGCAGTCGGCGGTCACCACCAGGCCGCTGTTGGGAATGAGGTCGACCGCGTCGTACTGGGCCTGCCAGATATCGGGCAGGAGAGATGGATCCTCATAGCGGTAGGGGGCAATCTGGGCAAAGAAAAAGGGCAGAAAACGGTCGCGCCAGAGGGTACGGAAAGTCTGGGCAACGGCCTGTAATCCCTGGGTGAATGCCGGACCATCGCCGACATTGGACTCGCCCTGATACCACAGCACCCCTTTTACAGGAAAACCAAGAAACGGGAGTACCATGGCGTTGTACAGACTGCCCGGTTTCAGCTGATCCCATTCAGTGAAGTCCGCGAACGGATGTCCTTCTTGTGGGTTCGCGCGGAAGGCCTCCTCAGCCCTGTTCCATTCCTCATGATACCCTTTCAGTGACTGATAATTCGAAAGAAAATCCGGGCGTATCCAGGGGTGGATTTTACTTCCGCCGTAGGCGCTTTGAATGAACCCGAGGGGAATATGCAGTTCGCCCGCAAGACGGCGGGAAAAATAATAGCCCAGAGCGCTGAACCCCTCCCATCCGTCCCTCAAAATCTCTTGAGGGCTGCAGGTTTTCCATTGTGCATTCAGATGTACCGCCGGTACAGGGGAGGAGGTTTTATTCAAAAGGAAATACCGGAATAATGGGACATCGGCCTGTGAAGCATCATGTTTACCGTTCTTCGCCATGCCCAGTCCCATTTCCATGTTGGACTGGCCGCTGCCGAACCAGACATCCCCCACAAGAATGTCCTCCAGTTCAACCGAAGGCTCCCCCTGTCCGCTTGCGTAGCCCGCTGTGAGAGTCGACGGGACACAGGAAACCGGGAAGGGTCCTATAGAAAGGGCCCACGCACCTTGCCCATCGGATTCCGCCTCAGCTGTCTGGGACTGGAATCTCACAAACACCCGCCTGCCCGGCAGCGCTGTCCCGGAGACCAAAATCCGCCGGTCCCGCTGAAGAACCATATGAGAGGAAAAGATATCATGAAGCTTGAACATCACTACCTGACCGATCCTGTTTTACTGACACGCGGGGGATCCCCGATTATCATAACTACCATACCACAGGCCTTCCCTCGAGCCCATACTACTCTTTTGGTAGTTTCACAGAATATTGAGTAGTACGAGTACGGCCGCTTTCTTGCAAGCCTGTACCTATTTCAGTGGTACAGTAAAACTTCTCTATTCCTATATCGTAACAATCCTCGGAATATATTTCGCTTTTGTACCAAAGAACCTTGATTATTTAAACAGGAGCTATTAGTATGTATGTATTACGGAGGTGTATTATGTCGAAAGTATATGTCACTCCTAAAGTAACGTCAGAAACCGTTGAACTGGGTGTGTTTGGCTCTTACGGTCATTCAGGCTTCCACAGACCAAGAAAGCCCAGACGACCATGGTTGTGGTGGTTATGGTAATCTGACAAACTGGTACTACTAGATATTCGATACGCAATGGTGCAAAAGGCACCACACACCGGAGAGCCGTCTCACACAGACGGCTCTTTTTTTGTCTGTACATGCCGGCCGCACCCGCTGCGGGATGAAAACACTGGCTGTTGCCTCAGTCCCGGATCAACTTTTTGTCATCAAGGTCGTGTAAAAACGCCACAAGATCCTGCCAGGCCTGATCTTCGGCGACGGAATACTCCTTCATTACAAATGCCAGAAGTTCGCCGGCGGAGAGTCCCTCATGGGCTTTTTTCCAGATATCAAGGGCGGTATCCCGGAAGGTGTGGAATTCACTGCCCGAATTTTTTATGACAATGATTTCATCTCCCAGATCCCGTTCGGTAATATCCCCGGCAATCCGGATAAGGGTATCTCGGTCCAGTCTCATTCTTCAATCTCCTCTTTCCGGTACTGTCATTACAAAATTCCACGGGATATGGTGTGCCAGAACTGTACCGATTTGGTAAACTCAAGTTTATACACAGGCACCCGCTCCTGCAACGCAGCAGCGATATCAAGCTGGCTAAAATAGGTATGGGCAGTCATTTGGGCATCGAGCCCCAGGGGCGGAATAATCTGGTCGGCAACGGGCCGCACTGCAGATGAACCCGAAAGGAGCTCCATCCTGTCACGGCTGCTTTTATGCAGTACGAAAATACCGGCCAGGGGTGCGCTGCCCGGGTGTTTTGCTCGGAAAAGACCGTTAAAGAGGGTAGAGACCAGCATGGGCAGGCGGCCGGATATATCGGCAATGGTTATCTCATCATTTATTACCTGGTATGCCGAGCTCAAAGCCGCGACCGTCGATTTACCGGCCTCGGAAGGTCCCAGGAACAGATAGCCCTTGCCGTCTTTTATGACGCCGCTTGAATGAATCAGGGGAGCATAAGCGCCTTTTTGCCCCAGAATGCTGAAGTACGCCTGGTACAGACACTGTTCAAAAACCCGGGACACATCGGTTTCTATCATCACCGGGTGCACCTTCAAAGACACCCTCATTGCCCCGCCATGGGTCCTGGAGTGAAGCCGCCCCTGAATCAGACCTCCCTTCATCCGGAACGTCCTGCCGGAAAGTTCCTTGCTCTGAAAAAAGGAATCGGGAACCATGCCGACAGAAGAATAGCGGGCAAGCCGCAGGTCGATAAGCATATCAGGAGCGGCCGGCACCGACGGGGCCATGAAATAATCCTCACACCACGTAAACAGGCGCGATGACTTTACCCGGATACCGCAGACTGCCGAACCTATCTGCAGATGGTAACAATACACCGCTTCACCCTCCTTACGACCGCCGCCGTACATGAAAACAGGCCTGTATGAATTATCATCTGCCGGCAGTAGCATATAAGTGCCTTCCGCCCCGAAAAGGGTGCAAGGGGAATATCACGATCCTGCCCGCCTTCCTTCCGCCGGTGACCGACAACCAGACCTATGATGCGCTTTGCGTCGATCCATCCACCCCTGGGGTTCCCGTCTCCCTTCTCGTACACCAAACCGCCCCGCCTCGCGAGTATCCGGTGGAAATAGAACCTCCCGTCGGCGTAAAAGACCGCTACAGTGCCCGGGTTTACCCATTTACCCAACTGATCCTCAGATAGCCCTTCTATGCAGACTTCGTCGCCGGGAAGGAACTCCAGGCCCATGCTCCCGGACAGGACAGGCTGCCAGACCCGCTGCCCGGGTGACAGCAGGAACAGATTATCTCCGTCCGGCATGGGTACTCCTTCCTGCAATTCGACGTAAAAGGGAAACACACAGACGGAACGGTTCAACCCCATACAAAAGGGGAACAAACCACTCCCCGGGGTCAACCCCATATATGCGCGCGATGCCCACCCTGTTGTGAACAATATGAGGAATCACCAATATGCTTTTAACACGCTCGCCGATACTGCCGTTATAACAAAACGGGAGCATCAGCCTGAACAGCAGCACATGCAATGTGCTCTCTTTCTGCATGGAACGGAAGCAGGCGAGCTGCAGTCTGTGAAGCAGCTTTTTTCCGGCTGTGAGGTCGTTCCATAACCGCCCAAGCACCGAGGAACTCACCGTGCCGGGGAAAAAGCGGTTACACATGATGAAGGAATACCACATAAAGCCCTGGGTTCTGGTAAGCCGGGCGTGTAAAATCAGTGCATCCCAGTCAATGTCCGAACTGCCGACAAGCTCTGCCATGTCCAGATAATACCTGAACACGAACATGCCACGGGTCGGAGTCGCACGGACGGCCGCGTGCATGGCGGTAAGCCACAAACGGTCTTCCTCATTCAGTACAGTAAAGCCCAAGGCGGGCGACACACGTCGTCTTTGAAAAACCGCTTCTACGGAATTCCATATCGGATCAATATCAAATGCATACACCCGCCTGCGTTCAAAAAAATTCGTATGGACCTCGACCAGCAAACCCGTCTTTTCATCAAAGAACTCAAACTGGTTGCTCCATTTCTGGAGGGCTTCAAAATTTCCGCCTCTCTCACATCCTTTCAGGCGGGCCTTCCGGCCGTCTCCGGTATATTCATAACCCAGCTCCTGAAGTATGCCGGCTGCTTTCATCAGATTATTCTGGCGGACAAGAATATCCAGGTCTCCCATGTCCCGGGGAATGTCCGGGTTTCCCATACTCAAGCCTTTCAACAGACAGCTCTCTATGCCGGCTTTCAGAAAAGCCGAACTGATGGCCGAAAAGGCCCGCAGATACACCTGCTTTTCCTGTTCCCACAGCAAAAGAAGCTGTTCAAACCGGGGCCCCAAACCGCTGAGTAAAGCCGGCAAAGGAGGGTTCTTGTTCACCGTAAATTCATACGCCGTCCGGCGCAAAAGTTTATTCTGCTTTAAAAGGGACCAAAACCGGCTGGCATCAACAGCGCCTGCACCCACCCTGCCCGTGGAATCTGATGCACTTTTCGGCGAGTACAAAAAAACAAGAAACTGTTCCTCAGGCGGAAGTCTGTGTATACTTTCAATCATTACGTATGTTCACTCTCTAAGAAAGTGTATAACATACAATTGACAAAATGAACCACATACCGGCGAAACACTTTCTTTCACTACAAGGAATATTCAAACATTACAGGGTGTTTTCCCTCTTCCCTTACAAAAAAGAGCGGGTCGACGCCCTTTATGGGGTGGATCTCCCTCTGCGTGAAGGACAGGTCACCTGTATTCTGGGCCCCAACGGTGCGGGAAAGACAACCATACTCAAGATTATCGCAGGCCTTGTAATTCCCGATGAGGGAACCCTGGCATACGGAGCATCAGCCCGTCCCCGGGTCGGGTTTGTCACCCCTAATGAACGGTCCTTTTACTGGCGCCTTTCCGGCCGTGAAAACCTGAGGTTTTTTGCTGCACTTTCATGCAGGGATAAGAACAGTATAAACCGGCGCATAGCAGATGTGATAGAAGAGACAGGGCTGTCTGAATATGCGGACACACCCTACAGACTGTATTCCACCGGGGTCAAACAACGGCTGAATATCGCAAGGGCCCTTCTGGCCGAACCGCAGCTGATCCTCCTGGACGAGCCGACGGCCCATCTGGACCCTCTGGCAAAAGCCGATTTCTGGGAGTTCATACAAACACAGGTCCTGGAATCAAGAAAAGCAACAGTCCTTCTGGCAACTCATGATCTGGAAGAAGCCTCGGTCCTTGCTGACCGGGTAGCCATACTCAACAGGGGACGCATTGTCGCCGACGGGACCATCACTGAATTAAAGGAAAAAATGGCGCAAAACCGCCGCATACTGCTGCGCTACGACACCGCCCATGATTCGGATGTTCTTCAGGAACTGGCGCTTGCGGCGGGAGAATCCGCCCGGGATGCCGACGGACGCGTGAGTGTCCGGACCGCCAGCGAGGAAACGGTACGCCGCATGGTCCTGGAACTCGCGTCCCGGGGCCACGCCCCCTACACCATTGAAAGAGAAGCTCCTTCACTTTTATCGATCATCACCCATTACGCACGGCCGTCGAAAAAGGAAACAACACAATGAGAACCCTTATCGCCTTTCTCAGGCGGGATATTCTTACCGAGCTCAGTTATTCCTTCAGGGTGCTTCTCCATTTTGGCAGTTTCGCCATGACCATCGTGTTCATGCTTTTCATCTCCCGCATGATGGGAGACACCATCAACACCTACCTGGCAAAATACGGAAACAACTATTTCGCCTACGCCCTCATCGGCATGGCCATAAGCACCTTCATCTCGACGGGGCTGTATTCCTTTTCCGGCCAGATCCGCCAGGCACAGGTTGAGGGGACCCTGGAAATACTACTCCTCTCACCGGTATCGGTCTACACCATTCTTACAGGCAACTCCCTGTGGTCTTTCATTCTTTCATTTCTGGAAAGCTTCACTCTTCTTGCAATCGTCGCCGCCCTGTTTCCCGGCAATATGGGCGTCATTGAGGCACTGCTGGTGCTGGCAACCCTGGCAGTCACCTTCACTTCTTTTCTGGCCCTGGGAATGATGTCGGCGGCCTTCATCCTCGTATTCAAACAGGGAAATCCCATCAACATGATCTTCGGCGCCTCCAGCTATTTTCTTGGCGGAGTGTTTTTCCCCATAGAAGTGATGCCCGTACAGGTCCAGTACTTTTCAAAACTCCTTCCCGCCTATCATTCAGCCAGACTGGTACGGGAAATCATACTGGTAGCACCTCCTGACAGGGAACTTGCTTCATCATTTATATACCTGACGGCGTTTACCGCAGTGTGCGCAGTCCTGGGTACCCAGTCCTTCCGCCTGGCCCTCAAAACCGCCAAGAAAAACGGAAGCCTCATTCAGTTCTGATTCATTCACCGGATTGCGAAAAACCTGGAAACACAGGAACATCGGAAGGGGTCATTCGTCTTCAGCTGTTTCGAGTTCCTGTAAATAGGCGCGGCCGAAAAATTCCGCGGTGATCTTTTCATAGGCTCCGGCGGCGATACCATCGCGGTTAGCCTGGCCAAAGGCGTCGGCAAGCCTCCGGCCTTCGGGGGTACGCCGGAACACGCTGTACACCGGCACCGGTTCAACGGGCAGTTGCAACACCCGGACGCTGTTCCGGTGGGCAGAGCGGGCCAGATAATACAGCATGGAGATGTAATTCATGTCGAATACCCCGTCCAGCCTGCCGGCGCGCAGTTTTTTTAAATTCAAACCGCGGAAATCATCGGCAGAAACGTTCTCGACAGTTATCTGCTCGTGCCGGATAAACGCGTGAGGATAGCCGGAAATCATGAATCCCAGGGTCATGCCAAAGAGGTCCTCCTGCCGGCTGACAGCCATCAGAGGGCTATCGCTGGGTACCACCACACAGGGCTGGATCGAGGTAAAACTTTCTCGTGCGTAGATAAAAGTTTCCGCCCGCTCCGGGGTCCAGGTAAAATGGATGATCACGTCAATCTCCCCGTTTTCAAGAAGGCGCTCAAGGCGGGCAAGGGGGACAAGTCCCACAATGAGAAGCTCTACATCCATCCTGGGGGCGATGCAGCGCCGCCAGTATTCCACGGAAATACCGGTAATCTCGCCGGTTTGGGGATCTTCCATGGTGAAGGGCTCCAGCTGGAACACCGCAGTCCGGACAGTTTCGGCTCCGGCATGTACCGGCATCAGCGAGGCTGCAATCACCAGAATGACCACACGGACTGCAGGCGGCGCCTCATAAACCCTCGTTCGTTCCATAGCCATTACTCACCTCTGTTCATCCGACACTTCCCTTGCATTGAATTTTACTGCAAAGGGCATCCGAATTACCAGCGTCCTGATGCGAATTTTCCTTTGACAGATGAGAATACCGGGTTGTATCATACTGTTGACCAGCGCATATCCTTACACCGTGAGCATCATTACAGTTGACGTGCTGCGATTCTCTTACTGATTTTGGGGAGAACCGGATGACCTTCAAGTATGACATGCTCCAGACAGGGTGGGGCAGAGCAGAAATCACCAGCGGAACCACCGCGGCAGTATTCGAACCCAGCTATGTGTCGGACCCCTACGGCGACATGATACGGGCGGTCTGCTCCATTGTCCCGGAGCTCACCCCCGCCCAGGAGCACCATACTCAGGCCCGGGTTTCGTGGCACATGGAACCGGTGGAAACCGTCATCGACCTTCTGTACACCGCACCGGATATCCGTATTTCCATAACCCAGTTTGACTCCTCGGAGTCGCAAATAAAAAAGAGCATAATTCTGAACGACTGTCTTTCCGCAGACGAGTTCATCGGTGAGCTTGTGGATGCCGGCCGGCGCATGCTTGTAAAATACGGCCTGATCGGGTACCGCCGCAACGCCGTCAATTTTGAGTTTCCCCTTTCGGCATTCTTGAAACTCTGCGACTATACCCGAGGCGGCCGGACCCTCATGGCGGTCAAGAATCCTTCCGCCGGGCTCTTTTCCAGCTGCATTGAAGGAGAACTCGCCCGTTTAGCCGACATCCACGAGAAAATGAACCCCGCAGCCCCGGGAAGGTTTGCATAATTTCATTTTGCGTATTAAGATTCGCCAATGAATCCTATTATCGAAAAAGTCTTCCAGGCAGAGGAATCAGCCCGGGCAGCCATAGAGGAAGCCAGGAACAGAGCCAGGGAAATAACCGCCCGTGCATCTGCCGAGGCCGATACCCTCATCACCGCTGCCAAGGAAGAAAGCCTTGAACATACCCGCGCAATGATGGAACAGGCGAAATCCGAACAAAACGCCAAAATAGAAAGCGAACGGGCCGCACTGACTCATACCATCAACGGCGCCGGCGGAAAAAATAATCCCGCCCTTGCAAAGGCAGCAGACCATATCGCGTCCCTCCTTCTCGGAAGGGACAGGCGGGAGGACTGACACACAATCATGTTCTCCGAGGTACGCAGATACGGCTTCATCAACGCGAAACTCAAAACCCGTTTAAGCCTCCTGCTGCCTCCTGATTTCTTTGCCCGGCTCTCCCGCAGCCCCAACCTGACCGAAGCGATGATCCTCTTAAAAGACACGGAATACGCCGGCGCGGAAGCCGCCTACAGAACCACCGGCGACCTGAAAATGTCGGAACTCTCCCTCCTGTCCTCTGAAATAGAAGTCCTTACGGGCATACAGCGCCATGTAGACGGGCCGGTAAAGGATTTCGTCAACGCCCTCATTCTCCGCTATGAGACCGAAAACCTCAAACAGGCCCTGCGCCTCTGGTTCGACAAGACGGTCAGAGGCCGGGACATCAGTGTGGAGTCGGGATACATGCTCAAGAAGCCAGTCCTTTCCCGGCTGCCTCTGGATGCAGTCCTTGGCGCGCGAAACTTCGACGAACTAATCCAGGCCTTTCCCGAAGGCCCCAGCCGTGCCCTTCTTCTGGCAAACCGGGAAAAGGTGGAAACGACAAAATCCCTTTTCAGCGTGGAGATCGCCCTGGACATACGCTTTTACCGGGAACTCAAGGACGCGGCGGCCTGCCTGAGCGACAAGGACCGGGATATCATCAACCGGTTGATCGGCGTTGAAATAGACCTGGAAAACATTACCCGCCTGATGCGGTTTCACTACTTTTACAAATTCGATCCCGACCTCATTTCCCGGTACTCCCTCCCCGGCGGACTCCGCATCAAGCCCGGGCTTCTTGAACAGACGGCCCACAGCCCCGACGAGGCCTTCTCCCGCCTGGCCGCCTCCGGCTATGCGTCCCTGTCCGCCCTCGGTACCGCAAAGAGCGAGGCCGGCAGCCCCTTTGCCCGTATGGAACTCATCGGCGGCCTTCTGGACGAAATCCTTAAAAAAGAAATATCCAGGATGCTGGGAGGCGATCCCTTCACCATCGGTATCATATTAAGTTATTTCATACTCAAACGGCAGGAAATACGCAGGATTTCATCTATTCTGAACGGCGTTTACTACCGTCTTCCCGAAGACCGGATGAGGAGGCTGTATACATGATTTTTACCCAGTCCATGTCCCATCTTACTGCCCTGGTTCTCAAAAAGGACGGAGAAGCCTGCACAAAGGCCCTGCTGGATCTGGGCCTCCTCGATTTCGTGGAAATACGGGAACTCCCCGGCGGCAGCGATAACAGGATTTCGCCGGGAGTGATAAATGAACAGGAAGGAAGACTCACCGAAACCCGTAAACGCCTGGAAACCTTCATCCGCGCCGCCGAATCCCCATCCTGGGTGCCGCCGGTCCTGTCGGTGGACAACCTGAAGGACTTTTCCATTGACCAGACAGAAAAGGAACTGGATACCTTTACCGCGGGACTTCAGGAAAAGAAGGAACGCCAGCGTGTGCTGCAGCAGGAAATACTCAGAATGGAAGAAATGGCCCGGCAGCTGGCCCTTTACGGCAGCGTAGGCGACCATATCGGCGCAGCAAGCGAATCCGGGTATCTCGCGTTTTTGAGCGGGACAGTCCCCTCAGGCAATGCCGACGCCATGGAAGCAGCCTTCAACGACATGCCTTCGGTAGTGCTGCGCCTTGGTGTCCATGATAATGACACCGCGTTTTTAGTCATCGTCATGAAAAAGGACGAACCCAGAGCAGACCGGCTGCTCTCGGGTTTTTCCTGGCAGAGCCAGCCCCTTGACCGACAGCACAGCGGTGAAGAGGTAAAAACCGGCGCCTTAGGGGAACTCAAGGGACGGATCGCCTCTGTCAGGGACGCTCAGAAAAAGATAGAGCAGGACATCGACGGCGCCATGAAAGCAAGGCTTCCCTGGATGAAGGAAACCTGGCAGCTGTTGCGCACCAAAGAGCTGTATTTTTCCATGCAGGACCATTTCTCCTCTACCGACCGGACCATCCTGTTTTCCGGCTGGGTTCCCGCATCCCGTCAAAAGGATATGGAAAAGGCAATCAGGGATGCGTCACACTCGGTTTGCGCACTTGACTGGCAAAAAGCCGACGAGGTGAACCACCTCACCGAAGGGGCGGTAAAAGCACCGGTGAAACTGGACAACCCAAAGGCGTTGAAACCCTTTGAAATGCTGGTCACCAACTACGCGGTCCCCGAATACGGGACCATCGACCCGACCTTCTTCGTCGCCGCGGCCTACCTGATCATGTTCGGCCTGATGTTCGGCGATGCCGGTCACGGCCTGGTTCTGGTACTCCTTGGGACCCTGCTCCACCGCTTCACCTCCGCGGCAAAAGAGGGCATGAAAAACCTGGCCCGGCTCATTCAGTACTGCGGCTTCTCCGCGGTGGCCGCCGGGATCCTCTTCGGCAGTTATTTCGGCCTGCCCGCCGCTCCTCCCCTGTGGTTCAATTTCCATGCCCTTGTCGCCGGCCATTCCAGCGGAAACCCCAACTACACCTCCATTTACAGTATCCTCCTGATCACCATCTATTTCGGGATCGGGGTAATCGGGACGGGCCTGGTACTCAACTGGACCAACCTGCTGCGCAAGGGTAGATGGATGCACCTGATATTCGACAAGGGCGGTCTCGTCGGCGGCTGGATGTATGCCTTCGGCGTCTATACCGGGTTTTTCTTCGCGAAAAGCTCATACCGGGAACTGCCCTCAGCCTCCATACTCCTCGTCGGGTTTGCCCTGCCGGCCCTGGTGCTGCTCATCAAGGAACCGATGGAACATCTCCTGCACCGGAAACACGGCCAGAAGCGTAAAGTGAATATCATGACCTGGGTGATGGAATGGATCGTGGAACTGCTGGAAATATTTTCCGGCTACCTCGCCAACACCCTCTCGTTCATGCGGGTGGCGGGTCTGGGTATCGCCCACGTCAGCCTCATGATGGCCTTCAGTCAGATCGCAGTAAGCACCACCGGCAGCCTCGCTAACCCCCTGGGTCTGCTGATCTACATTGCAGGGAACGTGCTGGTCATCGCCCTGGAGGGGCTTTCGGCAGGGATACAGTCCCTGAGGCTCAATTATTACGAGTTTTTTTCCAAGTATTTTACCGGCGCGGGAAAAGCATACATGCCGATCTCGCTCAAGGACCGGATAGAATAAACAGACAGTATGTTAAGGAGACGGAATATGAAAGCAATGGAACACCGCGCGTGGTTCAAAAAACAGATCGTTCAGCGTCTGCTCATCCTCGCCGCCGTCATGGCAATCGTGTCGGTATTCGGCGCCACAGGACTTTTTGCTGAATCGGAAACCCAGGAAGTCCAGAAAGCGGCCGCAACGGCGGAAGTACAGAAATTCGGCCTTATCGCCGCGGCGATCGCCTTCGGCCTTGGCGCCATCGGAGCGGGAATCGCCATCAGCAATGTCGGCGCCGCAGCCATGGGGGCCATCGGAGAAAAACCGGAAATCGCGGGCCAGGCCCTGATTTTCATCGCTTTAGCGGAGGGACTCGTCGTATTCGGGTTCATCACCGCCCTGATGATACTTGGTAAGATATGAAGTACTACGTCATCGGCGACGAGGACGCGGTTCTGGGCTTCGGCATGGTGGGGGTCCGGGGGGCCGCCGCCTCGACGGAAAAAGAAGCCCAGGAAGCGTTTACTCAGGCCCTCGATGACGGAGATATCGGGATCATCATCATTACCGAGGAAACCGCGGACCTGATCCGGCCGACGGTGGACCGTTATGTGTTCACCCGGCAGTTTCCGCTGATCGTGGAAATACCCGGCCGCAGCGGCCGGCGGGAAGGCGGAAAAACCCTGAGGGACATGGTCAACGCGGCCATCGGCATCAAACTTTAGGACCACACGGATATGGCAAATGACAACAGACCGGCAGACACAGCGGCCGCCGGGGAACACAGCGAGCTGCTTGCCCGCATAGCACAGGAAGCACAGGAAGAGGCATCTCTCCTCATCGCTGCCGCAGAAAAGGAAGCAGCAGTAAAAAAATCCCAGGCGCAGACAAAGGCGTCCCAAATAAAGGACGAGGCCGTAAAAAGGGCCGAAACCCAGATCGCGGCAATGGCCGCCCACACGGACTCATTGCTCGCCATGGAGAAAAAGCGCGCCCTTCTCGCCGCCCAGGAAAAGCGCTACGAAGCGGTCATCGCCATGGCCCTTGCCAAGGTAAGGGAAGCCGCCGGGACAAATGACTACCCGGACACCGTTTTAGGCTGGCTGGCAGAGGCCGGGGCGGGAATCGGCACAGAGGAAGCCGTTGTGCAGGGCGGTAGTGAGGAACACACCCTTCTTACCAGTGAGTTCCTTGCCAAAGCCGAAAAGAAGATACAGGCACTTACCGGAGCGTCAGTGTCCCTGACGAAGGGCAGCGCCCCCTGCCAGGGCCAGGGCATCATCGTCACGGCCCCGGGGGGCAGACTCGCCTGGGACAACAGAGTGCAGGTCCGGCTTATCCGGATGGAGCAGGACATCCGCAAGGTCCTTTCACACATGCTTTAAAAAGGAGCGTTCAAACCCATGAAGGAACGCATTGTAGGTACGGTACGGAGGGTGAACGGCCCCGTCGTCGAAGCCGACGGCATCACCGACGCCATCATGATGGAAATGGTGCAGGTGGGAGAGGTCCGGATCACCGGAGAAGTCATAAAACTCGAAGGCAAAGGCGCCGTCATTCAGGTGTACGAGGATACCACCGGCATAGCCCCGGGGGACCCGGTCTACGGAAGCGGCGAGCCCATGAGCGTTGAACTCGGGCCCGGATTGATCGGCACCATTTACGACGGCATACAGCGCCCCCTCGAGGCATTGTTCGATATCTCCAGGGAATTCATCCAGCGGGGAATTTCCGTACCAAAACTTTCCCGGACAACCCGGTGGACCTTCTCCCCTGCCGCAAAAGAAGGCGATGAGGTCCAGGGCGGCCAGTGCCTGGGCACGGTCCAGGAAACCGAACGCATCCTGCATAACATCCTCGTTCCTCCGGGGATCAGCGGCAGTCTTTCGTACCTTGCTCCTTCCGGTGACTACACCGTGGAGGACATTATCGCCAGAGTCCGGACCCTTGAGGGAGAGAAGGAACTGAAGATGTACCAGTCATGGCCCATCCGGAAGCCCCGTCCCTCTGCCGACAGGCTTCCCTTGTCCGAGCCCCTGGTAACCGGCCAGCGGGTAATAGACACCCTCTTTCCCCTGGCAAAAGGGGGAACAGTGGCCATACCCGGCGGCTTCGGTACCGGGAAAACCATGACCCAGCACGCCATCGCGAAATGGTGCGACGCCGACATCATTGTGTACATCGGCTGCGGTGAACGGGGCAATGAGATGACCGACGTCCTCACCGAATTCCCCAAGCTCGTCGATCCCCGCACCAACTTGAGCCTGATGAACCGTACCATCCTCATTGCAAATACTTCGAACATGCCCGTGTCCGCCCGTGAGGCGTCGATCTATACAGGGGTGACCATCGCCGAGTATTTCCGGGACCAGGGCTACCATGTGGCCATCATGGCCGACTCCACCAGCCGCTGGGCCGAGGCCTTGCGGGAACTGTCCGGGCGCATGGAAGAAATGCCCGCCGAAGAAGGATTCCCCGCCTATCTGCCCACCAGGATTGCCGAGTTCTACGAACGGGCCGGCTACATGAAAACCCTCGGCGGCAAAGAGGGGTCGGTATCCATCATCGGCGCCGTATCCCCCCCGGGGGGCGACTTTTCGGAACCGGTAACCCAGCATACCAAGCGCTTCGTCCGCTGTTTCTGGGGCCTGGACCGGCAGCTGGCCAACGCCCGGCATTATCCCGCCATCGGATGGCTGGACAGCTATTCCGAATACCTGGAGGACATCAAAGGCTGGTGGGAGGAAAAAGTCGGACCCGAATGGTCTGCCGACAGGAGCGAAATCCTGGACCTGCTTCAAAAAGAGGTACGGCTCCAGCAGGTGGTCAAGCTGGTCGGACCCGACGCCCTGCCCGACAGCCAGCGTTTTGTCATTGAGGTGTGTACCGTGTTCAAAAACGCCTTCCTCCAGCAGAACGCCTTCGACGACATCGACCGTTACTCCACCGCGGAAAAGCAGAGCCGCATGCTCCACCTGATCGTCACCTACTGGCGGCGGGGAGCCGAGGCAATCCAGCGGGGAGTCACCCTGGTCAAACTCAAACGGATGAAAATACTCCAGGACGTGATCAAAATGAAGTTCTCCATTGCCAATGAAAACATGGAGGACTTCGAGCGCCTGGAAATGAAACTGGAACGGTCCCTGGACCGCCTTGGAGCAATCTATGATGAAAACTGATATCCAACGGAACCTCGCCGCGGGCCGGGAATACCTGGGGGTCGACAAAATCGACGGGCCTCTCCTGTTTGTCAAAAACACCCACCCCGTGGGCTACCGGGAACTGGTGGAATGTGTCGATTCCCAGGGGGAACTGCGCCTGGGCATGGTCCTGGACTCAAGCCGCGACGTGGTGGTGGTCCAGGTGTTCTCCGGCACCTCGGGGCTCTCCATGCCCGGTACCCGTGTACGCTTCCGCGGCCGGCCCCACACCCTGCCGGTGAGTAAAACCATGCTCGGCCGGGTTTTCAACGGCCTGGGCCAGCCTTCCGACGGCGGCCTTGCCCCCATGGGCGAACAGGACATGGACGTCAACGGCCGGCCGATCAACCCCACGGCACGGGAGTATCCACGGGATTTCATCCAGACAGGTATTTCGGTCATCGACGGGATGAACACCCTCATCCGGGGCCAGAAGCTGCCCATCTTTTCCGGTAACGGTCTGCCCCACAACGAGCTGGCCGCCCAGATCACCCGCCAGGCCAAAATCAAGGGGGCGGAAGGCAACTTCGCCGTGGTGTTCGCCGCCATGGGGGTCAAAAACGACGTGGCCCGCTTCTTCATCCGTTCTTTTGAGGAATCGGGGGTGCTGGAAAATGTAGCCCTGTTCCTGTCCCTGGCCGACGACCCGTCCATCGAGCGCCTGATTACCCCCCGCAGCGCCCTCACCCTGGCGGAACACCTGGCCTTTGACGAAGGCATGCACGTCCTGGTCATCCTTACCGACATGAGCAATTACTGCGAATCCTTACGGGAAATTTCCACCCTCCGCGGTGAGATTCCTTCCAGAAAGGGCTACCCCGGATACCTGTATTCAGACCTGGCGGAAATCTATGAGCGCTCAGGCATGCTCAAAGGCTTTCCGGGCTCCATCACCCAGCTGCCCATACTCACCATGCCCAACGACGACATTTCCCATCCCATTCCCGACCTGTCCGGCTACATCACCGAAGGGCAGATTGTTTTTGAGCGTGAAATGTACGGACGGGGCATTTATCCGCCGGTAGCGGGTCTGCCTTCCCTGTCGCGGCTCATGAAAGACGGCATCGGCGAAGGCATGACGAGGGATGACCATCCCCATCTGTCCAGCCAGCTCTTTGCCGCCTACTCATATGTCAAGGACGTCCGAAACCTGGCCTCTGTCATCGGCGAGGAGGAACTCACCCCCCTGGACCACCAGTACATGGAGTTCGGGGAGTTTTTTGAGCGCAAATTCGTCAACCAGGGGCACCACGAAAACCGCAGCATAGAAGAAACCCTCGACCGCGGCTGGGAGGCATTGAGTCTGTTGCCCGCCGAAGAGCTCCACCGGGTAACCCAGGACGAACTGGACACCTATTACGGCCGCATCGCCGACCGCCGGGGCAGCTACGGCGACGGAACCGGGGAAAGGGATTAATCGTTCATGAGAAACCTCGCGCCGACGAAAACCAACCTGATCACCCTCAAAAACGAACTCAAGTTCGCCAATCTGGGGTATGAGCTTCTGGACCAGAAGCGCAACATCCTGGTGATCGAACTGTTGAACCTCGTGGACCAGGCGGTGGATTTCCAGGAAAAGGTCGACGCCTCCCTGAAAACCGCTTACCACTCCCTCCAGGAATCGGCCCTGTCCATGGGAAAACTGAAAGTGGTAAACTTGAGCTCGGCGGTGCACATCGAAGCATCGGTACAGATCAAACAGCGCAAAATCATGGGGGTGCCCCTCCCTGTGGTGGAAACTTCCTTTGAAGAGTTCGCGCCCCATTACTCCCCCATGGAC
>JAFGQL010000159.1 GCA_016935695.1 Spirochaetales bacterium
CCGGCCATCAGTCCCCGCACAAAGAAGCGCTGGAGGCCAAAGAAAACCGTAAGGGGCAGGATCATGCTCAAAAAAGCGCCGGAAGTCAAAAGGTGCCAGTCCTGGCCCTTTTCTCCTACCATGGCCGCAAGGGCCGAGGTCACCACCCTGTTCTTGTCTCCCAAAAAGATGAGAGCAACCAGGTAATCGTTCCACACCCATAAAAACTGGAAGATGGCAAAACTGGCCAGCGCCGGGACCGATAACGGCAGCACCAGCATGACGAATATTTTAAAGGGAGTCGCGCCGTCCAGGAAGGCGGACTCGAAAATATCCCGCGGCAGGGTGGAAATGTAATTGAACAGAAGATAAATGGCCAGGGGCAGACCGAACCCGGTATGGGCAAGCCAGATCCCCAAAAAGGTGCCGTTCAGGTTCAGCCTGGTATAATCCTGCAGTATGGGTATGAGGGCTATCTGCAAAGGGACAACCAGAAGACCCACAACAATGATGAAGATGGGCTTGCGTCCCGGAAAATCCATCCATGCAAAGGCGTAGGCGGCAAAGGCCGCTATAAGGATGGGTATGATGGTTGCCGGAATGGATACCGCCAGGGAGTTCAGCACCGCGTCGTAAAAATTGTTGCCGTCCCTGGTGATGGTGTTCCCCGAGCCGTCCTGGTACTGAATTTTCCCCGATGCCAGGACATTTCGGTAATTTTCCAGGGTCAGGTTGGCGCCGAATCCCACCCAGCGTTTCTCGAACTTTTCCACAAGCCGGGTACGCTTGTTGCCGTACCACAGGTACCGGATCCCGTCGCCGGACTCAATGCCTTCCCTCCACTCAAGAAAGGTACCGCTCATTCCTTCCAGTTCCATTGTTCCGTCTACGTCCTGCGCCTCCGGCACTTCAATCTCATCGATTTTCACCCATGCTTTATGGGGGAGAATGGACCACCAGCCGGAAGAAAAAATGTCCCGGGACTGCCTGAAGGAAGTCACCAGCACACCAAAAGTGGGGACAGTCCAGATCACCACCACTAGGATGAGCACGATATTTACTGCGACCTGGGCCGGCGTAGATGTCTTTTTACGTTTTTTTACAGGTACAACGTCGCTCATTTAAATGCCTTCCTTCCCTGGAATTGTCTCAGGTTGTAGATCAGAACAGGGACAACCGCCACTAACAGCAAAATGGCCAGGGCGGAAGCCTCTCCGGTCCTTCCTTGAGTAAACTGCCGCAGGTAGAACTCGTTGGCAACCACGTTGGTCCCGAAGTTTCCCCCGGTCATTACCCGTACAATATCAAACAGTTTTAAGGAAAAAATAACGATCGTGGTAGAGACTGCAACAATGGTGCCCATGATGTACGGTATCATGATGCGGAAGAAAATCTTGAACGCGCCGGCTCCGTCTACCCGGGCCGCTTCTATAAGCGAACTGGGTATGCCTTTTATGGCAGATGACAGAATGACCATGGCGTAGCCGGTCTGCAGCCAGATCATGATGATTATCAGCAGAATATTGTTCCAGAAAGGAATTTGAAGCCATGCCTGGGCCGGAAGCCCGAATGACGTAATTATCGCGTTAAGAAGCCCGATTTCCACAATATTGAAACCCTCGCCCTTGTAGGCGTAGATGAATTTCCATATAACCCCGGCGCCGACAAAGGAGATGGCCATGGGCAGAAAAATGAGGGCCTTGAACACTTTTTCGTACCGGCTTTTGTCCGCCAGGACAGCGATGAGCAGTCCCAGCCCCACACTGCCGGAAGTGCCGAACACAAGCCACAGCAGGTTGTTCTGCATGCTCTCCAGAATGATGCCGTCGGTAAAGGTGTTGGCGTAATTTTTAAATCCGACAAAAACGGTGCCGGTGTCGTTGAAAAAACTTAAAGTGAGGGTCCTTACCGTGGGCAGCACCAGATACCAGAATAAAATGGCAATCGCCGGTCCCGCGAAAATGACGGGCAGCACTATGGTTTTGGCCCTGGCGGGCAGAGTTTCTCCCACAGAGTTCAGCACAAAAAACAGGGCGGCCACAGAACCGACACCCCACAGAATGGCGACGGCCACCATCAGCAGTTTGGACCCTTCCCAGGTTTTTAAAAAGAGAAAGCCCAGGTACAGCAGGAACGCTGTACCCAGAACTTCACCGAATAACACAATATACTTCGTGTTTTGTAACGGTTTCACGTAATACTCACTCCCTGATATTTCATTCAGGTCTACTCGGGCCAGGACGCGTCAATAGACTTGACTGCTTCATCCAGGGTCCGCGAACCGGAAACAAAACCGGTCATTTCTTTCCAGAAAGTTCCCGCGCCTACGGCACCGGGCATCAGGTCCGATCCGTCAAACCGCAGGCCCTTGGCGTCGATTAACAGCTGCTGCAGCCTTCTGTCCACAGGGTTGGTAAGCCATGCAGGGTCTACGTCTTTATGCGGAGCAAGAGCACCGCCGGATTTAAGCCAGGTTTCCAGGGACTTTGCAGAGGTAAAAAATTCCATTACCTGCCGGACTTCCGGCCTGTCATTGAACATGGCGTAAATATCGCCGCCGACTAACAGCGGTGCACCGTAGGTGTCATTGACCGCCGGCAGATTAAAGAAATCGTAGTCTACTCCTGCCTGCAGTCCTTCAGGGAAAAACGACACAATGAAGTTCCCCTGGTTATGAAGCCATGCCTTGGGCGGATTTTCGAACATCACCTTAGGCGCATCGCCAAAGAAGGTGGTTGCCACCGCTTTACGCCCGCCGTACACGTTTCCTTCCGGGAACCACAGGTCAGCCCAGGTCTGTATTGCAGTGCGGACTTCGGGCGAATCGAATTTGAGTTCGCCCTTAACCCAGCGGTCATAGTTTTCCAGGGAAGTGGTCCTGAGCATGAGCTGCTCGGTCCAGTCGGTTGCGGTCCAGCCGGTAGCTGCACCGGATTCGATGCCGACGGCCCAGGGGGTGTCCCCGTCTTTCTTTATTTCGGCCATGAGACCTTTCAGTTCATCCCAGTTTGAGGGGACCTGGTATCCGGCCTGATCAAAAGCCTTTTTGTTGTACCAGACGATACCCTTAACGTTTACCCTGGCCCAGATACCTGCGACGATAGGGCCGTTCGGTCCCGTCATGGTACCCATGTCAATCCAGCTCTGGATATAGTTCTGTTTAACCTTGTTCATATCCAGAACCTTGCTCAGGTCTATGACTTTTCCGCTTTTTACGAAGTTTTCCAGTAAACCGGGCTGGGGAAAGTCAACGATATCCGGCGGATCTCCGCCTTCCACGCGGACAGATATGGAGGCTTCGAATTCCTTTGAGCCTTCATACTGTATGTCGATACCCGTGGCAGCTTCAAAGGCCTTGATGCTTTCCTCGAATTTTACCGCGTCATTGTCGGTAAAGGGGCCGGCCATGGTTACGACCTTTTGCGTCTGTGCCTCTTCCTTCTTTTCGCAGCCTGTCATGACAATCGAGAACAGTACGACAGCCAGGATCAGCATAATTGAAAGGGTTTTTTTCATCTTTCATTTCTCCTCTTTTTGTATTTACCAAACATGGTATTAACATTAATCATACTCATCTGAATTTGGTTTGTCAAAGAAACTTTCTGGCCGGTTACGATATCGATTACAGGATTTTTGGGTAATTCCGGCGGCTGACCGTGCAAAGACGCTGTACTGAATCTGATTTGCATGAAACTCAACTAAAGGGCATCCATTCACGATGAATGCTCAAGAATAGACTACCGGCTTATTAACGGAAAACTATAAGAAAACGAATTAATACCTAACAAACCAATCATGATCATATCCGGATATTCTCCTGGAGCGCAAAAATTGAGAAACGCCGTAATTGTTCTTCCGACATACAACGAGGCAGATAATGTCGCCAATCTTATACCGCGTATTTTCGCGCTGCAAAATCTGACAGAATTCTGCATAAAGGTGCTGGTTGTCGATGACAACTCCCCAGATGGAACTCAAGCCGTAGTTGAAAAACTTAAATTGGAACATGAAGAATTGCATATCACTACCGGACCTAAAAGGGGGCTGGGAGAGGCATATAAACGGGGATTTGCGTATGCGTTCGAATATCTTGACCCTGAATTGTTGTTCGAAATGGATGCGGATTGCCAGCACGACCCATCCTTCATACCTTTATTCATTCATCTGACAGAATTCGGCTTTAGCCTCATAATCGGATCGCGCTTTGCTCCGGGCGGCGATACCCCTGATTTCTCTGCCTGGAGGAAATTTATCAGCATTTCCGGCAACTGGATGATCCGTTTCTTCGGCGGTATTTCGCGAATTCAGGATTGCACGTCAGGCTACCGCTGTATGAAAGCTGACATTGTCAGAAAATGCGACTTGTCCGGGCTTTCAACCAGAGGTTATTCATTTCAATCCAGCCTGTTGTTCGAGCTTTTACGCAACAATGCCCGTGTAATCGAAGTACCGATCATTTTCTATGATCGAAAACGGGGTATGTCAAAATTATCCTTTGCAGACCAGATCGAGTTTCTTATTAATATTGCAAGAATCCGCTTTAAGCAGTCAAAAGAATTCATCAAATTCGCTATTGTCGGCCTGTCTGGGGTCATTGTGAATGTCGGTTTATATTACGCTCTTACCCGTTTTGCTCGTATCAATGAGGCTTATGCTCAGCCTGTTGCCGTGGAAGCATCAATTATTACCAACTTTATGTTCAATCAGGCCTGGACTTTCCGCCGGCGGAACACCGCCAACGGCACCGCGGGAAAATTTCTTCAGTTTCATGTGATCGCCGGGCTCGCGGGTGTACTGAATTACGGAGTATTCCTTTTTCTGCTCCGCTATACAGGCATGTTCGACCTGGTTGCGAATCTATGCGCAATAGCGTGCGGTGTGATTATCAACTATTCCTTAAATTCACGGTGGACCTGGAAGACAATTTCTCAAAAAATATGAGTCAGCTTGCCTGTTCATCAGAAAAAGAACCCTTGAAACGCGCATCCCTTTTCTTTAAATAAACAACGCCAGAAACTATAGCCGTCAAAGCAATAAGACTTATTATGAGCCCTGATTTTCTTGCAGGCGAAACAGATGGCAGCATTTCCAGCGTATACTCGCCTGGGGCGGGAATTTCCAGGACAATAAAATTCATTACTGTCTGGTAAAATTCGGCTTTTTCCCCGTTTAACCGCACGTTTAGAAAAGGATAATAGGCAAAAGGCACCCTTACATATCCCGCGGCTTCAGCAGTAAAGCGTATCAGAAAACGTTGGGAATCAAGATGGTACTCAAGCAGCTTTGGAGATTCCTGCGCCGGCCTGTAACGACGGTCCGGCGCAGCACCTGCAACAAGAAATGTTTGGGCGACTCCCCTTTCCATATCCGGCTGGATAATGCTCTCTATTGTACCCAGGTATTCACCCGCGTATTCCCTGTAATGAAAGGGCGCTCGTGAGTGAGAAACATCATCATTTTCAAACCGGTCCTTGTACTGTAGCGCAGGATACATATCGACGGCATCATCAAAGCTCGTCAGCGAATGGGAGAAAGTGAACGGTTTTTCGTACTTTAGTTCATACCATTGGCTGCGCTTTCGTATAATCCGCGGATCAGTCTCCAGATCAGGGACATAATACTGTCGTGCGGTATGGAAAGTTAGATATTTAATACCCGCCAGAGCCAACAGCCCGGCAGTGCTGTTTGAAATTTTCCCTGACCGGACATCCTTTACAAATACGTCGCCGGTAATTCCATATTGATAAATTGACTGGGTGTTGGCCTCTATCATTAACGCGTTTGGGTGGACAAAACGGTGGCCGATCACCTTCATCCAGGGTGAAACAAAAATCTGATTATCCGCCCGGTTCCCTGTATGCAGAGTGTTCGCTTTCACTATGCCGTATTTTTGGCCGTTTTCTTCAGAGGTAATCGCGGTATAAAAGTCGTGTTCGAAACCGTTGAAGGTATTGTAGGTATTGAAATTGCTAAAGAGCAGCCTATCCAGCAAAATGCACATAAAAAGCAGGGTTACAATGGCATATCCATCCCGCTTATTGCGGGTGATTACGGGCAGCCCTGTAACGGTGAACAGAGAAACAGCAACTAAAAGTAAAATAGTATTTCTTGAATATCCAATTATTCCAAAGGAAACAGCAATAAGCACTAAAGATGTAATATCCGCCTTATGCGCCTTTATACTTCTGACGGCAACGATGATAAACGGAACCAGTAACGAGAGGCCAAGGTAGGACGAATCTTTTGAGTAAAACAGCTTTGGTATAAAAAATCCAAAAACGCTTTGCTTCCAAAATTGATAGGTTTCAACCTGCGCAAAAGGAAGTTCCTTGTAAAATGTAGCGAACGGCATATCAAGGTAGGTGGGCAGAAAAATAAAGGCATTTAAGACGAGGGTAACACCCATTGAAACCAATGCGAATGAAAGCAGCCGTACAAAGGAGTGTTTATAGTCAACAATACAGCGGAGAAGGCAATAGGGTATAAAAAACACTAAAACCTGCACGGTAAATCCCAAATGGGTGGCCGTAACAATGGAAACAGACAACGCAAGGAGCAAGGTGCTTAACAAAAAACCGTTTGTTTTCTGAAAGTATTTTTCCATTACGATGCACATAAGGGCCATAGAAAGAAACACCATGGGGAACAAATGCATCCCGATCCAGCTTATTTGATACAGGTAATAATGACTGGGTATTATGAACAAAGAAAACAGAAACGCCCGGGATCTATCCTTGAACAAAAGCATTCCCCAGGTAAAAAACACATACATATTCAGAATACTAACGGTGAAAAGGACAAGTTTTGCGCTAAGGAAAATATTTCCAACCAACAAATTGGTTAATGCAGTCAATATGTAATATATAAACCCGTAATAAGTAAACTGGGTAAACCCATTATGGTAATATGTTGTGTAAAAAGGAAAAAGATACCCGTCTTTAAAGGAGAGGTAGGAGAACCACCCGCGGGACATATGAGCGGTAGAGTCCACCATAAACGGTTCGCCAGGAAGAAGAAGGCTTTTAAAAGAAAGAACGCCGACAAAAAGAATAAGCCAATAAACACCTTGTCCACTTTCCATGACAATGGTTATAAAGGTCTTGAAATATCCCCGCTTTATTTCCATCCACGCAGCCGTGATGACCAGGAGCACTGAACATAGTACAACCGAAAGATCAAAAGCAGACACACTCTTAGAAATGCCTTGAAGAATGGCCCATTTGTCCATGTTTTTTACAGAGAAATCAGTCATGTGGGACAAGGCAATATTCTTGTACTTTTCCAGAATGACAAATTGAATAACGGTGGACAGGACAAAAGCCATTGCCAATAGAACAAGAACCACCCTGGCCGCTTTATGTGTATCGCTCTTCATACAGACAGAATAGACCAGGAAAGCAGGTTTCTACAATTTCGCGATTGTTAAATATTGATTATTCGGTTTCCAGGTAATACCAGCCGTAGCCCTCCATCATGACGGTGTAGGAACCGCCGTCTACAGACGGAAAACCGGCGCCGGAAAAACACTCCCTCATTTTCTTGCCCGCGTATGAACTTAATGAAAGCAAGCACCACTGGGCCTCAGCTGATACATTGAACACGCATATCACAACGCTGTCGGCCGTGCGCCTGACGAATGCCAACACCCTTACGTTGCCGGTATCAAGAATTTCAATGGTTCCGTAAGCAAAGGCTTTCAGGCCTTTCCGTACTTGTATGAGTTTTTTTAGGAAATTCAGCAGACTCGATGCCACTGCCTCCTGATGGGCAACATTCACACAGGCGGGGCAGTACAGAGGATCGCCTATCACGGGCAATATCAGGTTATGGGCCGCTGCATTGGAAAAGCCCCCGTTTTTACCTGCGTCCCACTGCATGGGTGTCCGGACGCCGTCACGGTCGTTCAGGTGAATATTTTCCCCCATGCCTATCTCGTCGCCGTAATAAATGATGGGGGCTCCCGGCATGGCAAAGAGCATGGCATTCATCATCTGATTGGCACGCTGGTTACCGTCCAAAAGAGGCATCAACCGGCGGCGGATACCCAGGTTGCTTTTCATCCGGTTTTCCGGCGCGTAGGTTTTGAGCATGTACTCCTGTTCTTCCGTACTCACTATTTCCAGGGTCAGTTCATCATGGTTTCGCAGGAACATCATCCACTGGCAGCCCTCCGGAATGGCCGGAGTTTTATTCAGAACCTCGATGACAGGTGAAACATCCTTCTTCTTCAGTGCCATGAACATCCTGGGCATCAGGGGGAAATGGTAAGCCATGTGGAACTCGTCGCCGTCGCCGAAAAAGTCCAGGAGGGCCTCCGGCTCCTGGTTGGCTTCGGCCAGCAGCATAGCCTGGGGGTACTCGGCGTCCATAACCTTCCGTATGCGCTTTATGAAGGCGTGGGTCTCGGGCAGGTTCTCATTGCTGGTTCCTTCCCTTTCGAAGAGGTACGGAATGGCGTCTACCCGGAAACCGTCTATGCCCATATCCAGCCAGTAACGGACAATATCGAGCATTTCTTCCTGAACCTTTGGATTGTCGTAATTCAGGTCCGGCTGATGGCTGAAAAACCGGTGCCAGTAGTATTGGCCCACACTGTCGGCGAACGTCCAGTTGGATGTCTCTGTATCTATAAAGATGATCCGGGTTCCCGCGTATTTTTTGTCATTATCCGACCACACGTAATAATCGTGATACGGATTATCTATCCCCTTGAGGGCCTCCTGGAACCAGAAATGGGTGTCCGAAGTGTGGTTCATGACAAGATCGGTAATGACTTTTATACCTCGGGCGTGGGCCTCGGCCAGGAACTTCTTGAAATCGTCCAGAGTCCCCAGATCCGGGTGAATATCCCGGTAGTCGGAAATGTCGTACCCGCCGTCTTTCAAGGGAGAAGGGTACATGGGCATAAGCCACAAACAGCCCACTCCCAGGTCCGCAAGATAATCCAGACGGCTGGTAAGTCCCGGAAAATCTCCGATACCGTCATCGTTGGAATCCTGAAAGGCCTTGACGTTGACCTCGTAATATACTGCGTCTTTATACCATTGCTTTTTCATACCTTACAGTATCACTTATTTCGGCATCTATTACAAAGGGAATTCTTACCCGCCGCATAAACAGTTTCCATTAGGGAAATTAGAGGTTCAG
>JAFGQL010000026.1 GCA_016935695.1 Spirochaetales bacterium
CCCGGTGAGCTCGCTGATAATGGAATCTATGTCGGCCTGGTTGATGTCGGCCCTCCGCTCAAACGCCAGCTCCTGGTTGGCGTCCCTGAGTTTCCGTAAAAGCCCGTAAATAATGAGCATCAGGAATTTGTTGCCGGCACGGGGAAAAGCTTTCAAAAAATCAAACAGGTCATGACGGATGAATTTCAAGGCGATAACCGGGCCGGTCGCTGTCACGTCCGCTGTCCGTTTTACTTTCAGAAACATCGCCGCTTCACCGAATATGTCGCCGCCGCCAAGGGTGCAGATATACACGTCCTTGCCGTCCTGATTCACCGTCACCTTGACCGCCCCCTCGATTATGGCAAAGAACGAAGGACTTATATCCCCTTCGGTAACGATGTTCTCGCCGTCTTCAAATGAGATTACCTCGCAGTACCGGAGGATACCTTCCAGCTCGTTTTCGTTGAAAGACCGGAACACCAGGATGTTCCTGATTTTGGCCAGATAGCCTTGTTTGTTCAATCCGCTTTTCATGTCATGACCAGTATAGGGAATGTGTGGCACCTTGTGCAAGTTAATTATTTCGTACCGGTAAAGGTGTGGAAAAAGACCGGGCAGTCGTATATACTTCTTTAGCACATGGCAGCACTCGGTAAATTCGGCAAGAAAGTCTTTTTTTTATATCCCCACAGCGTCATACAGGATGAAATGGTATCCGAACTTTTTAAGAATGAGTATGAAATTTACCTGTTGAAAGACCATCAGAAGTGTCTGCAAATACTGGAAAGGCATCCCGATTCCATCCTGTTCATCAACATAGACGAAGCCATGGACGAACCTCACTGGGAGGAATACATCCGCAGTATCATGCGAAACCCGGCCACCCACGATGTGCTCATTGGCATACTGACCTACAACGAAAGCCAGGATCTGGCAAAAAAATACCTTATGGACATCGGCCTGCCCTGCGGCTACATACGGCTCAAACTGGGAATGGCAGAAAGCACGAAAATCATTCTGCGGACCCTGGCGGCCAACGAAGCCAAAGGTGCAAGAAAATTTGTCCGTACACGCTGCATGAACAACGCCACCTTCAATTTTAAATATAACGGCACCATCCGCGAAGGGGACATTCTGGACATCAGTGTTGCCGGTATGGCCTGCCGGCTCAATAAAACCATAGAAATTCCGGTTCGCTCCCTTTTAAAAGGCATTCAGCTGAACTTAAAAGGCGCCCTGTGCCTGGTCGACGGGTTTCTCGCGGGAATACGGCGGGAAGATGATGAAGCTGTATACGTCATCATGTTTACACCGAACATGCCCCCCCAGCACAAGGAAAAAATCCGCTACTATATCCAGAGGAACCTGCAGCAGGAAATCGAAGCCTGAACCGCCAAGGCGTTGTTCATTCACAATAGGGATGATGCAGCCATTTGCGGGCATCCACCATTTCGTCAAAATAATCGGTGATCACGTCCATTTCGAGCATTTCGGAAATCTGTTCTATGGATACCGGTGAAAGGGGCAGCTGGGACAATACAATGGCCAGATACCGAATACCCGACTTTGCCGCACGGGGAAACCACTCATCCCTCGCCCAGATATGACAATCACTGGAAAGATCGTGAAGCCGCTGGCGGTTCTCCAACCAACGGCAGAGTTTGTACTCCTGAAGCAGGTACAGGCCGTCAAAATGCGCGCTTTTGAACGCTTGAAGATCAGGCGGGTGCAGCCATTCGAGGTAAACGGCTTCGATTTCATCGTCGTATTGTATCAGGTAACTGTTACCAGTCTGCATACACTGTTCATCCGGTCTTTGAAAACAAAACCCCGGTATGGTACCAGTATCATGAACCCTGTAGAAAAATGCAAGGACGGGACAAAAGTTCCGGAAAATCTGCGGCAATAAGCGGTTCTGAAAAAAGGGCCGTAATGACAGCCCTGGCCTGTGTGCAAAGCTCATCCTGATGTCCGCGTAAAACCGCGCAGGCCGCCTTTATATCAATGTCGCGCCGCGTCTTCCTGGAAAGACGGAAAAACGCCGTGGCCATTCCCTCTATACTCCGGTAGCTGTCAAACCAGTTTTCCCTCACCAGCCAGCCGGCACTCACCGTAAAGTACCCCGGCATTCTGCCGCTGTCCCGCTCAAGCCGTGAATATACTTCTTTCTTGAAGTCCTCCCAGCCGACGGCGGAATAGCAGTGCCAGTCCGAGGCCAGTACCCAGTCAATAGCAAGGTCGGCAAGCACGCCCGCATAGGGAAGATCGGCTGCGGAAAACAGGGACCGGATGGAAACAAACGCCGGGTGACTGTCAGTCACTGCGTCTATGCGGATATGACGGCTGATTCCCGCGGCGAGATCGGTCGAAAGAACGGACAGATCAATGCCTTTCAGAGAATCGCCGGCCATATTACCGATAAAGGTTGCCGCGGTAGAAAAATAGGCGTGGCCGAGATAGTTCATTGCTTTTTCATGATACCCAAAAAGGGTTTGATGTTCCATTCTTTTTAAGGCTACTATAACGCACATGGAGCATGTCACCGTATCGGTTCGCGAACTGGTCAGTTTCTTTTTTTGTGAAGGAGACATTTCCCTTACAGGCCCCGCAGGCCCCGTCCTTGAAGAAGGTGTGCGGATCCACGGGGAACTGCAAAAAGACCGCCCCGGTGAATATATCCCGGAATACCCTGTCGCCACGGTAAAAGAAGGTGAATACGTCAGGCTGAAAATCCAGGGCAGGATCGACGGCCTTATTCCGGAGGCTCAAGGGCTTGTCATTGAAGAAATAAAATCCACATCGTTTCCTCTGGAAGCCCTGGAGGAGATGAATATACCCGAAGCGCAGGCAGCCTTCCCCGAACACTGGGCCCAGGCAAAACTCTACGGGGCCCTGCTGATCCGCATGGGGGCCCAAGATCCCGCGGGCATCCCTTTCCCCCTGGAACTCCTTTCCCGGCCTGTTACACTGCGCCTTTTATACGCCGAAAGGTTAAGCGGCGAAACAGTCGAAATGGAACAGACTTTTACGTCTGACGATCTCACGGACTTCTTCAACGTGATCACAGACGGCTATCTTGAATGGGCGGAAAGCATCGGAGAGTGGCAGCACATCCGCTCCAGATCCCTCCCGAGCATACGTTTTCCTTTTCCCGCATACCGTCCGGGACAGGAGGTGCTTATCAGAGAAGCCGAGGAGGCCATCACCAACAGCGGCATGCTGTATATCCACGCCCCGACGGGGATCGGCAAAACAGTCGGCGTTCTGTTCCCCGCCATAAAGTCCCTAAAGGAAGCCCACGGCAGAAAAATCTTTTATCTGACCGCGAAATCATCGGGAAAGGAAATTGCAGAGAAAACTCTTTCTTTATTACGAGACCGCGGCCTTCGCCTGAAAAGCATCACCCTCACCGCGAAATCAAGGATCTGCTTTTTACGAAACGAATTCGAAGGCGAATCCCCGCCCTGCGATCCGGAAATCTGCCCCTACGCGAAGGGATATTACGGGAAAGTAAAACAGGCCCTCAAAGCCGTTTTTGACACAGAAAACCTCACCCGGGAGGTGATAGAAGATTATGCCCGGAACTATCAGGTGTGCCCATTTGAGTTATCCCTCGACGCTTCCCTGGCCTGCGACCTCATTATCTGTGATTATAACTATGTGTTCGACCCCCGGGTGCGCCTTGTCCGTTATTTTCAGAAACGGGGCAAATACCTGTTCCTTGTCGACGAAGCCCACAACCTTATCGACCGCGGCCGCAGCATGTTTTCCGCGACAATTGAAAAACGGGATGCAATGGCGCTAAAAAAGGTCCTGGCCGCCTCCCACAAACCCATGGCACAACGGATGGGCGACCTGAACAGTCTGTTCCTGGCCATAGGCAGGGAACTCCGGGGGCCCAGTTTTTTCCGGGAATACCCGGAAGAACTCAAACCCATACTGGACGACTGGGTGAAAATGTTTGATTGGAATATAAAAACCCGGCGCCACATGCCCCCGGAAGCCTACGATTTTTACTATACGGCACAGGCGTTTTTAAAAGTGCTGTCCAATTACAGCGAAGCCTACCGCACCCTCATACAGCCGCGTACCGGCCGGAACATGAGCATCACCCTCAGCTGCATCGATCCGTCTGCTTTTTTACTTAAAGGCCTGAAACTCGCGAGTTCCAGTCTCCTGTTTTCCGCGACCTTGACACCCATCGACTACCATAAAAACCTCATAAGCGCCGGAAAAGGAGCGGTCCTCGAACTTGATTCACCCTTTCCGAAAGAACACCGCCGGATCATCCTGGACCCGACAATCTCCACCCTTTACAGAGACAGGGACAGGAACGGCGTACACATCGCACGGCGTCTCGGCGCAATGGCCCTGGCCCGGCAGGGTAACTATATGGCATTCTTTCCCAGCTACGCGTTTCTGGCTCAGGTGGAACTCCATCTGCGCAGGGAATACGGGGACAGGCTGCGTATCGAAACCCAGACCCGCAGCATGGGCGACGGCGAACGCAGCGATTTTTTGAGCCTGTTTGACAATCCCCGCCATACATCCCTTCTAGCCCTGAGCGTCATGGGAGGACTGTTCGGTGAGGGAATTGACCTCACAGGCGACAAGCTGAAAGGCGCCGCAGTGATTGGCGTGGGTCTTCCCCAACTGGGTCCTGAGCGGGATATCATAAAAGATTATTTTGACGAGCACGCAAACACAGGCTTTGATTATGCCTACACCTATCCGGGTTTCTGCAAGGTACTCCAGGCGGCCGGACGGGTGATCCGGACAGAAACCGATACCGGAGTAATCCTGTACATCGGCAGCCGCTTTTCACGTCCCAGCTACCTGGACCTGTTTCCCGGCCATATGTATCCCGACTGCCGGGTTACATCACAGGATGACATGATTTCGAGTCTTCATGAGTTCTGGGATTCAATTGAACATAAAAAAAGTGATGA
>JAFGQL010000160.1 GCA_016935695.1 Spirochaetales bacterium
ATTTTGCCGGTATGCCGGCAGTGTAAACGGCCATTACAGGGCCTTTCTAAAAAAGATATGTATCCGGTAACAAAAGGGTACTGCTCACGGCGTTCTAACCTGCCTTGAATGGAAAAAACACAGCATATTTGCTACCGTCTGAACAGGTTCTAAAAAAAGGAGAAACATATATGATGAAAAAACGGATATTGCTGCTGCTTGTTGCCGCCCTGTTCCTTGCAGCAGGCTGCCAGACAGCGTATACGCCTTCATCTGTGGAGCATACACTGGTGGTCCTCCATACCAACGACCATCACGGTCACCCTTTGGCGTTTTTCGATTACCCGGCCCCCCATCAGGGCGGACTTCCCGCACGGGCCACTCTTGTACAACAGATACGGGGCCGGCATCCCTATGTCATGGTTCTGGATGCCGGGGATTTCAATACGGGCCGGCCAGAATCCAATTTCTTCAAGGCTGAACCCGATATCATAGGCTACAATTACATAGGCTACGACGCGGTTGCCGTGGGCAACCATGAATTCGATCCCGCTCCCGCTGTCATGCAGCAACAGATCGCCTTGTCGGATTTTCCCTGGCTGTGCGCCAATGTAAAAACCGCCGACGGAAAACCTCTGCCGGGCGTCAGTTCGTATGTCATAAAGGATTACGGTGATTTCAGGGTAGCGGTGTTCGGGCTTCTATTGAAAGAAACCGAACAGAGCGGCAACCCGGCCCATATTAAAGGCTATACGTTTCTTGATGAAGTGGAAACGGCCAGGACACTTGTTCCGGAACTGGAAAAGAAAGCCGATATCGTGATTGCCCTGGTGCATCTGGGCCTGTACGACGGTGAAATGCGGGGTTCCCGGCGTCTTGCCGCCGAGGTTCCCGGTATTGATCTGATTATCGACGGCCATACCCACACCAGGGTGGATACGCCGGTGAAGGCAGCCAACAAAGAAACCGGTTATGAGGTGCCTATTGTACAGGCAAAACACTGGGGGCTGTATGTGGGTAAAGCTGCTCTTCGCTTTAAAGACGGTGAAGTGCTTTCCATGGATTACGAGCTGCTGCCGGTCAATGTGCGGACCAGGAAAAAGCTGGATGACGGCTCAAGCGTGTATCCCACCGTCGGGCCTGAACTGGAAGAGGACAGAAAGCTCGCGGCATCGTTGAAAATATACGCAGATAACGTTCAGGCTGTGCTAGGCCAGGTTATCGGCAGGGCAGAAGGGCCGTTCATGAACGACGAGACCCGGGTCAGGGAAACCGCTGTCGGCGATGCGGTTGCCGACTCCATGCTCTGGTACGCCCGCCACATGGGGCAGGACGCGGATTTCGCCTTCCAGAACGGGGGCGGGGTACGGACGACTCTTCCTGAGGGGGATATTCAGAAAGGCACGGTGTACGAGGTGCTTCCTTTCGATAACTCTGTAGCCATTGTCTCTCTCAAAGGAACAGATGTTGCCGCGCTTTTTGAACGGACACCCGAAACTGTCGGTCACGGCGCCATGCCCCAGGTCTCCGACGGGGTTTCTTTCACCATTGATACCGCATCGGGTACCATTAGCGGCCTTACCATCGGCGGAGAACCGGTCGATCCTGACAGGATATACCGCATCGCCACAAATTCGTATCTTGCTGCCGGCGGTGACGGGTACACCGTGTTCAACCGTGCCCTTGATGTCTACGATATGGCCATGATGCAGCGGGACGTGTTCATCGAGTGGGTGATCAATGAAAAGAACGGGGTGTTGATCCCCGTGACCTTCGGAAGGATCACTGTCAAATAGGATTGTCTTCCGATACTGCCCTGCGGTAATTACGGTAGCTTAGGTAAAAGAGCAGCCCCACCAGAGGAAGCACAGCAAGTGCTATGATGTTCCCGGTGAACAAGTGGTAGGCCCAGAAGCGCACAGGGTTTCCGCCGTCAGTGAACGCGGTTATCTGGGCGCCGTCGGGGATATGGGCCCCCACTGTCATTGATAGCCGGGTTATCAGGGGGGCAAGGCGGGTTGCGATAAGCAGATAGCCGCTCACCAGGGGGATCCCCGCGAGGACCGCCCGTATGACATTGCCTCTTGATACAAGGGTGATCACCGATATCTGGCTTATGAGGGCCGGCAGGTCCCCCAGGGGCAGGGTCTTGTTCCCTGGAAGAACCAGGGCAATGGCCAGGGATATGGGCATGAGAATGAGCCCGGCGCTCAGGATGGACCGGTGTTCCAGGATGACGTTGGCGTCCAACGCAACATTCAGGCCTGTCTTCTTTGGAAAGCGGGTTTCAATCACTTCTCTCAAACGGCCGGACACCGGCTCCATTCCTTCACCAATGAGGCTGCCGCATTTGGGCAGGATGAACATGACCGCGGCTATATGGACCGAAAGTTCCAGGAGGTCTTTTATACCGTAGCCGGCAGCCGCGCCGAGAAGGATCCCGACTATCACACCGATGACCATCGGTTCGCCTAAAACCTTTACACCCGATCCCTCTTTGTGGGGATTGTAGGACAGATGTTTCAATCCGGGAATACGGTCAATGAGCCAGTTGAACCCTACGGCGTAGGGCAGGAGGCCGGTTGACGAAAGGGGGGAGATGGCGATGCCTTTGAGGCCTGTTTCCCGTTCCACCTCGGGGGCCGTCCAGTCGCTGAGCTTTATGGTGTAGACCGCCAGAAAGGCCGTTGCCGCCAGACCGAGCACCATGCTGTTGCTGGTACCCAGAATAAGCGCCCCTGCCAGGGCGAAGTGCCAGTAGTTCCATACGTCTATGTAGACCGTCTTTGTGGTGTTGGTGGCCAGCATGACAAGGTTGATGAGAATGATGAGAGGTATGGACAGGTGGGCAATGGGCGATGCCCAGGTAATGGCCGCAAGGGGCGGCCAGCCGACGTCCAGTACCGGAAAATCGAGACCCCGGGTTTCTACAAGGGCGGTGACCGCCGGGTTGATGTTGTCGATGAAGAACTGAAAGGCGATGAAAATGCCGGCGAACCCGGCGGCGAGTTTCAAGGCGGAAAGCAGGGCTCGGGTAATGTTCATGCGGATGATCATGCTCAGGATAAGGATGATGAGGGGAAGCATGACATAGGCCTTGAATCCGAAAAATGTGTCGATAATGCGTATGAGAGTTTCCATGCCTAAGAGTATAGGAGTTCCGGCACCGTATGTACAATATTTACAGGAAAAAAACAGGGAGCATCATTTTTCCCGGCTTGCGATAAAGCTGAGAATTTCCCTCAGTGAGTCTTTCCCCCCTTGTGACGGCGAAGGGAAATCCTGTATCAGCATGCTGACCTGGTCCTGGTAGGAAGCGATGATGTCCTGCATGATTGAGCGGATTTTGTGGGTGTCCATAAGGGTCATGATGCTTTCATACTGTACCGGTGTTACCGTTTCGCTGTTGAGGACCAAATCGACGAACTGTGTTTCCACCTGGTTAAGGCTTGTCCTGAGTTCATACATGTGGAGGGTTTTCTTCCCTTCATAAATATCCGATCCCGCGGGCTTTCCCGTTTTTTCCGGATCGCCGAAAAGGCCAAGCTCGTCGTCGCGTATCTGAAAAATGATGCCCATCAGTTCGCCGATTTCTTCCAGGAGGGAAAGCTGGGTATCGCTTGCCCGGGACAGGATGCCCCCTGCAAGGAGAGGCAAGGCAAAGGTGTAGCGCCCGGTTTTGTAGCGGTAGAGATCCAGAATGGCGTCTTTTTCTGGGAATGACAGATCGGCGGTATGGGCAATGTCCAGCATCTGTGCCGTTCCCACGACCCCCATCTCCGCCGAAAACAGCGAGAACAGTTTCAGCCGGATATCGGTGTCCGCCGAAAGCGCCGCCAGAATCTCAAACCCCTGGAAAAAGGAAATGTCCCCGGCGCAGATGGCAAGGGATTCTGCGATATGACGGTGATCGGGTATCCGCCGCTGTTCAAGCTCATCGTCGTACAGGGCGTGGATGCTTTTTGCCCCCCGCCGCTCGTCATCTCTGTCCATGATATCGTCATGGATCAGAAGGGCGCTTTGCAGGAGCTCCAGAGAAGCGCCGACGGCGATGATGTCCTGTGTATAGGCGTCTGATCCGCAGAGCTCCCCGCCTAGGAACACCAGACTGCCGCGGATCATTTTTCCGCGGGTGGTGAACTCAAGGAGTTCTTCCAGGACCTTGGGCCCCAGACTGTTGATCCGCGCCAGGCGGTTTGAATGAAGAGCCAGATAGTTTTTCAGGTAGGCGCTTATCTGCGCCTTGTGCTGCATAAGAAAGCCGAGCATGGTCATTCTCCGTTACAAAAATATAAGCAGTATGGTAAAAAAGATAAACTGAATACCTACCAGCACAGCGGGGAGGACATGCATCCTCTTTTTGACCAGAGGCCAGAAGAGGGCCGCGGTGAAGGCAATGAGCCCCCAGGCAATGTAATTCTGCAAGGGAATGGTGCCTCCTGCCCAGGTCCAGTAATCCAGGCGGATCGCTGTCGGTTCCAGAATGTAATCGTACAGGACCGCGAGCAGACCCGAGACTGCCGCCATCAGAATCGGGTTTTTTATCACCCTCTCGGTTATGTAGATGATCCCGCACATGACCAGGACCCAGTTCAACGCGATCACCGGCGGAACCCCCACCGCATGGATTCCCAGGGTCTGGCCGTAAGTATACTCGCCGAATATTAAACCTGTATGAGTTCCCAGGGATTCCAGAAAAAAAGTCACCCCCAGGACGCCAAGGGTCCACACAAGGACACTGCGGCCGCCGCTCATCAGATCCGGCAGCAGAAACGCGAGGGCAACCGCGAACCCTGTCGCGTAGAGGAACCACGGGGTAAGGATCAGCATCAGCGGCAGTGTTTGAGGGATGAGGTGTCCGGCTGTGCCTACCGTGTACAGGATGATCAGGATGAGGCTGAGGGCGTGGACCGGGTTTTTGAGGCGTAACTGTGTCATGACATTAACTCCTTGGCGGCGAGGCGGCCGGAGAGTACTGCCAGTGGCATTCCTCCTCCCGGGTGAACGGTCCCGCCGCAAAAATACAGGTTTGAACAGGCCCTTGACGAATTCCGCGGGCGCAGAAACGCCGAATTCCATTTGTTGGATGACATGCCGTACAGACTGCCGCGGTAGCTCGCGGTGTCCTGTTCAATGTCTTTTGGGCCGTAAGCTGCTTCTTCCGTTATGTGATCAGAGAGATCCACGGACAGGGCGGTACTGAGTTTTGCCAGAACCCGGGTGCGGACTTCCGGAATAATTCGGTCCCAGTCCTGGCCCCTGTCGCAGGGCATGTTGATCAGTACGAACCAGTTTTCCATGCCCTCCGGGGCGTCGGATGGATCCACCTTGGAGGTGATATTCACGTAAACCGTGGGGTCCTCGTATACCGCTGTACGGCCGGTTCCCGAAAGGAACCGAAATTCTTCCCTGTAGTTCCGGGCAAAGAAAATGTTATGAAGCCCCAGCCGGGGAAAACTGCGGTTGATGCCCCACAGGAACACGATTCCCGATGAGGAGAGTGCGTTTACAGAGATGTCGCCGCCGTCCCGCCGGGCCCGGGGCAGGAGGTCCCGGGTAAACCGGTGTATGTCCATGTTCGAGACCAGATAATCTGTTTCCAGGTACCGGCCCCCGGCGGTGATTCCGTGAATACGGCGGGAATCCGATGTCAGGGCAGTGACTTTCGTGTTGTAGTGAAACCGCGCGCCTTTTTTGAGGGCAAGGCCTTCCAGGGCTTGGGAAAGGGCAAAAATGCCCTTTTCGGGGGTGAGGCTCGCGGACTCAAGGGCGGCGATGAGGTTGAACATTCCCCTGGCCTTGTAGGGATTAGACCCGTTGAAGGTCGCGTAGCGGTTGAATATCTGCCGGGTGTGAGGATCCCTGATACTGGCTTTTGTCATTGCGTCCATGGAACGGGTAAAGGCGGTCATCGGTACGTTCTTCAGTATGGAAAAACTCTTTCCGGAAAAAAACACGTCCCGGGGATTGTTCCACAAAAATGCGTCCTCAACGGCGGTGAACAGGTTCCGGCACCGTGCAAGATAGCGGGTGATCTGTTCACGGGTGTCGATGGTGCGGGACGCGATTTCCCCTGCGGTGTCGTCCATTGACGGTTTTGTGGCTATCACCTTTCCGTCGGCAAAGAAATAGCGGGTGACCGTTTCCAGAGGGGCGAAAGA
>JAFGQL010000161.1 GCA_016935695.1 Spirochaetales bacterium
ATTCAGTCATGACTTCATTCAACAAATGCCTCTCCCTGACTGACGGCATCGGGTTTTCGTCCGAGACAGACCAGTAGAACCGCGATGTCGGAATTCCGTACGCCGGATATCCGAGAAGCCTGGCCGATATTCATAGGTAATATCCGTTTAAACTTTTCCCTGGATTCATTGGAAATGCCCTCAACCTTATCGTAATTAAAGTCCCTTGGAATCTTTACCAATTCCATCCGTTCGAAACGCCTGACCTGCCGCTCCTGGCGCTGGATATAGCCTTCATATTTTATATCCAGCTCTTTCTGTTTGAGCCAGCTCTCCGGGTACCGGGCAAGGCCGGGTTCCAGTTCTTTCAGATGATCAATACTGATCTCGGGGACCCTCACCAGATCAAGAAATGTTTTCCCCGCTTGTACTTCAATGCCAATATCAGGAAACACATCCTTCTCTTTCAGCCGCCGTTTCTTGAGCAGTTCCTGAATTTCTTCCAATCCCTTTCGTTTCTCCGTCAGCCGTTCCCTGGCCTCGGTACCCAGAATACCCGCATATTCAGCCTTCTCGAACAAGCGCACGTCAGCCGCGTCATGCCGGAGAGACAGTCTGTATTCCGCGCGGGATGTAAACATCCGGTAGGGTTCTTCTGTTCCAAGGGTCACCAGATCGTCAATAAGCACTCCTATATACGCCTCGGCCCTGGAAAGAATGAGGGGTTCTCTGCCGCGAAGCTTGAGACCGGCATTCAGACCCGCTACAAAACCCTGCCCCGCGGCTTCTTCATAACCTGATGTTCCATTTGTCTGCCCGGCGATGAAGAGGTTCGCGTACAGTTTTGATTCCAGACTGGGATACAGTTCCCGGGGATCCAGGTAATCGTACTCAACCGCATACCCGGGCCGCATGACATGGACCTGTTCCAGACCGGGAACGGTTCTTAAAAACCGCAGCTGAACCTCTTCGGGCAGGCTTGAGGAAATACCGTTCAGATACATTTCTTCACTTAAATATCCCTCGGGCTCGATAAATATCTGGTGCCGTTCCCGGTCAGGGAATTTGACCACCTTGTCTTCTATGGATGGACAATACCGCGGACCTTTTCCTACAATCTTTCCTGAATACAGGGGGCTGCGCTGCATGTTATCCCGTATGACCTGGTGAGTTTTCTCATTTGTGTAGGCGATATAACAGGATTCGCTGGGCCGATCAACCCTGACAGACGAAAATGAAAAGGGCAGCATGATCTCGTCTCCCGGCTGTTCCTCAAACTTGGAAAAATCGAGGCTGGAACGTGCCACCCGCGCCGGTGTACCGGTTTTCATGCGGCCGACGGAACACCCAAGGCGCCGCAGGGCAGTTCCCAGGCCGAGTGCTGCCGGTTCGCCCAGGCGGCCGGACTGGGCGGAATATTCGCCAATGAATATCCTCCCTTCCATAAAGGTCCCGGTTGTCAACACCACGGTTTTTGCCCTGATGCTATGTCCCCGTTCGGTAATCACCCCTTTCACGGTCCGCCGGTCGGTGTCTACCATAAGATCACATACGGTGTCCTGAAACAGATGAAGGCCTTTCTCCTTTTCCAGGGTAGTTTTGGCTAAGCTTGAGTATTCCCATTTATCCGCCTGTGCCCTGGGAGCCTGTACCGCAGGACCGCGCCGCTGATTGAGAATTCGGAACTGTATCATTGTCGCGTCTATCAGCTTTCCCATTTCTCCGCCCAGGGCGTCAATTTCCCGGACAATATTGCCTTTGGACAGTCCGCCCACCGCCGGATTGCAGGAGAGTTTTCCAATGGTGTCCAGATTTTGGGTAATCAGCAGTGTTTCAAATCCAAGGCGCGGCAATGCCAGGGCTGCTTCAATACCCGCATGGCCGCCGCCAATTACAATCGCATCAACGAAATCCATAGAATTGTTCCTGTACAGTCATTATTTTCCGACACAAAATGAACCGAACATGCGGTTAAGCACATCACGGGAGCTGACCTCGCCAGTGATCTCCCCAAGAGCACGCAAAGCCTCCTGAATATCCACAGCTACTGCATCAAGAGGAACATTCCCTTCAATTCCATCCCAGGCATGGACCAGGGCGGCATCCGCCTCCTCTAAAAGCCCCTTCTGCCGGTCCGAATCTATGACAGTACCTGCATCAAGACCGCTGGTGTCAGCAGTAATGCAGGAAAAAACCGCTTCTTCAAGATCAGCGAACCCCCTTCCTGTTTGGGCACTCACCCCTACAAACCCTTCAGGACACTCATAGCCGTCCAGATCGGTTTTGTTCCACACACCGACAACATGACGGGCTTCGGATGCCCAGGCGTTGTAGCTGTGTTCATCAAGGGCAACCGTGGAATCCCACACAAAAAGCACCACATCACTGTTCGCCATCAGTTCCCGTGACCGCTCAATGCCCTTTGCTTCCACGGTATCTGAAGAAGCACGCAGGCCGGCGGTATCCACAAGGGTCACAGGAATACCGCGTATGGTTAAAAGCTCGGTAAGATAATCCCTGGTAGTACCGTGAACGTCGGACACCAACGCGCGGTCTTCCTTTACAAACAGGTTGAATAACGAAGACTTTCCGGCATTCGTCGGTCCCGCGAGGGTAACCCGGACACCGTCACGGTATAATTTCCCAGTGTCATAGGTTGACAACAGGTCTGCGATTCGTTTCTGAATGCCGTTAAGACGTGCGGGCAGCTGGTCCGGTACCGCGTCTATTTCGTCCTCAGGATAATCAAGATGGAGCTCAATTTCCGCAAACACATTCACCAGGTCCTGCTTTATGTCTTCTATGCTGTTGAACACGCTACCCTTCAGCCGTTCAAAGGCCATCCGGTGAGAGGAACGTGTTTTCGCGCTAATGAGTTCATTCACTGCTTCTGCGCGGGTAAGATCAAGTTTCCCGTTCAGAAAAGCCCGCATGGTAAACTCACCGGGGCCCGCATCCCTGTACCCTCTGGCCCGCAGAAGGTCCAGAATCGTACGGATTCCCGGAAGACTGCCGTGGCACATGATTTCCGCCGAGTCCTGTCCTGTATAGCTTTTCGGTGCCCGGTATACTGCTATCATTACCTCGTCAACAGACTCTCCGGAAACAGGATCAATGATCGTACCATGAATGAGACTATGCCCCCTGGCCCGGGAAAGGGCCTTTGGACGGGAGAACAGGGGCAGAAGACCATCAATTGCCCCCGTGCCGCTTATCCGGACAAGACCGATGGCGCCTTTTCCCCAGGGTGTTGCAAGAGCACAGATACAATCATCCGGCGAATATGTTAAATCTTCCATTTTGCAGTACCAATTATACTAAAAATACGGTATCTTCGTGTAGTAATGGGAACGTCGAAAGAAGAAAAACACATCACAAAGGCCTATCTGCTGGAGCTTATCACTCAATATAAACTGGTCAGTGCCGAACTCAAAGAGGCCGAAGAAAACCTTGCCCTGTGGGAACAACGCATGGAACTCGCAAAGACCCGCGCGCGCGAAGATCTCGCGGCAGGGGCCCGGCTGAAGATTGAAGAATATACCGGGGCCATGGAATCAATACGCACTCATCATGACGAAATAAGCAGAGAAATCCGCCGCGCCAGATCAGACCTGAAGATTCTTTCATCCGAACCTGAACTGAGTATCGATCCCGACGCGTTGTATCAAAGTCTCGAGGCAATGGGAGGCAAAAGCGATCCCCTCCTTAATGAACTTGAACAAACCCAGGCCGATGAGGCCCTTAAACAACTTAAACAGGAAATGGGCGAAACCCAGGAATAAACACCCTCAGGAGTACTCTTTTATGACAAAACCGGCACAAAATCCATTTGTTTCTTTGTATGCACACCGGGGCGCATCCTCACTGGCCACAGAAAACACGATTGAGGCATTTCAAAAAAGCGTAGACCTGGGGGCTCCCGGCATAGAACTGGACATACAATGGCTCAGCTCCGGCCAGATCGCCGTGTACCATGATTCCGAGGTGTCCCGTTTTTTTGAGGTTCCTTCCCACGTACCTGGCGGCCGCTTGTCTCTCATGGACCTTGAAACCCTTCGCAGCCTGAAACCTCTGCCGGGGACCGCTCATCAAGGCATACCTCTCCTGGAGGAAGTCTTTCAGACAACAGGTCAAGCATCAGCATTCGACATAGAAATAAAGTGTTACGATCAGCCGGCAGACCCCGGCAAATTAACATCGTTGCTTCATTGCATTAACAATGCCGGTCTCGCTCACCGGGTAATAATATCATCCTTCGACCCGAGGGTCCTCCTTGGATGGAAGCAGCTTGACAGTGGCATTCCCGCAGGCCTTATTTACGATGACGGCTCAAAAGATCAGATCAGCCGTGAAGCACCCTGGGACCAGGTCCTGTCCATACCCGATTTCGAAAAACCCCGCTATTCCATGAACTCCGACATTGCCCTGGCCTTCTCCAAAGACAGACCTGTTCTGCCATGGACGGTAGATGAGGTTGAAACCGGAATGGCCCTTCTGCAAAAAGGGGTCACAGGTGTCATAACCAACACGCCCCAACATTACCGGACATTGTTGACAAGGTCTTCGGCAATCAGTTTTCCGAGCTGACGGAAGGCAGAAACAAGGGCGGACTGAGCTGTGGAACCGATGGCGCTCTTTTGAAACCCGGCGCTTGTGTAAATCACATTCCCTGTAGCTATATCCACCAGGTATCCCGTGCCGCTCACCTTTACCAGGGTTTTACCGTCATCCTGGGAATACTCCACAACCTGTGCCTGGCCGAGCATGACCCGTCCGCTGGAAACTCCTGCCGCCTGGGCGGCGGCTCTGCCAAGCTCTCCGGGGGAACCGTTATTCAGGGATATGTCGCTTTTCATGGTAAGAAAATCTGCAGCGGCCAGTACTTCCATCATACCCACCGATATCTGAGAAGGCTGGATATCTTTACCGCTGGAATCGAGATCCCTCGCGGCCACGACTACGCGCATACCCGACAGGGGAGAAACAACCCTGTAACTGACAGTCTGCCGCTTGCTTCCGGCAACAAGTTCAATACCCTCGGCCAGTTCAGCCATATCGCCGGTTAACGTAGAAAAGGTATCCAGAGGACCGCGAAGATCAAAGGAAAAGGTTACCTTTTCTTCTCCCACAAACCTGGGAACGGGAAGCCTGAGAACGGCGGTCCCGTCTGCTTCGGTCAGAAGCTCTGTAACAGATGTAGTAAAACGATTGTCGTCACGCAAGGTTCTGAAAGAAGCCCGAAGGGGGACTCCCCTTTGCGGCAGACCTTCAGTATTCACAACCATCACCTCAATCAAGGGAAGGCTTTCGTCTTTCATGCCGGTTACCTGAGCGGTGGTCACCGTAATGGAAAGCCCGGACAGAGCGGCTTTCGCCTTATTCACGTTCCGTTCGAATTTAATACGGTTGTTATCTATTTCTGCCCTGGCAGCGGCGCCGGCTGCCTCGATATATTTCAGGGCGGCAGAGTACGCCAGACCTCTGCTCAACAATGCCTCACCTTCTCCTTCCGGACCGCTCACCGCTTCCTGCCGTTCAGCAAGCAGCCGCTGTATCCGCATAAGCTCAGCATCCAGGGCTTTCTTTTCATAGGCAGCAAGAAGATGCACCGTCAGTATGCCGCCGTTGTTTTCCACATAACGGTCAGCCACTTTAAAACCTTCGACCCGGGCGCTGGAACGCTGGAGGACTGACTGCTTTACCGTTGACTGAAACTCTCCGAGTACTTCGGCAGCATAAACGGAAACCTCACTGGAAATTTCAACTCCGATGATACGGGTTATCTCTGCGACAAGACCGGCAACAGCCTGAGAATAAGCTTCAGCCTCATCGCCCGACACACTTGATCCGATACCGGTAAAATACAAGGTAGACGGAGTATCTTTAGGCGGATCGGCTATCCACGTGGGTTCCCCGCCCGTGACACAGGCTATTGCCGTTAACACTGTAAAAAGTAACATAACACGCATTTTTTTCATTACCGCTGTTCTCCCGTCGTAAAAGCCCGTTCTACATTCCGGTCTCGAAGGTTATTGAGCTACCGCGCTGCATAACCATGGTCATGCTTTCCAGGCCCGGCACCAGTTCAGCCATGTCATATACCAGAAATTCCAGTTCCTCCACAGAACCGATATATTTCACTGTATACCTTGTTTCGTCCCGGCTGTAGGAGGTGCGTTCAATATCCTTCGTCCTGCGCTTCATTTTATCGACGAACTCCCTCATGAGCCGGGAATTCGGTGTATTTATAAATATCAGCTCGTACGTAAACCCTTGAGACACGGCCTTGGCAAAACCTGTCTCGGCAAGACGTATGCCTTCGGGCATCGCTTTATATACGGCAGACGCCATGGCATTATTCAGGGCATCCGACTGTGAAACGGTGCTGAATGCCGGCGGATTTGTCTGATAATAAGCCTGTCCCAAACCGTTGCCGGTCGCCGAATCGAAAATATTCAAGGTTACCGCTGCCGAACCGTAGTGTCTGGAATTTTCTGTAGAGGAGGAAACTGAAGCAGCTACCTCTATATATACATCGGCCTTCAGCTTTGCTGCTATCCACTGAACTATGGAAATAGACTTTCCTGTTTCTTCCTCGTAAGCCAGTTCCTGATCCGTCCGGATTCGTTCGACCTGGTCAAGATCACGAAATCTGTAACCGGAATTTCCAAGAAATTTATTGGCGCTCGAGACTGCCGCTTTCATGAGAAATGGATCAGTCTCGGTCTCAGGGTCGAAATAGACAAGAAAACTCAAGTTTTCCATGTATTCACGAACCCTGGCCTTTTCTTCTTCGGTTAGAGATGTTTCTTCCACTACCTCCTCAACGGCCTCTGAAACCGCTGCCTTTTCTTCTGAAGGCAGCGTCTGGCTTTGTTCGACAGTACCTGATGAGCTCTGGCGCGCCCATAACGGGGTCTGCTCATCTTCCAGGACCGGGGTTGTGCCCTGAGGCAATACCTGTCCCCCAAGAATATTATTGCTCCGCAAAAATGATGCCAAGGCTGACAGATCAACCCGGGCCTTCAGACTGGCAAAAAAACTGGCCGCTTCGCTACCTCTGGAAATGAGTTCCACAGAATCCCTTATGATAAACATATTGGTTTCGAAATCCATTCCGAACAGTGCTGCAAGTTCATCCCGGTTAGCCGACGCAGCAGCCGTGCCAAGTATTCTTTCTGCGGCTTTCTGAATTATGTTTAGTTTTGCCGACTGAAGAGCAACAACAGCACTTTCACCCGAGCCTTGACCGTACATGAGGGGTGTTTCGGTTTCTCCCGTTATGAGCGAAGGCCCACTCGCGCAGCCAAAGAGGAACCCCGCCGCAATCATCATTGCACATAGTTTTATTTTCATAGATAAATCCTTTTCAGTTTTGTCATAGTTTTATCTTCGCAGCTATCCCGCCATATGGTCCAAAATATGTCTTTGAATTGATGAATACCGATGCGTAAAATACCGCACCGGCGTCAATCTGGATACGGATATCTCTATTCACAAGATACGAGACAGCCACATTCGCAGATCCGCCGAAATGGGATAGCACAAATTCCGGGTCTTCCTCATCCATTTCCCATACGGGAATGATGCCGCTCAATCCCACATTCAGACTGGGCAGAATCTGGAAGCGCCAGAATGACCAGTTTAATTCGCCGCCTATATACATGGTTACCGGAAGACCAAAGGGGACAAACTCGCGCTGGTAATTAAGCGGAACTTCCACGCCGATCACCGGCCTGAACCGCCTGAACCCCCGGGTTACGATACCTCTTATACCTGGAAGCAGCATCATACCTAGGTTTGTCTGGGCAACATGAAAATAGGCCTCGGACTCTGCACCTACTCGGGGCACCTCGTTCAATTGATCGCCGATTAC
>JAFGQL010000162.1 GCA_016935695.1 Spirochaetales bacterium
AGCGTATAGGCACCCCCCCCAAAAAATGCGAAACGGATAAATTCAGCGGGGACCCTTGCCGTAACCACAGGCCAGAAAAACACAATTGTCCACCCCATACCCAGGTACACCAGCAAATGGAGTACCTTGAATTTTCCCCAGAAAGCGATTTTCAGGATAAACCCGAACAAGGCAATGCCCCAAACAAGAGACAAAATCACCACCCCCCAGGGTTCCTGGATCTTAAAAGCGACGGGAGTATAGGTGCCGGCAATAAGGAGGTAAATGGATGCATGGTCAAAAATTCGGCCTACCCGTTTTACAAGAGGTCCGTTGGATAAATGATAAAAAGCCGACGCGCTGTACAGGACCGTCATGCTCAGCATGAAAATGACCGCGGCGACAGTGTACCATACGACACCCGACTGCAGGGCGGTGTGTACAAGCAGCACAAACGCGGGAATGCAGGCCAGGGCTCCGGCGGCATGGGTAAACCCGTTGATCAGCTCTTCATTCTTAGAAAGCGGCTTTGGAAGAGGAATGTGTTCCATTATCCATTTTTTCATGTACGTCCTCCAATAGTGGGCACAAAGCAGGTTGGATTGTTATTCATCGGGAGCGTCCCGGATAAGGGCATCGATATCTATAATGCGTAAACTACGCTGGGTTTTCTCTATAATGCCTTCTTCCTCAAGAATACTGAACACTCTGGAAAGGGACGGCCGCGATACGGCAAAAAATGCCGATAACTCCTCTATGCTCAAAGGCAGTACAACGGTACCGTCCTCCCGGGCTTTCAGGGAAAGGAGATAGTTTGCCAGTTTCTCACGGATGGTCCGGAAGGACATCATCTCGAACCGTTTGGAAATGAACATGAATTTGTCCGACAACAGGGTAAGCAGGTTTTCCTGGACACGGCGGTAACTCCCGCAAAGGGTGAGGACCGCGTCCCTGGACAACACCGCTGCTTCAACCCGGCTGGTGGCGATAACGCTTCCCGGCATATCATTCGCCGTGGCAAACAAAACCGCCGGCGCCAGGGCGGCCCCCGGCTCAAAGTGCTCAATCTTGAGCTCCCTGCCCCGGTAGTCGGTCATCCGGGAAATGCAGCGGCCTTCCAGAAGCAGGTACAGCCCTTCGTAGGGCTCTCCCTGCCGTAAAATGAGTTCATCCTTGTCAAAATGAAGGACCGACACAGGCGTTTCTTCCAGAATCCGGCCTGTATCCTCATACGAAACACCGCGGAAAAACACGTTTTTTGCAAGCTTCTCGATCACTGAAGATACCTTACCCTATTTGTAACATTTGTGACAGCATGGGAATCATCCTGCACGCTACAATTGATTACATAACGAGGTGCACCATGAAAAGAAAAATCATACATATCGACGACGGAAAGTGCAACGGCTGCGGGTTATGTCTGCCCAACTGTCCCGAGGGGGCAATTCAGCTGATAGACGGAAAAGCCCGGCTGGTGAGCGACCTGTTCTGTGACGGATTGGGGGCCTGTCTGGGCCATTGCCCCGAAGGAGCCATAACTGTAGAGGAACGGGAAGCAGAACCCTTTGACGAATCAAAAGTCATGGAGAACATCATACCCCAGGGTATGAATACCATCAAAGCCCACCTGGCACACCTCCTTGACCACGGCGAAGACGCATATTACGCCCAGGCTCTTGAAGTACTGGCACGGCACGGTATACCCGTACCGGCACAACCGGAAGCATCCGCCCCGCCCCGCCGTCAGGGCTGTCCCGGCTCCCTTGCCCGCAGCCTGAACAGACCAGAGGCATCCCCTTCGCCGGACCAGGAGCCTCAGTCAAAGGCCTCTGCCCTTGGCCAGTGGCCGGTGCAGATGCATCTGATCAATCCGGGCGCAAGCTATTTCCGGAATTCGGACCTTCTGTTGGCCGCGGACTGCGCTGCCTTTGCCATGGGGAATTTTCACACTGATTTCCTTAAGGGGAAAACCCTGGCAATTGCCTGTCCGAAACTGGACCAGAAGCAGGAAAACTACCTGCCGAAAATCACGGCTCTCATTGACGAAGCCAAGGTAAACAGCATCACGGTACTCATCATGGAAGTCCCCTGCTGCGGCGGTCTCCTTGCCATGGCCCAGCAGGCCCTTGCTCAGGCGCAGCGGTCTGTCCCCCTGAAACTCATCGTCGCAGGAATCGACGGAGAAGTCATATCCGAAGAATGGGTGAATGTGGGCTAATCTACTATTCTGAACCGTTCCCAGTGTCCGAACAGGTAGCGCAGAAGCATGGAAATTCCCAGAACCAGAATGAACCCTATAAAAAAGAGCCAGGTTCCCACAGGAGACAGCTTCAGTACCTTTATGCACACTACCACCCCGGCCACCATGACCCAGTGCAGGAGGCCGGAAATCCACATGACCCATCTTGTGTCTCCCGCACCCCTGAGAGCGCCGGAAAACACAAGGTTCGTGGCATCTGCCAGGGTATACATCGCGGCGAGGCGCAGCATGGTGCGGGAAAGTCCCATAACCTTGCCCTCCGGATCGTCGAACCCGCTGGTAAATACAGACACCAGAAAATCAGTCTGGGTCAGAAACAACAGTACCATGCAGCTTGCGTAGCTTATCGCAATACGGTAAGAAAGCCAGGCAGCCTTCCTGGCACCGGCATAATCTCCCGCGCCGACATACTGGCCAACCAGGGTGGTGGTCGCGACACCGACTCCGATCATGGGAATGAAAGCCACAAGGTCCCAGTTGAAGGTGATGGTAACTGCCGCAGCGACATCTTCGGAATACGAGTGGATAAGCTGCAGGAAAATATTGAACGCGGCAATGTTGATGAAGAACTCAAACCCCGCAGGGACGCCGTAGCGTGCCAGTGTTCTTGAAAGACCGGGATGAAAGCGCCAGTGGCGTAATGTCCCGAACTCATCCCGGTAGCGCTTGCTTGAGTAAAACGCAAGCATGATCAAAAGGGCGCCGATGCTCCCGCCTACGGTGCCGTAGGCGGCCCCTTCTATGCCCATGGCCGGAAAACCCAGTTTTCCGAATATGAAAATGTAGTTCAAGGGCACGTTGATTATCATGGCGGCAATGTTCGCGCTCATGACTATTCTGGTTTTGCCCAGACCTATGAAAAAACCGTTCACCGCGGTACGGAAAAGACCGAATACTGCGCCGATTATAAGAACCCGGAAATAACTGTATTCCAGGAGTATCTGAGCCTGGGTATGTCCTGCAGCGGTAAAGAAGTAATTGGCCAGAGGCATGAGAGCCAGGAGGAGCGGATAACTTACAAGGGAAATATACCCGCCCTGGGCCACCGTTTGTGCGCAGGCATCTTTCTTCCCGGCACCGTAATACTGGGCAACCATGGCATTTACATACCCGATGATCCCAAGAAACAGGGACTGCATGACAAGACTGGTGAGCCCTCCGCTCATGGACGCCGCGATGTAGGTCTTGCCAAGCCGGGAAAGGAACAGCCGGTCGGCAAAAAGCATGACGGTGTCGGTTGCCTGGGACAGCACCATCGGAAGAGCGATGGTAAATATGCGTTTCATCGTAGGCGGTTCCAGACGTACCGCGCGGCCCGTAATCATCACCTGTCTCCTTGTGCAGCAGCCTGCACAGCTGTTACCCTCTTATCCTGAATATTCCTCAAGGCTGCCATGCAAATCAATAGAAGATAGCAGAATC
>JAFGQL010000163.1 GCA_016935695.1 Spirochaetales bacterium
TCGAAGCGCTTATCCACGGCTTCAAAACGTTCTCTTGTAATTGCGATGATTTCCTTGAGGTCCGAATGAAGGCTCGAGTATTCCTCACTGTGCTGGCGTTTGCCGACGAGGTTTTCTGAAAGCAGTACAATGTAGCGGTGAAGCGATTTAGGATTTTTTACTTCTACCGCTTCCGTAAGTTCTTCTTCCAGCATTTGACTTAAGCTATCCACTGTCATTTCCTTAACAATACTTACTTTTACCAGTGCACACAAGGGTTTTTGCCGCGCTGATTCAGTATCATGATAAATTTCTGACACCATCATGACATTCTGTGTGTCGTGTATGATGCAGACTCCGATGGGATGTTCTTCTCGTCTGTATAAACTCCAGGATTGTGACTGCTGCTTTTTTCCAGCGCATGCATTACACTTAACAAATCAAGAGGAGGTAATAATGTCATTCAAGGTAATAAAAGGTACGTTTCACATCACCGGGTATTCTCCCGACGGTGATTCCATCAGGTTCAAAGCGGATAATGACAATGACTGGTCCCTGCTTGAGGGCGGAAAGGTACGGCTCAACAAGAAAGGCCACGCGCAGCTAAGGATTGAGGCGATCGATACCCTGGAGACCCATTATAAATGTGAACACCAGCCTCCCGAGTTTGCAAAGCTGGCCACGGATACGCTGTTTTCGCTGTTGGGAATCAAGCAGGTTGTCTGGAATGCAGCCGGATCAAAGGTTGCCTCTGCATCCGATGGTACAAAGGGGTATGTAGTTTCGCGTATGGCAGAGAAATACGGCCGTCCGGTTTCTTTCGTGTTTCCGGAATCGGCGGAGCTGTCAACGGTAAAGGAATTGTTCCTTGACGGAAAAACCGTGAAGAAATCGGTGAACTACAAGTTACTGAAAAAGGGCCTGGCATATCCTACGTTTTACGACGGGATGTTCTATGATCTTAGGGAGCTGTTCGCGAAAGCCGCGGTATCTGCCCGTGAAAAGAAAAAAGGGTTGTGGGAAGGGGACAGGACAAACCGTTTTTTTACAGTGGGCAGTCTTTCAGACATAACAGATACCCATGTCCTTTTGCCCAAACTTTTCCGGCGTATTACCGCGTACATGAAAATACACGGTTCCTTTCATCCCCTCGAATTTAAAAAATGGCTTGAGGCCGACCCGGAGAAAGTGCTCATATTGAGTATTCTGCATTTCACTCACCTGGATAATCTCATAATCACAGACAAGAAGGGCCGGATAAAACTTACTACGGAGCCGGAAAACCTCGTTTTCTTAGGGTAGACAAAGGGGTGTCGGGTTTCAGGCGACTACCTTCCTGTATTGGTCTGCACTGATCCGGTTGATGTTTTTTCTGAAATGGGCTTTCGTTAAAGGACACGTGAACAGGAATCGCATCAGTATCCTGGTGAATAAATGCCGTAATGACCCTTGGGGATAATCAAAAAGGCCGTTCTTTTTGTAAAATTCCGCGGTATGGCTGCCCAATCCGTAAATATACATGAGTTCACGCATGGCCATGTGATATGCCCGACGGTGAAACAGATAAGGCCGTCGGATTTTTTCTGATACACTTGTTTCCAGGTTTTGCATCATTGAATCCAGATTTTTGCATATTTCATCGTTGTCACCGGATTCATCGCTTACGGTTCCCGCATCATGGAAACAGCGGCTTCCTGCGTAGATCTGAATGAACTCATGGACGAACCGGCCTTCCATTGCCGGGCCGCTTACGATGAATGCCGCGTGAATGTTCCTGTACACGTTTTTCTTTGCGATGAACAGCGTTCTGTCGATGAGCATTTTCCACCTGGCGGATATATGCCGGCCTTTCATGGAAAACGCGAACAACACCGCATCCGAGTCGAGGATCCTCTTACCGAACAGCTCGTTCACGTCGTCCCGGATGATACATTCTCCGTGGAACTGACACTGCACACAGCCGGTACAGCCGCAGCGCAGGTCTATGTCGAGTATGTTTACCACTTCCGTCTGAAAAGAGGTACCTGCCAATGCGTATTCGGTCATACGTTCCAGATTGGACCCTTTTGTTTGATCGGTAAGGACGAGGAGTTTTTTCACTGTTGTATATGTTGTCTTAATTTGTTTTTCTACCGCAGTGAATTGAACGGAATGGGCGGACACGGGCGGGTATTTGCGAATCTGACGGACCCGGTCTTCTGTGCAGATGAGAAGGCGTTTGAAGAAAGTATAAAAAACCTCCCGAACATCCTTTTGCAGCAGATCCTTATGATACAGGGATTTGAAGGAGCAGCCCGGGAAATATTCCATCCCAAGATCATCACAGACGGCATGAATGTATTCCAATGCCGGATAGTCATAGACGCCGCCGGACGTAGCTATCGCCGTGGAATATTTACCTGAAAAATTAACTTCGGCTTCATTTTCATATACAAGTTCTATAAATCGTTTCAGCTGGCCGGGAACACTGTAGAAGTATACAGGAAATGCCCAGAGGACTATATCGCAGGAACGGACGGTTTCCATTATGTCATGAAAAAATGAGAGGTTATGTTCAATGGCCCTGATTTTCAGCGATACAGGTATGTCGATGAACTGATGTTCTGTAAAATTGTTTTTTAAGAACTCAACATGTCTCATGGTAATGCTCGAGTTTTCAGGCTTGGGGCTTGCGTTAAGAACGGCGATAATCATGTCTGTGCTCCTTTTTGCTTTGACTATACCAGCCATGTGTAAACAAAACAGTATTTGTGTTTTTCAGGAGCTGAAATTGAACTTGAAGGCCCTTTTGGTAATTAGAGTCGTGAATGAGTTTATATCAGACGCCGTGTATATAACCGGTTTCGTTGTCGTGAGTGTCAATTTGATTGCTGCACCGGGACTGCGGTCTTTCCTGTCATGTCCTGGGTTGATTTTTGCAGGATGCTGTTCCGGTAGTCCCGGGGCGTAAGTTTGGTAAACTTAAAAAATATTCTGTTAATAGATGTTTTTGACTTGAAACCGGCTTTAAGTCCAAGTTCCAGAATGGAAGCCTCCTGGCCGGGATCTGCAAGCTGCCTTTTTAATTCCTCTACCCTGAAATAATTAATGAAATTGGTGAAGTTATCGCCATAATAGCGGTTGACTGCCTTTGATATCTCATTACGGTTTTCGTGCAGTCTTTTGGCGAGTTTTTCTATTGATATATGCTCATCCGCGTATAACTTGTTGTCAGTCATTTTTATTACGACTTTCTGATATATCTGTTCCAGATACTCGGGCTCTTTTTTCCCCGCTGAATCTTTCATGTTTTTCAATAATGGAATTGCATCTATTTTCAGTTTTGTTTGTATGAATTGAATAACCATTGCGGAAAAGAACATGGCGAACAGGAGTATACCGATATTGTAAAGATACACAATGTCTCTGTTCGGGTTCTCCTTTACGAGCCAGTTGTAAATATCCCAGTATTCAAAAGGGAGCTTGCAAAAAATACCGTAACTGAAGGTTCTCATGAGTTTCTTGTATTTACCGTTGATGGAACGGTATGTCAGGTATGTTAATATACCCAGTGCTGTCAAACCGATAAAAGAGAACGGAATGTAGACGATTTTAAAAAGCGGCCGGACAGTCACCATGGAATTATTAACGCGGAATAAAAGGTCAAAACCGCCGATCAAGTCAATAACGGCGACAGCTTGAAGGCAGATGATAAAGCTGTATACGTAGGCTACTTTCTGTTTTCCCAGCAGAGCGGGATTCATTTCATGTACCAGCATTACCACGGGATACGCGCAGGATAATCCGATAACACGGGCCAGCAGAAAAATTTCCCTGTATACAGGAATCTGAGGATACGCATATATCACAGCAAAACAAAGGGCGATGAATCCCAGCAAGGCGAAATACACGCCGCACAGGAATATGAAGTGCTCCAGTTTCAAGACACGCTGTACAATGATGATGGAAATACTCAATGTAA
>JAFGQL010000164.1 GCA_016935695.1 Spirochaetales bacterium
AAAGGCTTTTCCTCAATCTCCATCCCGTCGATGAAATAATGGGTTTCCCCTTCATCTTCTGTTCCGTCCTGGTTCTTCATGCCGCTGTTTCCGTCATAAAAGCGGGTTATCTCCAGCTCATGACTGCGTCCGTTAACCATAAGGCTGACCCTGTCAACAGACTTGATATTAATCAGAAGTATGAACTTATCAATGAAGTCAAAAGCGGAAAACTGGAACAGGGGATCGACAACCAGGGGGGAAAGAGCAATTACCTTGGGGTCATCATCAACCCTGGCGTAGTAGTTTCCGCGGGGAGTTTGCGAGCCGATCGCCAGGGTCATGGAGGCGCGTGGGTCTTTTGCCCTGAAAACCTTCCGCGGCGGATCAAGGCCGTAAAGGGAGTAGTCTGTGGGCGCATCGTCGATGAACTCGGCAATGGTGATGACCTTGGGGACTGCTTTTATGAGGGTGTCCATTTTATCGGCACTGACGCTTTTGGGAGTAAAAGGCGTCATCAGTTTGTAGGATGAGGTTTTCTGTCCAATCAGATCGGGATCCGGTTCCTGGGACGGCTGTATCCTGATGGTCTCGCCGTTATTGACGATACGGAAATAAAGAGCCGCTTCTGGATTGAAGGCGAATTGGATCTGCCGGTTCCGGAGGTCCTCCATGGAAAAATCGAAGTTTTTCGGACTGAAGGCCAGAACCGTGTATACCGTGTTTCCAGATGCCATTTTTACATAATATTTGTTTCCGCCCGGATTACGGTTGCCGACGAGGAGGGTGGATACCTTACCGTCATGATGAGTGAAATCAACTTCTATGGAGGGCGCGTCGAGTCCGTACACCGAAAGGTCGGCCGGGTTTTCTTCTATTACCCTGTCGGCTATCATCTGCAGGGCTGTGGCGCCGGCGGACCTTACGGTAGAGGCAACCAGATCTTCTTCAGGGAAAGAAATGTCTGCGATCCACTCGCCGTTTTTCTGATACAGGTTTACCGGTGTACCGGAAGCAGGGCGCACTGTGACCCCGGAAAGGGATTCCTTTTCATTTTTATACACGTATATGAGTTCCCGTGCTTCCTGTGCGGCGCCGGCAGATTCGGGTTCCGGTTTTTCACGGGAAAGGAAAAAATAGCCGCCGGCCATTGCAAGTACTGCAGCGGCGGCAAGTGCTATACGGTATTTTTTCTGCATTACAGGTGTCTCCTTTTCAGCCAGATCACCAGTCCCGTAGTGAGTATGCTTACCGGGATGATAATGACGATGATCAGGGCGTACAGGTACATCAAAAGGGCATTCATCCGGATAGGCAGTTTGATGAGGGATTTTGACCTGATGGTGATGGTTTCTTCACGTTCGTTCACCCAGCCCAGGGTGTTCAGGAAAAAATCGACATTGCCTTTCATGACACCGTAGGGTTTGACGGGACCGAGGAACTGGCTGTTTCCCATGACCAGGATACGGAACCCTTCAGGGTCGCTGGTGGTGACCCGGCGCTGTTCTACCGCCCAGGCAATGGTAACCGGCCCATCCTCGTCCCCCGGCGACTTTATTTCCGCGTTATTACGCAGGTCTATCCTTCGGAAGGAGTCTTCGGATGTGGTCAGCAGGGGAGTGAGTTCTATATTGCGGGGTTTGATGTCAAGCTCGGCGATTCCGACTCCAAAGGGAGCTATCACATTCAGGCTTTCTTTTGACAGAGGATCAAGGATGGGGTGCTCTGCCAGTGTAGGGGCAAGATACACGGGAACCATCACATGATGCTGTTTATCCGGGTCCATGACAACGCCTTCCTGGACGGCAAGGCCGTAACCCGACAGAAGATCATTGAATCCGGGAAGTTCATCTTTGATAAGGTCAAACAGAAAAATGCCTCTTCCGCCGGCCTGGAGCCAGGCGTGAATGACATCGATTTCCTCGGTGCTGATATCATATTTCGGGTATATGATCATGAGAACCGAAGCGTCGTCGGGGATGCCGCCCTCGGTGAGCAAGTTCAATTCACTGATTTCATAATTTTCGTCTTGGGCAAGGGAATCTACACCATAGGAGGCAAGGGATTCCTCTCCGTGGCCGGTCAGGGTGTATATTTTGGGGGTGTAACCCGATGCTACGTACTGAACGGCTGCGGTAATTTTCTGCTCCATTGCAAAACCGTATACGTTCCCGCGTCCCTGCTGGTTATAGTGCACATCGTACAGGTCAACGGCCGCAAGCACCCGTGAATAGGTACCGCTCTCCACAATCACCGACCCTTCGGACACGCTTTGGCCGTCTGTGCTGTAGTGGGCCACGAACCCGGGCTGAAGATCCGGGTCAATTACATCAACAGTTATCAAATCGCTTAAGCGTTTGTATTTTTCCAGGACCTTGAGCACATCGCTGTCTTCGCTGCCTGTATTGTACAGGGCGTAGATATTCACCGGTGTTTCAAGACTCTCGACAAGCTGGGCAGTGGCTTCTGAAAGGCTGAACACCTTGTGTTCCGTCAGATCCAGGTCTCCAGGGATCCGGGCGGCAACAAGGTTCAGCAGAATGAGACCTGCGGCGGCAAGAGCGGTTACCAGGGCGGCGTAACCGCCGTATCGGACGCGTTTGGTTTTCAGGGAATTGAATTTAAGATTGATCATATGAAGGCCCTCCTAGCTCCACCGCCGCTTTTCGATAACCCGCACGGCGAGAAACACGAAAAAACCGGAGAATGACAGATAATATACAAGACTTGAAAGACGCACATATCCCTTGGCAAAGTCAGGGAATCGTTTCAGGACAGAGAACCACCCGACGATACGGCCTATGAAACCGGTAAAAAGCTCGGGTTTAATGCCGTAGACTGTCCCGATGACCGCAGCGCAGACCAAAAAGACTCCGGCACCGATGATGATGTTTCTTGTTGACAGATACAGCCACAAGCTCAAGGCCAGGGCCAGAACAACAGCGAATACCACCCCCGACGTCTGATCGGTAGGAAGAGTGCTGATAATCATGTCCAGAATCCACATGAACAAGAGCGAGGCAAAGGTGACCAGAGCTGCCACCACCTGGTTGTCGGTGGTAGAGGATATGAAGAGACCCACTGCGATAAAGCTTGATCCCAGGAGAATGAAACCAAGGTACCCGCCGACAGTTTCTGAGACCACCAGGTCGCCGTAGATTGCTATGATCAGCGCATAGAGCACTGTAACTGCAAGGGTGATAACGAAAAAGGCCATGGCAGCAAGGTATTTGCCCAGGACGATATCGGTGATTCGTATGGGCGCGGTGAGCAACAGCTGGTCTGTTTTGAAGCGCTGCTCGTCGGAGAACAGTTTCATGGTCAGGATGGGCGACACCAGCATGAAGATGAACATTGCGCTGCCGATGAAGCCTGCGTTGAAATTGGAGTTCATTCTGAACAGGTTGGCAGTCACAAAAAATATACCGCTCAGCAATAGAAACAGGCTCATGAAAATATACCCGGCGGGGGTCATGAAAAATGAACGTAACTCTTTTCTGAATATGGCGAACATTACTGATCGACCTCCTGTTCCGATGTAGTAAGATGGAGGAAGATGTCCTCCAGTGAAAGATCCATGGGACGCATCAGCAGAATCGGTGCCGAGGCTGTCACCAGAGAGCTGAATACGTCTTCCCGTATATCCCTGTCAGTATCCGCCTCTACCAGCACGTCGCAGGCGCCTTCTTCGGCGGGGCTCTGGACGGTAACGTTCTTGACTCCCTTGATTCCCGAAAGGGCCTTGGTGACGGCCGATTCTGACCCCCGGGCGCGGACGGCCAGCCTGTTGGAGCCCACCAGCCTTCTTGAAAGGTTTTCCGGTGTATCGGTTGCGACAATCGCACCTTTACTTATTATAAGGACCCGTTCGCATACCGCCGAGACTTCCGGCAGAATATGGGAACTGAGCACAATGGTATGGTCCTGCCGCAGTTCCTTGATCAGGTTCCTGATCTCTATGATCTGTTTCGGGTCCAGGCCTACCGTGGGCTCATCCAGAATAAGAAGCCGCGGATTACCGATCAGGGCCTGAGCAAGACCTACCCGCTGTTTGTAGCCTTTGGAGAGGTTTTTGATCAGCCGTTTCTGGACGTCATGGATTTTTACCAGATCCATGATTTTTTCCATATCCAGTTTCATCTGTCCCTTGGGGACTTTCTTGATCTGTCCGACGAAACTGAGGTACTCGCTGACGGTCATATCAACATAGAGGGGCGGCTGTTCAGGCAGGTAACCGATGTGCCGCTTTACTTCCTCAGGCTGCTCCAGGACATCTATACCATCGACGGTAATCCGACCCTCGCTTGCCGACAGATACCCGGTAATGATATTCATGGTTGTTGTTTTTCCCGCCCCGTTCGGACCGAGAAATCCCAGTATTTCGCCTTTATCGATACTGAAATCGAGATGGTCTATGGCCACATGGCGGCCGTAACGTTTGGTCAAGCCTTCTGCCCGTATCAATGTGCTCCCTCCTTCCTGTTCTTATGGAGCAGGCGCTTCCTGCCCATGGCCGGTGCTTCAGGTCGAAGCCCCGGGTTTATGTGAGGGTATAGGCGTACACGGTCCTCTGTCAATGCAAAGGCGTCCAGGTTTTACGTATGTAACAGAAGGAAAAGAAAAGGGCCGCCCCGGGGCGGCCCTTTGTGCATCAGTTTTTGAGATTAAGGGACAATTCGGGCTCAATGGTATAGTTTTTACCCGGTTCAAACCGGAAGGTGCCTTCTATCCAGAGGCCGCCGGATTCAATACGGATGGTATGCTGACCAGGGGTGAGCTGCCATACCGGTCCTCCTCGCAGCAGTTCTCCGTTGTCGTAGAACCTCACCAGACCCCGGGCTTCCGGATTTTTTGCGTAAAACCGGCGGGGGATGGAAATGGTAACCGAGGCGGTCATGGGCCGCAGGTTGATCCGGAACGACATATCCTTATCCAGGGTAATGTTCCTGGTTTCCGGGTAGTAGCCGTCGGCGGTCACGGTGATGGTGTAGTCCCCTGCGGGAAGGGTTTCTTTCATTCTGCCCCTGCCGCTTACTGATAGCGGGGAGGAATCACTGTTGATAAAGGAGTTCGAAGGTCGTTCAGCGTTTTTTCCTGTTATTGTTATTTCACTGTTTGGTCTATTTGTCTGAACCGACAATTCATAACTTCTAACCCGTTGTCGTCTGCCTGATGAACTGGAGGCGGATGACTGTGAAAAAACAAAAGAACCAGCTACCACTATGAGCAGAAAAGTCATTAAAAAGCGTTTATTCATCGTCTTCCCCTTGTCCCTTCCGCAGGAATTACAATCATGGCCGGGTTGTCATTCATCGTATTCTTGGCTGCCATAGTGACCTGTATATCCGGCAGTATCTGGTAAAAATATGCATCAGTATCTTCATGATAAAATACATTTATCCGCAGGACTGATGCCGCATGAATGAAGGTTGACTGGGGAAGCCGGTATAATCCCTTTTGAACCCCAAATCTGTCAAAAATGAAAATTCTGGGGTTTGCGCCGCCAATGTTCGTTTCACTTGAAAGTTCCGCATTTTCATCAATCCCACCCCCAGGATTGTCTGCGTTCCAGGCAACCAGGTAATACTCCATAACACCTGTCCATTCATACCATCCGGTTTCAGGAAGGGTACTAAAGTCATCGGATTCGGCCACGTAATAATCGTCAAAATCGTCAGTACCAACATCCACCGGTGCGTGAATGGATACTGTTTCTGGTCCTCCGTAATCACCTTCATACAAAGAGGCAAGCCCGGAGATAGATGTGTTGCCTTTGTAGAGCATCAAACGGTCATCACCTGATGTTGTGTCATCTGTTCCAATAGTGCCTGGATTGTCAGGATGAAAACCCTCATCTGCTGCTGCTGTAGTATCCGCATAAAAATCGTAATGGGTCGTGCTGCCAATCTGGTATTCATAAATATCCGCATCTATGCCTGGGGACTGTAGTTTTGCCTCATTCGGCACCGTCAGATAAGCATCCACGTCGGCAAAATCAGGGTCCCAGAGGGCGATGATCTTCACATCGGTGTCATTGGACGGCAGAAATCCCGCCATGGTCGGCAGGTCGGAGCTGGACGCGTCCCAGGCTATTTCCACGGTTTCTTCGGTGAATGTCCATGCCCCGTCAGTGTTGGTGTAGGCCGCTGTCAGTTCGTAGACCCCTACGGAAACCGCCGATATTCCGTATTCGCCGTCGGCGTTCGTCCTTGCTGTCCGGGAGGGCGAGGAAGCGCCCGGTATGGTCAGGCTGACTGTTGCGTCCTCTATGGGTTCGCCCGTGTCGGCATTAACAACCAGGCCTGTAGCGTTTCCCATCTGGTAAATGGTCACCTCGCAGGAGCCGGTAAGAAGCACAAGGGCTGCAGCGGCTAAAAGAAAGAGCAATCTGATATTTTTCACTTAGTTTCCTCCATTGTCATAGACATAATGTAAAAGAGCATTACCATCAATATAATCCTCCTATAGTATATTTCAATGAAACAGGATATTCATTACCAGTTTTTTATCGTAAACGGGATATTTATTGCATCAAAATGCCGGAGTTGAATACGTTATCTCCTCTTTATGTGCGGGCTGTTATGAGGATATACTGGAACCCGCTATGGATGTAAGCCTGGAAATCCCGAAGCCCCTCGACGGTGCATTGCCGAGGTATTTTTCTGATATTAATGTGTATCCCGTCTCTCACGGTGAATACATACATGCTGTTACTGACCTGTCCCGGCTTTTATCCAAGGATGAGAAGCTTAAGGCGGCCAGGTATGTGTTTGAAAAGGACCGGAAACGCTACACTATAGTGCGGGCTGTGCTCCGCCGAATTCTTGCAAAGCAGCTGCACTGCGGGCCTGAGAAAATTGTGTTTTCCTACGGTCCCCAGGGAAGACCTTCACTTATGGACAGAGAAAACAGTCTGCCTGTTTCTTTCAGCGTGTCACATTCAGGGGATTACTCCCTTATTGCGGTCAGTGAGTCATTAACGGTGGGGATAGACCTTGAACACGCCGGGCGTATCACCGATATAGAAGCTCTGGCAAAATCCTTTTTTTCCCCACGGGAGCAGGACCAATGGAGGGGGATCGCCGAAGAAGACAGGAGGGATGCCTTTTTCCGCTGGTGGGTCCAGAAAGAGGCATTTTTGAAATGGTCAGGACAGGGCATTACCGGCGGGTTTTCCCATTTTCATGCTGATGTCGCCCCCGGAACTGACGGAGGAATCTTTCTGGACGATGGAGGAGACACACCGGCAGTCTATGTGTGGGAACCTTTTCCCGGGTACAGGGCGGCTGTCTGCGCGTCGTCTTTATCCCTGTGACATTTTCCCGCTGGTTTCTTATTTGTGACCCTGGAGAGTCTGGACGTGTTCCGTGGTTCTTACGTATAATCCTACCCATCATCCTGCGACGTTTGAGGAATCCATGAATACCGCAATTCTTCTGTTGAGCTGTAAAGACAAAAAAGGTATTGTAGCCGAAGTCAGTCATTTTATCTCCACCTACGACGGAAATATCCTCCACTCGGACCAACACAACGACTATGAGTCCGGTACCTTTTTCATGCGCATTGAATTCGACTTGTCGGAGTTCGCGATACCCCAGGAAAAGGTCGCCCAGGCCTTTGAGCCCATTGCCCTCAAATTCGCCATGGACTGGCGCATCGAGTTTTCCAACCGCCGCATCAAAACAGCGGTCTTTGTCAGTAAATTCGATCACTGCCTCTATGATCTGCTTCTGCGGGCAAAGGCGGGAGAAATTCATCCCGATCTGACGGTGATTGTGTCCAACCACGAAGACTGCCGGCCCATCGCAGAATATTTCGGTATACCGTTTCACTGCTTTCCCGTGTCTAAGACCACAAAGGCGGAGGTGGAAGCACAGGAAATTGCCCTTCTCAAGAAAGAGGGGGTAGAGCTTGTGGTATTGGCCCGGTACATGCAGGTATTGAGCGATACTTTTGTAGATGAGTTCAAAAACCGGATCATCAACATTCACCACTCGTTTCTGCCTGCTTTTGTGGGGGCGAAACCCTACCATCAGGCCTACGGAAGGGGGGTAAAGATCATTGGAGCCACTAGCCATTATGTAACGGCGGACCTTGACCAGGGTCCCATTATTGAACAGGATGTAGCCCGGATAAGCCACCGGGATTCGGTTGAGGACCTGGTAAAAAAGGGTAAGAACCTGGAAAAGCTGGTATTGTCGGCGGCGGTCAAGGCCCATCTCGAGCACAAGGTCCTGGTATTCGGCAACCGTACCGTCGTTTTCGATTAATCTTTAAAAAGACATCGGGAATGGCGCATACCGGGTTATTTCCCTTTATTATTGGGCCCGCTTATTTGTATATTGAGGATACGCATTTTAATTTACTTATGTAAGGATATATATCATGGTTACTGCACTGAAAAAGAATGAACGCTTGAAAGAACGCAAAGGTCCTGTTGTCCTGGTGATAATGGACGGTGTCGGGTACGGCGTATTTGACGAAGGGGACGCGGTCAAAGCCGCTTATACTCCCCATCTGGACCGGCTGCTGGCCCAGTGGCCTGCCACCCGCCTCAAGGCCCACGGAACGGCTGTCGGACTTCCCAGTGATGATGACATGGGCAACAGCGAAGTAGGGCACAACGCCATTGGCTGCGGCCGGGTATTCGCCCAGGGGGCGAAACTGGTGAGTAAATCCATAGAAACGGGGGCCATGTTTGAAGGGGCAACCTGGAAAAAACTTGTCACCAACGTGACGACGAAAAGTTCTACCCTCCATTTTTGCGGTCTTTTTTCCGACGGAAATGTACACAGTCATCTGGACCATTTGAAAGCGATGCTTGAGCGGGCTCTTGCCGAAGGAGTGAAAAAGGCCAGAATCCATGTACTCCTCGACGGACGGGATGTGGGGGAAACCTCCGCTCTTGACTACATAGAGCCTTTCGAGGTTTTTCTTGCAGGTTTGAATGCACAAGGCGTTGATTACCGTATTGCCTCCGGGGGCGGACGCATGAACATCACCATGGACCGCTACGGAGCAGACTGGAGCATGGTAGACCGCGGATGGCATACCCATGTATTAGGTGAAGGCCGTCAGTTTGCCACGGCAAAAGATGCTGTCATCACCCTTCGGGAAGAGACCGGCGCCATTGACCAGGACCTGGCTCCTTTTGTCATCGTGGAAAACGGCCGGCCTGTGGGAACAGTGGAAGACGGCGACAGTTTCATCTATTTTAATTTCCGCGGCGACAGGGCTCTCGAAATTACCGCGGCTTTTGAAGAAGACGGTTTTGACAAGTTCGACCGAAAGCGCAGGCCCATGGTTGAATATGCGGGGATGATGGAATACGACGGAGACCTGCATGTGCCAAAGCAGTTTCTGGTCAATCCCCCGTCCATTGACCGCACTATGGGAGAATTCCTGGCTGCCACCGGGGTTCGCCAGCTGGCAATAAGCGAGACCCAGAAATTCGGCCATGTGACATATTTTTTCAACGGCAACAGGACTGGGAAATTCAATAACGACCTGGAGGAATATATTGAAGTACCGTCGGATGTGGTGCCTTTTGAACAGCGTCCATGGATGAAAGCAGCTGAAATTACCGACAAGGTTATTGAGGCTGTCGGTTCCGGCAAGTATGACTATATCCGTCTGAATTACCCCAACGGCGATATGGTGGGACATACAGGGATTTATGGTGCGGTGATCTGCGGAATTGAAGCCCTCGACCTCCAGCTTGGCAGGCTCGACAAGGCTGTAAAAGCCGCAGGCGGTGTCATGATCATCAGTGCTGACCACGGTAATTCCGACGATATGTATGAGCACAACAAAAAGACAGGGGATGTTATCCTGAAAGAGGATGGTTCACCAAAGGCTAAGACAAGCCATTCCCTGAACCCGGTTCCCTGCATAATTGTCGATTACGGATACCAGAAGGAGTATGACCGGAGCCTGAAGGAAGGGCTGGGCATTTCTTCCCTGGCTGCCACCAGCATTGAGCTTCTGGGTTTTACGGCTCCAGATGATTACGATGCATCGTTGTTGAACTGGAAATAGGGCGGACGCCCGTCTGTACAGGAAAGGGCCCCGGAATGACCGGGGTTTTTTCTTGCGGGAAATACTGCAAAGGTGTAATATTACACCAGGGAGTATGTATGTTATCCATCAGTAATGCAGAGTTTGTGGTGCTTTCTCTCCTTTACGAACAGGGGCCTGTATCAGGGTACACCTTGAACAAGCTCATTCACGAAAGGGGCTACCGGAACTGGGCGGACATCGGCTCCACGTCTGTCTATACAGGCCTGAAAAAACTGGAAAAGAAGGCATTGGTGGAAGGACGCCTTGTGAAAGAAGAGCATACAAAAGGGCCCCACGCGACGGTTTTCAGCCTGCTGGATAAAGGTCTGGTTCTTTTACGGGAAGAGACTGCATGGGGACTTTCCCGGACAAGGGAACGAGACAGGGGGTTTGATCTGGCCTTGAGCGCCATGAATACCATCCCCCGGTCACACAGGCGGAAACTCCTTACCCTGCGCCGGGATTTTCTCCAGGCTGAATATGTGAAATTGACCACTGCGGCGGAAACAGACACCGGCGTTGACTGGCGGGGAGAGTTGCTGAGTACCCATACGCTGAGTTTGATCCAGTGCGAGATTGCGTTTGTACAGAAGCTCATCAACAGCATGGGCGAGGATAACGCCGCTATACCCGACTGATTAGACAGTGAATTCTGTCCGGTAGGAGGCTCCATCATTATTCCATATTTCCATGACGCCCCCCAGCTGTTTTGTAAGGATGCTGATAAGAGTCATGCCAAGCGAATCGGTGTTCTGCGGATTGAAATTATCCGGGTACCCCTTCCCATTGTCTCCATAGTTGACTGCGAGTTTGTCACCGTCTAATCGCTGTATCGACATGTGTATTTCCGGCCTGGCTGTTTCCGGGAAGGCATACTTGATGGAGTTGCTCAAAAGCTCGGATATAAGGATACCAAGGGGAACGGTTTTGCTCAAAGACAGGGTGATAGGGGCCATATCCAGTGTCAGGCTAATGTCATCGGCATTTCCTGTACCGGCGATATGAAGTTCACATAATTGGGTGATGTATTCGGGTAGGGAGATTTCTCCGGTCTGGCCTGTTACCTGGAGTTTTTCATGGACAATGGCGATGGCTCTGACCCGGTGTTCCAGGTCTTCCATGACCGATTCGATGTCCTTATCGGTTTCGCGGCTCTGCATGTTTATGAGGCTTATGAGCAGGTTGAAGTGGTTTTTAACCCGGTGGTGTACTTCCCGGATATACATTTCATTGGCCGAGAGGCGATGTTCCAGTTCGCGGGTGATAAGAATGTTTTTCAGGTCGGTTTCTATGATGTCCTTAAATTCACTGAGAAGTGCCTGAAAGTCAGCGGTAAAGGAATTTGTCTTGTCATTCAGCAGGCAGAAGGTACCGAAAAGTTCCCCGTCTTCCCATTCAATGGGTACACCCATGTAAGATTTCATACCGAGGGCGGCATGGGGATTGGTCCGCCAGTAGTCGGATTCGTTGGTATCCTGTACCAGCATCTGCTGCCGTTGTCCCGCGACGGTCTCGCAGAACATGCCGATGCCGAGGGTGTCCTTGTCAAAGCGTTTATAGGGGTTGCCCTTTGTGTCACTGGCAATGAAAACCTCAAGGACTTCGTCGGTGAATCTGGTAATCAGTCCGGTCGGTACTCCCATGATACGGGCGGTAATATCTACGATTTTTTGCCATTTGCTCACAACATCATCGGGAATGTCGGGCTTGTCCGTGGAGACAGGAACAATGCGGGTTTCATTTTCATTGATGACCCGCACGAATGCGTATTTAGAATGTGATTTCGCCATCAGTAACCCCGTTTCACATGATAGTATCATCTTACGATATTTTTCACCATATAATATACGATGAAAACGGCAAATGCCAAAAAAACTGGTTGTATGGGAAAATGGGAAAAAACATCCCGGAACCGGTGCATAGCAGAGGCTTTTTGCCGACAATTTTAGGTATGAACACGTTACGCATTACAATAGGTTTTATCCTGACTTTCATCATTTTTTCCTGCGCGACTAAAGAACCGGCTCCTGAGCCTGGAATAGAACCCCGGGCTGAGCTTCCTGATCTGCCAAGAGTTCTTCTTCCCGTACAGGCTGTATACGCGGTCAGCAGTGAAAACGGGTCCTTTGACCGGGATTTCATAGCAATGCAATTTGACCGAAGGGACACGTACTCGGTGCTGCCTTCGCGCCTAGTCCTTCATCCCGGATGCACAACATATATCGATCCGGTAACTACACTGGGCAGGAAAGGCATTCAGCGGGTGGACACCATCATTGTGCGTACCACCCGAGGGCGCTTTGCCCTGTCTGAAAACGGTTCCCCATCTGGTGATTTCGACATACAGAGTGCACATAAGCAGTCTGTTCCTGAGTTTATCGTGTTCACTTCAATGACAGATACCCCGTTGATTATCGGCAAGGATGATATTAAAAACCACCGCAAGGGTATCCGAAAAGGTCTTGAGGACCTCACCATCGAAGCCAATGAACGAATCCGGAATCTGCTTCCTGCCGAAGGCGTTGCACAGTTGTCACGGCTGTTCAGTCAGAGCAGGGTTTTCTCTGACTACGAAGGTATTCATTCGGTGATAATCATTCCCCATAAAACGATGATCCTGCCGGACTACCGTAACGGCCTTGCCCTGGGAATTGATCCCGGCAGGGGATTTGACATGGCAGTCTGGCAAACCTTCCGGGAATGGCAGTTCGAGTTTTCAACCTCCAAAAAGAGCGTCACAGACCTTGCAAAGGTTACCCTTGGCGACATGGGAGTTTTTTCCGGGGGGACGGCCCTTCTGGAACCCGACCTGGTTACCCATACACGGCGGCTGTCATCAACGGCGAATCTTGTCGCTATGCCGGCCCTCACCCGTCGTGCGCCTTCGGTAATCACCATGGCCGGAAGCTTCAACATTTACCGTGACGAACGGAACCGGTATTTGTGGTATCCGGGGATCATCAGCTATATCCCCGGAAATCATCCGGATATTTCCGACAATGATGTTCAGATCATTTTTAACTCAGGCCGGAGGGAACTGGACGCGTTTCTTATGGAAACCCGGGAGGTATATTTCGGAACACAGGTACTGCCCGGTGGTCTGCCGTTGTTTTTCCTTGCAGCTCCAAGCGCCCGGGATCTGGAACTGGCCTATGAAAGAAATGAACAAGTGCGGAGCGCTCTGAAAGAATTCCTCAATCTGAGCGCTCATGCGATCCGTCTGTTTGATTGAGAGAACCTGGGATGGACAAAAGCGGACCTCAGGTGAATGAGCAGGGCAGGAACATAGAAATTGAACTTAAAGCCCGTATTCCGGAAAAAGACAAGGACCACCTTCTTGGAAAGCTGAATGAGAATTTCTCCTTTGAGCGGGAATTCAGGAAAGAGGACGAATATTACCAAGGGTTGTGCGGTGGCGAAACGAAGCGGCTTCGTCTGCGGTATGACGAAAAATGGTACTTAACCGGTAAACAAAAAACGATGACAGCCGAGGGTGTCGAGGTGAACAGCGAGTGGGAAACAGGAGTGGAAAACCCAGCGGCGGCGCGTGAGCTTGTTTCTTACCTGGGCCTTGCCCTTCATTACCGAAAGCGAAAAAGCGGGTATGCCTTCCGGATGGGCGGGGTTACTCTGGAATTGTGCGAAGTAAACAGTCTGGGGTGGTTCCTGGAACTCGAGGTGCTTTGCGAAAGCGATGACGGGGAGAGCGTTGCACAGGCAAAAAAGGTTCTTTACGGTATGCTCACCCGTCTTGGAATCCCCTCATCGGCAATAGAACCGCGATTTTATTCGCAGCTTATTCTTGGCTCATAAACCTGTAAGAAGAAGAGGGGGCATGTGCATGTACACGGTGAAAAACGGGATGATGCTTAACAGCAGGTACAGGTCCGGAGCGATAAAATCGTGCTCGCTTTCTTTCTCGCGGTTGGCAGCGATCGCCCACATGGTATAGAACACGCAGCCGGTAAAAATCAGAATGGTGTCAAAAAGACTCATATTCTGCAGCAGGTTCATCATGCCGGGGGTCCACAGCCACCCCATTACTATCAGGAATACCGTGGAAACCTTGCGTGAAAGAACGGTGTTGCGTCCGGCAAGAAAGAGCCCCACAATCCCGATTATTACCATGGCGAAATAGAGAAGAGGTCCCAAGTTTCCGCCGATAAACTCATAGTTAATGGATATAAATGTTACTCCCACAATAATGAATTGAAGGGTAGAGGTAAGCATGAAAAAGAACTGCCGTACCGCATAGGTTTCGTCCATGAAATGGTACATGGTGCTGAAAAAGAAATACAGGATCAGCAGACTGCCGTACATAATGTGGACCACCAGATGCGCAGGCATGCCCAATGGGCCGAACAGTATGCTCAGCAGGACAAGGACGGCAATGGACGCGACTATGCCCACGATGTTTATAACCGCGTTGAAGGTCGCCGACATCGGCCGTGTTTTCTGTTCCTTTACCAGCCGCCGTTCCCATTTCTTTCTGTCGAAAGCGTATTTGATATCGGCTCCGTTTTTCATTTTCACGCTGAGTTTTACATTCTGAATAAGATCCGAGTGATCGAGAATCATTCCGAACAGTTCCCGTATTTCTTCAAACATTTTCATGGCTTCCTTCCTTAACTCCAGAATTTGGTGTGTCTAATATCGAGTATCAATTCTTCTATGCGGGCCTTCACGAGGTCGGTAATTTCTATGGCCCGCTTCTTTTCGTATTCAGCATCACGAGGATCCAGGACAGATTCCGGAAAATCAACAGGCGGACCGATGTTCGCATAATAGTTCCTGGATACCACCCTCAGCTGATGATACAGTACTTCTTTTACAGTGATGTCCTTGTCTTCCACGTTCCGCCGGGGAGAGATGAGACCAATGGGGATTACCGGTACCGGACAGGCCATGTATACCTTTGCGAGTCCCAGGTAGAAGCGTTTGAGGGAAAGCTGATCGTTTAAATCACCTTCGGGAAAGATGTACACCGATTCACCTTTTTTTAGGAATTCCACGGCCCTGGGAACAACCAGACGCCGGTCTTCTTCACTGTAGGCGTTTATCTGTTCGCCCATGGACAGAATGGAATTCAGCACCGGGATGCCGAAGGCGGAACCGATCACCATGTGGACAGGTTCCTTCATGAGGGTGATCACAAATCCGGGATCCGAGGAAGAAAAATGGTTGGAACAGTAAATTTTTGGTCCTGGCGGGATGTTTTCGGCGCCCCATACCCGGAAGTCGTAAAAAAGGTTCAGTTGAAGTTTTATGGCGGTCTGAATGGTTTTGTAAATTATTTTCTTAACCCAATGCATTGAGTGCGCCTGCTTCCTTTTACAAAAGATGTCCGAAAAGTGCAATCCCGCGTTCCCGGTGGGCTTTTGCCGCTTCCATCCATTTATACAGATGGCTTTCATAAAACCCCGGGGACGCCTTTTTGGCTTTGCGCTGGACCAACGCATTACCGTACAGCACCTCGTCTTTCAGCCACAGCACCTTATTATAGCCTTTGAACAGACTTTCGTCGCCCGGGTCTTCAAGCCGGCCAAGACATTCCTCCAGCCATCGTGTCCGCGAATATTTTTCCATGTCATCTTCTATAATAAAATCCAGCAGCCGTTCGTCAAGGCTGCGTGTGCGTGCTCCAGTATATTTCCGCTTCAGCTCATCAATCACGAGCTGTTCGTCGGAAAAATCCTGTCCGTGATATATGCGGAAATAGCGGTAGATTTTCTGCGCGGCTCCTAAAAACCTGTCCAGATTTACTATCCGTGGCTGCCGGAGGCGGGGATCGCTCCATACCATATCAGAAAAATCCGGATGTGTGAGGGCCTGGGCGTGACCGATAGGCGGAATAATTCCTGTATCAGACAGGGCGTTCAACTCGGAACGGATTCCCAGGAAATGCTGATGGGCCCAGGTATCAGCGAATGAATGAACTGCGATACCGATACGGTACAGGTTTTTTGAGCCGAGGGCGTCGATAAGCAGTTGTTTCGCGCAGGGCGAATTTGCCCGGGTTATAAGGGGATGCTGGCGGCCGTCCCTGCGGCTTAGGTACTCCTTGCGGACCCCCTCTCCCGGGATGAAATGGAAAGGCACGTTGATGTTTTTTAGCGCGTCATTGTTCCAGAAGCCGTAGTTTTGGGTGATCTGGGTCTCGTACACTTCCGTGCCGGTGTCTATATGGTAGCCTATGATGTTTGAATCGACAAACTGGCTGGCATAGGCGATTATGCCGGCTTCTTCGGCTGTAAAACCTCCCATGCGGGCAAGGTAGTGAACCGTATAGTAATGAAACTCGATATTCACGGTACATCAGCATACAGACTTTATGCTGATGTCTCAAGCGCTCCTGTATGTGTGCGTGCCGCCGGGGGCGTGGTACTTACCTCATCTGGCAGTTTTTAGGTATGATAACGGCATGACCATATACCGCTGTCCGTCATGGGCAAAGGCTTTGTGTTTTGATATAGACAACACACTTTACCGGAATGAAGCCTATTCAAAAAGCCAGACCGATCTGCTCCTTGACCGTCTGGGCAGGGAAAAAGGCTGGGACAGGGAGCGGGTGCATCGTGAAATGGCGGAATTAAAAGAGCAGACAAAGACCGAACAGTCCCAGGGGAACTGGTTCAAGATGCTGGGCATTCCCATTTCGACCTCTGTGAAGTGGCGGCAGGAACTCCTTCAGCCCCGGCAGTTTTTATGCCCTGATCAGCGTCTTGCTCTGACGCTCAGCCGGTTTTCCCGCATGGCTCTCTGTGCCCTCACCAACAATCCTGTTATCATCGGCCGGCGTACCCTCGACGCCCTCGGGGTTTCCCGCTTTTTTGGGTTCATCATCGGTCTTGATACGACCGGGTTTTCAAAACCGTGTCCGGAACCCTTTATGGCAGTACAAAAGCGTCTTGGCATTGATCCGTCCGGAATTGTCATGATAGGTGACCGGTACGAGGTCGATCTTGCCATACCCCTGTCCTTGGGATGGGGGGCTGTGCTGGTGGAGTCCATGGAGGACGTGTATACACTGCCGGATGCTCTAGGTGCAGGCTGATGTGGGCTGGCCGGATGGACCGGGGAATAGCGGGCAGCCAATAGACGCCGACCCGACAGCTAAAACAAATAATATTTCCACTGTTGGGCAAGTCCCGCGAATCCTTCCCGTTTAACCGCTTTCTCGTAGTCTTTCCAGTTGTCGCCGTAATGCATCAACACCATTTTTTTCTTGAGCTCTCCCGGAAGGGTCTTAAGTTCCTCGAAGGGAGCGTGGACCCCCCCCGGGTAAAACTGGCAGTCGTGGAAAATGAGTTCCAGATCAAAGCGGGACGCGTAGTCGGTCAGCAGATTAATATCAAAGCGGGTATCGCTTGTGAACATCACCCGGTCGTCGATAATCAGACCGCAGCTCCAGAAGGAGCACCGCCATGACGCCGGATCATCGGGGATATGCATGGTCCTGAACATTTTGATGTTGATGGAGCCGATATCGGTTTCAAGGGTCTGCCTGGGGTACTGGGCTGCACAGGACGGGCGGACAATGGTGAACAGATCGCCGAAGGAAAGGGGCTCGCCGTTGTGCTCTTCGTTGAAGGCCGCTCCCCCCTTGAGCGACATGTCCCACAGGATGTGCTGATATTCGGCACTGATATGGATAGTCGGTTTTTGCTGCTTCACGTAGCGGTGCATGAGGATCAGTTCTTCAAGGCCGCCGATATGATCGGCATGGGAATGGGTGATAATCAGGTGCTCTATGTCCATGACATTTACACCCAGTTCATGCAGGGCCTGGGGTGTCTTTGTACCGCAGTCCACCAATACATGGTCTTTGCCTTTTATGATCAGGATGTTGTTCTGATAATGGGCCTTGGTGAAAGCGCTGCCTACCCCCAGGAAGAATACCGATAACTCTCCGCTGTTGGTGAGTGACAAGGTGCGGCTGCCGGAAAGACTTTTTATATTCATGATGTACGCGTTCACCGGCAGCCCTCATCCTTGACTGGCAATGATGAGGCAGCCGCCTCCTTTTAGAATGGTGTAATCAGGTTTCTACGGAAAACTGATGGATGGTCAGGTGATGATACTCTTCTCCCGGATGCAAAAAAGGTGAGGGAAACGAGGCCTGATGAACACTGTCGGGATAATTCTGTGTTTCGAGGCACAGCCCGGCGTGGGTGCCGTAAGTCCGCCGGCCCGGCAGTGCAGTGGACAGGGAGTTGCCTGTATAGAACTGGACGCCAGGCTGGTTCGTTGCTACGGTCATGACCCTGCCGCTTGAGGGTTCTTTAAGTATGGCGCAGGTATTTGT
>JAFGQL010000165.1 GCA_016935695.1 Spirochaetales bacterium
AGTTTTATGGATTCTGTCTACCTTTCTGTTTCCAAAACCATCTGACAGCCTGTCGAACTTCCGCAGAACCGTGTTCGAAGAGTGCCGGCAATAACAAGGCAACCTTTTCCAGTTCCGAAGGGGAAAGGGGGGCGTTGGCGGCCGCGGTGATGGTGTTTCTGAGTATGGCAGAACGGGGTATCCAGGATGCCTCGAGGGCAGTGGCGCCGAAAATACCGGGCAAAGCCAGGTTTTCACAGAACGCGGAAAGAATTCGGGAGTAGGAAGGAGGCGTATATATGGGTTTTTTCTGGCTGCCGGGTATTTCCGGGGATGTACTGTTCCATGGACATACTTCCTGGCAGACCATACAGCCGTAGAGTCTTCTTCCCCAGCGTTCCGAGACGGCTTCATCCCAAGGTTCCTCCTGGGTTGCCAGGTACTGAAGGCAGCGCTGCCTGATGAACCCGTTTTGAGGGTCGAGGGCCCCGGCCGGGCACGCGTCTATGCAGCGGGTGCAGGTGCCGCAGGAAGGAAGATTTTCCTGGACAGGTCCTTTCAGGTTTTCCAATCCCGGTTTCTGAGCCTTGATCGCCGCCCCGGCGATGATGAAGCTGCTGCCCAGTTTCTTATTCAGAAGAAGGTTGTTTTTCCCTATGGAGCCCAGACCAGCCAGGGCGGCAAACTGCTTCTCCGGGAACCGTGAATTGGAAAAAAGACGGATATCGCGTGCGGTGATACCGGCCTCCTCGTACAGGAAGGTGAAGGCCTTTTTCATGAATGAAATGACGTCTCTGTAATAATGACGTGCGGCAAAAGGGGCAAGAACCGGTGTGTCGGCATCTGTGTCTCCACCGTGAAAGGGTATGGGGAAGAGCATGATGAACAGGTGGGTGTGGCTCTCAAGCAATTGTGCAGTATCATCATAGTGAATGTGGAAACCGTTTCTGCCGGAGCCCGGGTCCGGGTCCGGATTATTCACTAGCGGAAGATACAGACCGGTACCGGTTATTCTCCATTCAGAGACTCCGGCATTGAATATATAGTCACGGAATGCTTCGTACACCTTCATTATCCTTGATTGACATGTAAAATATTTTAACCTACCATGTGAATATGGCCAATGAGGACTTATTCCCGGCGGAAGAAAAAATTTCCGGTCAGCGCAGCCCTGCCAAACCGGAAGCGACGAACATTTTTTCCAGGCTGATAAATTTCATAATAAACCAGAGCGATCCGGAGCGCCAGAAAAAGAAGCTCCTCAAGGATATAGCCCGGCAGCTCAAGCGTTCAAAGTACAAATTCATAAAAACAAAAACCGATGAAGTCCTCCCCGGGCTTGCGCTTTTTTTTTATGACATCTATAAAACCATAGGACCTGCCCAGGTCCTTCTTGACCATGCCGATTCTTCCAGTGTTCTCAAGACGATTATTATTGAACGTTTTCTATCCAAGGAACAGCTTGAGATACGGGACTACCTCCAGGAAGACAACATAAAGACCCTCGCGACTACCCGGGATCCGAAAAGTCTGGCCAAGGAATGCAAGGACAGGCTGATTACACTGTTCAGCGCCTTTGACAACGAAACAGTCAACAAAATAAACGGGAATTACAACGGTCTGAAGGCTTTTCTGAAATTCATTCATTACGACTATTATTTTCTTCTGCGAAAGTTCGATTCAGGTCTTCCGGAGAGGGACTTCATTTACAAGCCGCGTTTTGACACCATTTCAGGGGGGTACATTACCGACGACCTGAAGGACTGGCTGGAAGTCGGGTACGCCATAGACAAGAATCTGGATTGGAACGAGCTGTTTGACGTGCTTCAGATATACAGGGATGTGAACGTTGTCGATCAGGGGCAGTGGCGGAAAATTCTTCGTCAGGTTGAAGACTGTAAAAAGAGCACCATCCTGGAACTCGTGGTCCGTTATATAGACAAGAACCCCTACTTCAAAACCGAAGTGAACTCGCCCGGGGAAAAAATCGTCGAAGAATATCTGAACAAGCTGAAAACCCAGACAGAAATGACCATCCAGAAAGTGCTGCGGGAACGGCAGAACAAGAAGATCGACGGGCTTTTAAAAGAAATTTTCGGGACTGTAGCCGTATCCCGCATGAAAAACTACACCGAAAAAAACAACATGGTTTTTTCCAAGAAGATGCTGGGGGGGTTCATTTACGTAGCACCCCTCAATTACTTAAAGGCCTTTCTTTTGGATTACTTCAAAAAGGATATACGGGAAGTGGTGGATGTGCTGCTAATTCGGGGCAAGTGGTCAACCAATATCATGTCCCAGCAGCTGTCCGAATCCTTTCATGCCCTGATGCAGGTTTCGGAAGATCTTCTTCAATTCGACGATTCCCTTTCCGATGAAGGGCAGCTGGGTATTGCCTTGCGGAACGCGTCGAAAAAAGCCGACAGGGACAATACGGCAATGACGGTTCTTAGGACGCAGCTGAAGAAAGTGAACGACCGCGCCTTGAGCATGATCCAGGAAGCGGCCCAGAATCTGATATCTGTAGGGAAGAACCTGAAGATTACCATAGAGGATTATGACCGGAAACCCCACGAGCTCATCATAAACTGGAAGGAGATAGATATTTCCAGTGATCATCAGATCCGGTCTAAAATCGCGGTTGTATATAAAAAAATCTATTATTTCATTCAGCTTTTACAGTATTTCCTCAAAAAGAACGACGGTACCGAAGGCCAGTAATTCTTCGAAAAAACGTTGCATTCTATACCGTTTCCCTAATAAACATACTTTATTCCCATTGTAATGGCATAGCCTGAGTATCTTTTTACGCAGAACTGGTCGGTGTCTTCCCCGGCCTGGAGGGTGGCGTACCCCAGGACAGAGAAGCCCTGGTATATGTTCCAGGATGCTCCGGCGGTCACCAGACCCGAGCTGTCTATGGGTGAATACACTCCCCTGAGAAACAGATTGCGGCTCCCAGGAAATCCGGCCGATATTTCCGGATACAGATACACGCCGTAATAATCGGCATTTGATCCAGGGGCTGACAGGTCGGTCCCTTCCTGCCATCTGCCGCCGGGTGATACCAGGCCTTCTATCCGCAGATTAAGGGTTATATTCCGTGAGGGTTTTGCGATATGGAAAAGGCCGAAGGACAGCAGTGACGAATCAAGGATGTCCCGGCCGCTGGATGTGCCATCGGATAATGTGGCCGATGCCGACGCATACCAGTCCACGTACAGGTTTCCCTGGGCGCTTATGTAGGGCCGGTGGGATCCCTCGCTCCCTTTGTACAGGTAGCCGCCTTCGGTCTTTATCTGGGCGATCTTCCCCTGTATCCTGGCACCGGCCCAGGCAGAGTCGGCTGCAGGCGCCGGCGGCAGATAGGGTTCTTCCTCTATCCTTGCGTTCGTCTGGCGGATGAACTCGTAGGCCACATCTATCTGGGGGGGGACCACCACAGTCTCGGCAAAACTGAAACGGCCAAGGGGTATGAATGCCGAGGCTATCCACAGGGTGTCGGTACGGATTTCATCTCCGGTAAGGTCTGCCAGGGGGTTTGTCGAACCGAAGATTACGTCGCCTGCGTTAAAGAAAAATCCGTCGCCCCAGGACAGGCGCGTCTTTCCCACCAGGGTCCTGAAGGCCGGAAACCTGGCCTTAATATAGGCTTTTTCTATATCGATCAAAGATGTCTGGCCGATTACTGCCGACAAAGAAAGCTCCGCCTTTACGTCCCGGTTTCCGGCAGACATGAAACTCACTTTGCCGGTCCCCGCGCCGGTGATCATCGGTTCTTCATCAAGCCCCTGGGCGATCCCCGCCATCTGGGTGAGGGTAACAGTGGTAAGGGTTTCCCCTGCCGCAAGAGCGGCAAGGAATATGAGCAGAACGAAGATTACGGTTCTTTTCACGTGCCGCTCCTACCAGGTCAGTTCGTCAACTGAGAACAGCGAGTCGTCCAGCCGGATTCCCAACTCCAGTGAATCTAAGGTGAATACTGTTTGTGAGTCTTTTTTCATTTTATCAGACATGATGAAGTCCATGGGAATGTGCTTGCCGTTGATGGTTTCTATCCTGGTTATCTGCATTTCTTTCAGGAGGGTTCCTGCTTTTGAATACCGGTGGGCGCGCCGGTAGGCAAAGAGTTCCTTGTCCACCCAGATGCGCTGCAGTTGATAGGGGACGCTTCTGCGTTTGGCTTCCATCCGGATGACGTAGCAGAGGTGGCCGTCGACGGTTTCGTCTTCTTCAAGGAACACCTTGTAGTCATCGAGAATACCGCCTTCACCGGTCATGTCCTCGTAAGAGAAGTCGGAATCCATGACCGAGTCTCGGAGGGCCGCCCCCTGGAGGCGGATGAGTTCCTCGGCGTCGGGGAAATAGAGGTATATTTCATTCTCGGTCCTCAGGATCTTCTGTCCTGCTTCTTCTATGCTGGTGAACTCGATGAGGCTTTCATCGGAACCCCGGGAGTATGAGATGAAGGTGCGCTCGATGGTGCCGAACTTGTCGGTGGTGAGCATCCGGCCTTCGGCCCTTGCGTTGTCGTGGACCTGATTGTCCTCCATACGGGTAATTATGTCCTCGGGTGATAGTGCCTGGGCAGACAGGACTGTTACTGCCGCCATGAGAAATACTGCAATCTGTTTCATGTGTATGCCTCCTAAAAAAATCATGTATGTCTGAGTGCTTCGACCGGTTCAATCTTTGCGGCCCTGCGGGTAGGGAGAATGCTTGCCAGAGATGATATGGCAAGGGAATACAGAAAGGTTCCCAGGGTTGAACGCAGGTCGAGTCTGGGATAGATGATGGAACTCACTTCAAATTCTATGCCCTCCATGGAACTGGTGTAATCGATGCCGGTGGTGCCCAGGAGCAGGGTAAGACCAATACCGAGAAGGACCCCTGCCGCCGACCCGATGAGCCCGAGATAAAACGCCTCGGTAAAGAAGAGGGACACTATTTCCCTTCCCTTCATTCCCATGGCGGAAATGGTTCCGATTTCCCTCATGCGTTCAAAGATCACCATCATGGTGGTATTGATAATGACAGTGCTTGCAAGGGCAAAGAAGAAAAATGCCATGATGGTGTACATGATGTCGGCAATATAC
>JAFGQL010000166.1 GCA_016935695.1 Spirochaetales bacterium
ACTTCTCTCTCCATTCAGCTGAACGTGGATAACACCCTGCCGACAGGCGAGTTTAACTACAACGATGACCTTGCGGACACGGGAGGCATCTACTCCTTCTACGGCAATGCCACAGACGGCGGTGATTATCTTTTGATCGGCAGTGCCGAAGATGCAGGAACCATCAGCGGTATTGAATCGGTGCAGGTGTATTTCGTGAAAGGCGGTAATTTCTACAACCCGACCACCGGCGCGACCACCGCGGTCACGACAGCCGATGTTCCCGATATGACCGGAACGCCGGTGACCATACCGTTTATTACCGACGCGGCATATATCATTGATGTAGACAAGCGTTCAGAACGCGGTCTTTATGACAGCGATCTTACCGACGGAGACCAGGACGGGTTCCAGGAATCCCTCCGGTCCATGGGGACCTTTGATCAGTGGTATGTATATTTTGATACCACGGTTTTCCCCGACGGGCCGATGGACATGTATACCGTGGTATATGACGAGGCGGGAAATTACGCCTACGAACAGATGGACATTCAAATCGTCAACAACCCGCCGACCATAGACAGTATTGAGATAGACGGCATCGGAACCGAGTATACCGGCTTGTTCAAACGTGCCAACTCGGTATATTTATTGGTGAACGCGTCAGACCTTGAGGGCATAGACCCGGCCAGCTATCAGGCAACGATTACCGGCAGACGCATAGCACCCAACGGCGCGGATGATCCCACCGGTACTCCTGTAGTGGGTACGGTACTGGATATCGCGGACACCGGCGACGGCTCTGCAGCCAATGATATCACCATAGATGTGTCCGGTTGGGAATCGGGCGTTCAGTACACCCTCGAGATCGAGGTGCTGGATACCGACGGAAACATAGTGGTTTCTGAGCTTGAGCTGTGGGTGAATAATGTGGATGCCACACCGCCGACGGTGGCAATGGACGACATTACCCAGGCGAACATAGACGGAACGACCGGGTATGTAAATGAAGCGGGCTTCTCTACCAACGACGGCGCAAGTACTGTCGGAGCGATAACCAGTGTGACCGGCGACAGAACAGCAGTGACCTCAAACGCCCTTATCGGCAACGGCAGCATCCAGTACGGATGGACCGCGGCCTTTGAAACAGGCGAATGGCGCTCGGTTGAGTCCTTTGATGCAGGAACAGGAGAAATCACCCTGTCATCTGCCCTGACCCAGACTCCCACGGGAGACGTGACCTTACAAGAGGGGCAGGCGGACATTTCCGGTGTGATTACCCTAACCGGTGCGGCTTATGATGACACCATTGTGACTGATGTTGAGCTGTCCTTTGACGGCGGCACAACCTGGTACTCGGTGGACACCATGACTCTTGACGGCGGAAACGACATCGAAGGTTTTGACTACTCATGGACCTACACCATCAATACAGGAAACCCGACAGAAACCACAAGTTGGAACCAGGCCCTTCTGAACCACGAGATCATGGTCCGTGCCCAGGATGGCTCCAACCCGGGTGTCCTTACAGAAAGCGGTGAAAGCCCCAACAAGACAGTGGACATTGTGCCCTATATCACCTCAGTGACCAGGGAAACAACCGGCCTCAAGACCTACCGGTCAAGGTTCGGACGGTATTCGGTATACCACAACGAAGCCGATATCGTGGTCAGGGGTTTCAACCTGAATCCGGCCTCCGCGGGGCTGTATCCCAACGCAGCCGGTACGGGCACTCCTGACACCCTTACGGTGAGCGGTATTGCAGCTGACCATACCAGCTTTGAACTGACAACCGGCAACACCACCAGAAGCGGCTGGCTCGGCATACGGGTAGACGGCATTGACGCGGTGAACAACACCAATGACAACAGCCTGGACTACAATAACTCCTACGGCACCGACGGTGACGAAGATGATTACAGCGACGACCGGTACTTCTTCCTGTTCAGGGTAGGCGAGTATTTCGGTCCCGACGCGAACAGTTCCTACAGTCCCCAGCACCCCGCCATGACCATACATCCGACCACGTCCCGGCTCTTCGGCGCCTGGTCGAGTTACGCGACTTCCGATGTGTTCTTTGCATCGACAAACACAGACGCCGACGCGTTCAGAAGCAGGGTGTACCACACCTATGACACGGCGGAATACATAGACATCGCCATGGACGCGACAGCCCCCACCACCACCGGCCGCCTTGCCCTTGCGTGGCTTTCCAACAACTCGTCTGACGGTAACTATGCTGACGGTCATGTGACCTCATTCCCCTACGAACGGGATGCGGACTTCATAAACGGAGATGTGGACCAGTGGTGGGAAGAAGCAAATCTTCCTTCAGACGATCTACAATGGTCGCGAGGCGGTTTTGATAACTGGTATTACCAGGGTGAAGGTTTGTCTTATGACAGCGAGCTGTTCCAGTTCACCGGTGTGAAAACCCAGCGCTACGGCGCCAATACCCACTGGGCCTACCACGACACCATCTCCATGACGGTGAAGTACCAGCATGTGCTTACCTCTCTTAACAATGAAAATGAAATTACGAACTGGGTAAACATTGACGGTACCGATACCGATACCGACGGCGGCGAGAATAACAGGATGGTGACCAACGGGGTTGCCAGAACAGATGAAGCGGGAGAATACCTGGATCTGACCCTGGACGAGGATTATTACCCTGTGCTTGTCTACTATGACGGAGTTAATAAGACCTTGAAACTCGCGCGTACCGGTTCTACCGCCCCGGGGGCCGATGAAAATCAGTGGACCCGCCAGGACGTGTTCCTGGGCGACGACCCCAACAGGTCCTTTACAGGGAAACATATCTCGGCGGTGGTAGACGGAGACGGGTACCTCCACATCGCGTTCTGGAGCGATGATACCGGGTACTTGTACTACATCAGGTCTACCAATAACCCGGAAGGGGGGGCAGCCTACACCTTCGGCTACTCGGAAATTGTGGACGCGACCGGTACCGCCGGTATTTACGCCGACCTGACCTTGAACCGGAGTACCAACGAGCCCTACATTGCCTACTTGAACCAGGCGCGTCTGAATACCCGTGACGGTATCAAGATTGCCTACTACGACAGCACTCTCGGCGGATGGGAATACCTGGTGGTTGCCAATACTACTGTTGTATCTCAGAAGCGTATAAGTGTTGAGTACGCCAGGGGCGGCAGCCCCGACTGGCAGGCAGCGATCGGTTACGCCTCGGATTACCGCTTTGAACTGAACTACCTGATGCCCGAGGTGCCCTAACGCCGGTGCTGTCCCGTTACCGTGGTGAAGGCCTGTAAATTACAGGATTTCAACGTGAGATTTTACCGGCCCCGGATGAAACATCCGGGGCTGCTTTGTGTGAGAATGGCGGAGCCTGTGGGCTTTACTCCGGTTTTTCCAGGTATTTTAAAAGGGGCTGCAGGTCCGGGTCCCGTACATTCTGGGTAATGGATGGTATTTCCCGTTTCGGGAGGAACGCCGAATCCCTGGTTATCGGCAGCAGGAATATTCCGGTGGAGGAAAGGACGCGTCCGGTGACGGTGTCCCCGTGCAGATACTTCCGTACCGCGTCCCCCGCTTTGAGCGAATCATTTTTCCTTTTGTCACCGCTTTTCAGTGCCGGATCCAGAAGGGCCAGGAAAAAACTGGTGCCGATCTGCCAGTTGTCAGCGCCGGGGAACGTCACGCCCGCAATGTAGCGCCGCTGTTCAGGTGGATATACGCGGTAGGCCGACGGGTCGCTCAGAACGAACAGTCCCTTGCCTCCGCGGATGCCCAGCTGGGCGCTTGCCATGTTCATGGTTCGGTAGTCCCGGTTGAACACTCCCGGTTTCTCGGAAAGACGCTGCCAGGCCGAAAGGCCCCGCTCCCAGGATGCCACATCGTAGTCGCCGGGGACCCGCCCGTTTCTTGACAGGGCTTCCAGGTGCTCAATCCAGGCAAGCCAGGGCCAGAAAAAGTCAGCTCCCAGGACAAAAACCGATTCCCCTTCATTCAAGGCGGGAAGCAGTTCTTCTATAAATTTTTCAAGGCCCTTATTTACGGCAGCCTCGAGCCTTTTTTGGTCCCAACCCGCTGCCGAAAGGCGTTCAGTGTCGTAATAAAGCTGCCAGTCGGTCCTTTGCCAGGGCCGGAATTCCTGTATGAGGGGCTGTATGTCCGGGTGGGCCAGATCGCCGCCGGTGAGGACTGTCACGATTACCTGATCTTCATCCTGGTCGGGGTCTTCTCCCCTGCGGTCTTCCTGCTTCAGGTTTTCCAGTAATAGACGTTTCATGTCCTGGTAGGGCAGTACATGGGGGCTGATTGTCAGTGCCGGGTGCTGGCTGTCAAATTCCTCAAGCAGTGAGGAAAGAATCTCATCTGCCGGCTGGGCATATAAATGGAGGTACACGGAAACGCTTCCCTTCAGAGCCCCTGAGTCGCATGCGCTCATAAGTACAGCGCATAGCAAGGCGGCGCCAATAACCATTCCCAGGGCAATGGTACGCCCGGGTTGTAAAAATGAGGGTTTCATGAATTCAACTATACAGGGGCATGGAGTATCTGTCCATGAATATATGGGAAACACACCGTTAAGAGGAAAGTTTGAAACCGCTGTCGTGGATGCTTACACTTAATTGATATGGATACTTCCCTCTCGGTACTGTCCAGAAACGCAGGAATACAATCCTGTACCTTTTTACCGGCTGAGGTTACCGGTTCTGACCTGGAACAGGCCATGCCTATCGCTGCCGGGTTGTACCGGTCCTACGGCTGTGTACTCTACGGAGGCCAGACAGCGTCACCGCACATTTACGGGTACAAGACCATGCGAAGCCCCACCACCGACCTGGATTTCCTGTGTACCATCGAGAGTGCGCGGATGATCGTTCAGCAGGAAAGGGGCCTCCTGTATCATCCGGACTATGACATCCTGTTCTGTTACCGCAGCCACATCCCATTGACCTTTGCAGTGGCACATATCCATGACTGCCTGGCAGGCTCTGAGGTTATAGCGACGGCAGAAACGGTACAGACTCCCTATGGGCCCATCGCGTGCGCGAACAGGGAGTTTTGCATCATTCTTAAAATGCGCCGGAGCGAAGATTGCCTGGCCCGCCGCCGCAGTATCTTTGGCAAGGACGCCCTTGATATCATCAGTATTGTCACCCGGGCGGCTGCCGATGAACGGCCCCTTGATGTGAAGGTCTTCGCGGCCCTTTTCCGGACCCATGTGACGGCCGACAGGGAAGAGGCCCTGGAAATCTGCACTGAAATCAACCTGTACGAAAACCATCTCGCCGCCCATGAACGGGGGTTGTTTCTTGCTGAATGGGAAAGACTGGTACGTGGTGTCGCCGGAGCATGCGCATGAAAAATGTTCAAACGGCAGCCGGGCCCCGGGTATTGGTCAGCCGTTTTGTCGAAGACCCCATGATGGATCTTTCCCTTTTTGAAGGCACCGCCATGCAGGTGGCCTTTTACCGGCGCAGGGTGTTCCGGTACTTTGACCACCGGCTGTTTAAACAGCGGTTGCATGACGCGGGAATACAGGTTGAGTCGGTCCACGCGCCGGCCATGGATGTGTACCACCAGGCGAACGATGAGTTCATGACCACCCTGCGTACCATCCGGGAGGTGTACGGCGTAGAGGTCATTACCATACACCCCCAGCGGGGCGATAAACGCCAGGCCCGGGCCTATTACCGTAAACTGGACCGGGAGATCAGGGCCATGGGCATCACCCTGGCGTATGAAACCTTTGAAAAGGAAGCCATGAACACAAAGTGGATTTCCCAGCTTAAGGAAATGCACGAGTATTTTGATCTTATGGATTTTCCTTTTTTAGGAATCACCTATGACTTTACCCACGGCGATTCCCTTACGATGATGGACGAGGTAAGGATGTATCACCGGAAAATCCAGGTGATCCACTTGAGCGACGCCTTGAGCCGCCGTCCTCTGGACGGGAACGAGTACCACCAGCATCTGCCCCTGGGCCGCGGCGACTATCCTGTTGAGCAGTTCCTGGATCTGTTGACCGGACTGGGCTACCGGCATTTTGTGGTGCTGGAATATCACCCCTGCAACGATCACCTTCTACGGCACGATGCCGCGGCGGTTGACGGGTACCTGCATGGAGAGAGGGAAGGCTTGCTGGCCATTCTGGAACAACGGCGCAGGGGCCAGGGCCTGTAGGGGATGCGGATAACCCGGTCCAAAACAGGCGCGGGTTTACAGCGCCGGGGTTTTGCACGTATACTGGTATCGAACGCGCTTTCGAAACATCCGTACACAGACATGAGGGGGCTTATCAATGAAATACAGGAAAATCGGTTCCAGGGTAGAAGGGTCATACTCGGCCCTGGGGTTCGGGTGCATGCGTTTTCCCATGAAAAAACAGGATGATGCCATGGTAATCGATCTGCCCCAGGTGGAACGCATGTTTGAACAGGCCCTTGACGCCGGCATCAACTATTTTGATACTGCCTATCCCTACCACAACGGCATGAGTGAGACCATTGTCGGCGATCTTTTGTGCTCCCGCCACAGGGACCGCTTCTCTTTGGCCACAAAAATGCCGGTCTGGGAGGTCAAGAAAGAAGAGGATTTCGATACCATATTCAATAAGCAGCTTGAAAAACTCAAAACCGACCATGTTGATTTCTATCTCATTCACGCCATCGACAAGACCAAATGGGATACAATGAACGGCTTCAACGTGAAGCAGTGGCTTTTGAAAAAACAGAAAGAAGGGAAGATCCGCTATAAGGGTTTTTCGTTCCACGGTCCCGGCCAGGATTTTATCGACATTATAGACGACTGGGCCGATGACTGGGATTTCTGCCAGATACAGTACAATTTCATGGACACGAACAATCAGGCCGGGACAGCCGGGCTTCATCACGCCGCCTCCAAAGGCATAGGGGTGGTCATCATGGAACCCCTGTTGGGCGGAAGCCTGGTAGATCCTCCCGGACCGGTCAGAGCCATCTGGGAAGGGGCCGGTTCGTCCCGTACTCCTGTGGAATGGGCCCTTCAGTGGCTCTGGGACCAGAAGGAAGTTGCCATTGTGTTGAGCGGCATGAGTTCCCTTGCCCAGTTAGAGGAAAACATCGCCATTGCCGGCCGGTCCGGTATAGGAAAACTGACAGACGCGGAAAAGGCCCTGTTTCCCAGGGCCGAGGAATTGTACAAAACCCTCCGTCCCGTGCCCTGTACCGCCTGTGAATACTGCATGCCCTGTCCCAACGGTGTACAGATTCCCCAGGTATTCAGGATTTACAACGATGCCGTCGGTTTCAACCAGTCCCCCCAGATACGCCGCGGCGCCTATAATTGGGCGCTGAAGGAAGAAGAGCGGGGTGATGCATGCGTTGCCTGCGGCGAATGCATGCCCAAGTGTCCTCAGGGGATCGACATTATTTCCATGCTCAAAGAAGCCCACGACTATATTACCGCCTGAAGGGCATGTATCTCCCGGGTACAGGTCCGTCAGCGGATACAGACCTCCCGGGTAAGGGCCAGATGATTTTTGATGGATGGGACCCGGTCTTCCTGGTGGTGGGTCACATACAGTACCGTGGCTCCGCCCTTGGATGCGATGATGTCAATGAGTTGCAATACCAGTTCCCGGTTTCCCGGATCAATGCCCTGGCAGGGCTCGTCCAGGATTAATAACCGGGGCTGTTTGACCATGGCCCGGGCAATGAGTACAAGCCGCTTCTGGCCGAAGGACAGCCCGGGGAAGGGAAGGCAGGCCTGGTTTTCCATTCCCAGTAGCGCAAGCCATTCCCGGGCAAGGGCCTCCTGGCCGGGGCTGTGGCGGGTGTACATGCCGATGGAATCATAAAAACCGCTGATGATTGTGCCTGTCACGCTTGAGCGTACCCGGTAATCGAACTGCAGGGCCGACGACACGATGCCTATATCCTTTTTGATGTCCCAGATCGATTCCCCGCTTCCCCTTGAGATACCGAATATCTTTACGTCATTGGCATAGCACTGGGGATGATCGCCGGTAATCAGGGACAGGAGGGTGCTTTTTCCAACGCCGTTCGGGCCTGTGATTTTCCAGTGCTCTCCCTCCATCACCCGAAAGGAGAAATTCCTGAAAACTTCTTTTACCCCGCTGTCCCTGTCATGATAGGACACGTGTATGTCCGACAGGCATATAAGGGGCTTTTCCGGATCCAGGCGGTCCTTGGAACCCTTCATTCCGGGAAGAGTATCGGGAATACGGGTATGCAAATGGTAGAGCTGGGAGAATAACGGGCTGTGAAGGACTGAGGTATCTCCCGCCAGGACGGCGGTTCCGTTGTGTAAAAGCGCTGCGTGGGTTGCGTAGTCCGGGATTTCTGATAGCCTGTTCACAAAGAATACCAATGTTTTTCCTGAATTCTTGAGGTCAGTAAAGGTGTGTGACAGATACCGGCGGGTCTGCTCGTCCAGGGATGTGTAGGGATCATCCAGGACAAGGACTTCTTTCTCTTCTATGACAGCCGCGGCAAGCAGCACTTTCCTCATTTCTCCGGTGGACAGGTATTTGATTCCCTGGTCCTTCAATTCCCAAAGACCAAAAAGTGAAAGGGCGCGGGTGACTGAATCCGGCGTCCGGCCGGGAAGACCGTGAAGATAGTCTCCTACACTTCTTCCCGGATCTATCTGGTTTATGAAGTCTGTCTCGTCCCGTTCCCGTTCCTCGTTCAGGAGGGCTTCCTGGGCTTCGAACCCGATATACGTGGCGTTTTCTGCGGTAGATGCAATACTGCGGGCGAGGGTGGTTTTTCCGCAGCCGCTGGGTCCTGTAAACACCCAGGTTTCACCATGGCGGATACAAAACCCGCTGGTGCGGTACATGATCGTCATGAACGGCATTATCCCGGCGGGACGGAAAAAATACAAGGGCATGGTGTGTATTGAAAGGGGCATTATTACCGTTCCGGCCATTCCATAAGAAGCGATTATAGGATATAATAATGCCACTAATTCCGAGATCAACGTTTTCTTTATCCGATTCATGAACAAATCCAAAAAGACTTTATCTCGTAAATCCAAAGTGTTAATGTACAGGAGTACTATGTCACATTTTTCTGATTTTCCTCTCATCGATGCCCTCAAGCAGGCTGTTGAGAAAATGGGGTTCGATACCCCTACCGAAGTCCAGGCCGGCGTTATCCCGCTGGTCCTCGAACATCCCGGCGATGTTGTCGCCCTGGCCCCCACGGGAACGGGTAAAACCGCCGCCTTCGGGCTTCCTCTTCTGCAGAGACTGAATCCCGAAATACACGGTATACAGGTCCTTGTCGTAACCCCCACCCGTGAGCTGTGCAATCAGGTCGCCGCCGAGCTGTCGAAATACGCGTCATTCCTGAAAGGGGTGGACATCCTGCCGGTGTACGGCGGCGCCGCCTTTCGCAGCCAGGTTCAGGGCTTAAAGCGCGGTCCCCAGATCGTGGTTGCAACCCCCGGTCGTTTGATCGACCACATGCAGAGGGGCAGCATCCGCATGGACTCGATTAGTACCGTGGTATTGGACGAAGCCGACGAAATGCTCTCCCTTGGTTTCCGGGATGACATGGAAAAGATCCTTCAGGGAACTCCCGATGACCGCCGGGTATGGCTGTTTTCCGCCACCATGCCGGCTGATATCCGCAAAATTGTGGCGTCTCACCTGAAAAACACCGTTGAGTTCAAGACAAGCAGGGGCGAGGACAGGGCGGCATCCACTATTGAACACAAATACGTACTGGTACAGCACCGGGACCGTGAAAAGGCCCTGGAGGGAATTGTCGCCGTGGAAAGCGATATCTACGGTATCGTGTTTTGCAGAACCAAGGACCAGACCAAGGAAGTGGCAAACGCCATGGCAACCCATGGTTTTTCCGCCGACGCCCTCCACGGAGACCTGAGCCAGGTCCAGCGGGAATACGTAATGCACCGTTTCCGTAACCAGGTTATCAAGGTATTGGTCGCCACCGATGTGGCTGCCCGGGGTATTGATGTGGAAGACCTTACCCATGTTATCCACTACGAGCTGCCTGATGAACGGGAACGGTACATACACCGCAGCGGAAGGACCGGACGGGCGGGCAAAAAGGGCATATCCATTGCGATTGTCGCGCCCAGGGAACACGGCCAGCTGCACCGTCTGGAAAAGCTGATCGGCCAGACCTTCGAAAAAATTGAAGTGCCGCGGTCCGGCGATATACTCAAGTCCCGTCTTGCCAAGTTTGTGAGGGAAATTGAAGAAGGCACCGAATTACCCGAGGAATATCAGGGCTACGCAAAGGAGCTTGTTGAACGCCTTGCGGGGATTCCCCGGCAGGACCTCATACAGAGTTTTCTTGGTGTATACCTCAAGACCCTTGCGGGAAGCGGCGGAAACGATGAGAATATAAACCTGGATCCCAGCCAGGCGATACGGCCTGAATTCCCCGTCCGCCGTGGAAAAAGCCCAAGAGGCGGTTATCCCGGTCCCGGCAAAGGCCGGAGCGGTGAAAGAGGCCGCAGTTACGGCGGCTATAAGGGCAAAGGGAAAACCTACCCGGGGCCCAAGAGCGGTCCCCGGAAAAAACGGCCGTAAACAGGCAGTGTCCCGGTACACTTTTCGGATAAGCTGGAGGTATGTATGAACAGAGAACTGGCTGCAACTCCGCCCATGGGGTGGAATTCGTGGAACATGTTCGGTCCCGCAGTAGACGAAGAAAAGATAATGCGGACTGCCGACACACTCGTAAAAAAAGGGATGAAGGAACTTGGGTATACCTATGTGGTCATTGACGACTGCTGGACCATTAAGGACGGCCGTGACCCGCAGGGCAACCTTGTTCCCGATCCCGGCCGTTTTCCGTCGGGGATCAAGGCCCTTGCTGATTATGTGCACAGCAAAGGCCTCAAGCTGGGTATCTATTCAGACGCAGCGGACCGGACCTGTGCGGGATATCCCGGCAGTTACGGACATGAAGAACAGGACGCCGCCCTGTGGGCATCCTGGGGCATTGATTTTTTGAAATACGATTACTGCAACGCTCCCTGGGACCAGAAAAGCGCCATAGAGCGTTACCGGCGGATGGGGAATGCCCTGGCTTCCTGCGGTCGGGATATTCTTTTTTCCCTGTGTGAATGGGGCGCCCGCAGTCCCCACCTGTGGGGAAAGACCGTCGGCGGAAGCATGTGGCGTTCGTCGGGGGACATTTTCGACAGCTGGGTGGACATATGGGTACAGCCTCCGGGCGGTATCGGTTATTACGGTGTGGGTATCGACACCAATATAGAACTGGCTGCCCGGATTGCCGGTTACGGCGGTCCCGGGGGATGGAATGACCTGGACATGCTGGTTGTCGGTCTCAAAGGCAAGGGGCAGATTGAAGGCAATGGCTTAAGCCCCTTTGAATACCGCACTCATATGAGCGTCTGGTCCATTACCTGTTCGCCCCTGTTTATCGGCTGCGATATTACCGCCATGGACGCCGATACAGAGGCCATCCTTACAAATCCCCATGTTATCGCCGTCAACCAGGACCCTCTCGGTGTCCCCGGGAAGCGCATTCTTTCAAAAAACGGCTGCGACGTGTTCCGCAAACCTCTTCATGACGGCAGCACCGCCATGGCAGTGGTCAACCGTGGATCAGCGCCTGCCGAGTGTTCCTTCTCTGCCGGTGAACTGGGTTTCCTGGACACCGAAAAAACCGTGTTCGATATCTGGCAAGGGGCAAATACCCATGAATTCACCGGGGACCTCCGGGTGAAGATAGAGGCCCACGAAACCAAATTCTGGCTGATACCTTAGGTTTTCCGTTCTACGGGAATCCGCAAAAGAAGCCGGAACCCCTTCTGAGAGGACATCTCCATGTCCGCTTCAAGCTGCTTTGACAGAATTTCGATGATCTGAAACCCGAAGCCCTGGGTCTGTTCCGGTCCTGCTGCTGACGGAGGCAGTCCCCTGCCGTCATCGGTGTAATCCAGCACCGTAACGCCGTTTTCGGTGAACAGCTTTACCGAGATACGGCCTTGATCTCGGTCACGGAAGGCGTGTTTACAGCTGTTGGTTACCAGCTCGTTCAGAATGAGTCCCAGGGGAATGGCCCGTTCAATGGAAAAGGTGATGTCCATTACGTTGAAATCCACCGTAATGGGCAAACGGTCCAGGTTCAGGCTCTGGTACAGGTTTTTCATTATGTGGTCCAGGTATTCCTGAAGTTTGATGCTTGAATAATCCTCGGCCTGGTACAGCATTTCATGGACTTCCACCATGGTATACATGCGGTTTTTCGCTATATCCAGGAAATCCTGCATTTCCCGGTTATCGGTCGAGTGTTTCTGCAGGCTGAACAGGCTTGCCACCGCCTGGAAATTGTTTTTCACCCGGTGGTGGACTTCCTTCAGGAGCGCGGAACGCTCTTCCAGGCTTCGGAGCAGGGCCTCATCGACGGTCCGCTTGCGCTCTACCATATTATTGGTGAGTTCCGCTATCTCCCGCAGTTCATGGATGCGGAACTTGTTTAAATCCAGCATCTTGTTTTCGAACACCGAGGTACGGAAGAACGCGTAAAACAGCCGGTAGCTTTTCTTGAATTGCAGGGAAAACCATCCTATGGCGAACAATGCCAAAAGCAGGACGGCGGCATATACCGCGCTGAGGGTCATGATGCGCATGGATATGGTTTTCTGAAGACGTTCTCTGGCCGCGGCAATTTCGTTGTCTATTTCATGAACGTACACGCCGAATCCCAGGTACCATCCCCAGTTCTCTACCGGCGCCGCGTAGCTGATTTTCGGCTGGGGCCGGGCGCCTTCGAATCCGGGCATGACATATTCCACAAAACCGCCGCCCTTGCGGGCCGCGGCGATTAATTCCTGTACGATTTTCTTCCCCTGGGAATCCCTTAGCTCAAACATGTTGTTCCCTTTCTCCGGGCCCAAGAGGCTCACCCCGTCATAGGTTCCACCGAATATGTACCCCGCATCCTTTATCCTGATGGAAGACAGATCCTCGAGTATTTCTTTCTTCATATCGTTTTCCACAGACTCCGGGTATTCTCCTACGCCGACAATCCAGTCGATACTGGGGATCATTTTTACGTAAGCAATTTTCTTATGAAAGGTGCTCATGTCGCCGGGCATGGGCCAGGTGTACTCGTAAAAGCCCTCTCCCCTGGTTTCGGCGATCGCCAAAAGATCGGGAACGACGGGCTGACCGTTCGAGTCCCGGACCTCCGCCATGTTTTTCCCTTCCAGGGAAGGATTAAGGGGGAACAGCTGTTCGGTCAGGGTGCGGTCAAAGGCAAAATAATAGCCCCGGCCGTTGAAGAAGCGTATACTCCGCAGGGTTTCCCTCACTATTTCCCTTACCCGGGCCTTGTCAAAACGGTCTTTGTAATGGACGGAAAGCTGCCCTGCGATGTCCGCCGCTTCCTGTACCCTTGCTTTGATGTTTGCCCGGGCAATAGCTTCCGCGTAGGACCTTTTACCATTGATATACGCAAGGACACTGTCCACTTCTTCCTTTAAAAAGGCCTTTTTCTGTTCAATGTAGTCCTGTTTGAGTTTCCGGGATTCCGCGGCGAATGCGCGCATCTCGGTCATGGTAAGAAGCACGCCGTTCGCGGCGAGGGAAAGAAACACGGTTACTGCAATGAACGTGAGGATCAGGCCGCTGAGCCGGAAAGTACGGGGTTTGCTCATGGAATAAGTGTAGTAAAGGCGTGAGCGGACTACAAGTGGTTTCAAGCTGCTCTCTAAATATGACAGGACTCACGGTGTTTTTAAGAGGGTGGTTTTTTTTGCTGTGTGCAAATATACTTTATCGTGGCAGTCGTGTATGATGTCGGACTGTGCCTTCACAGACGGCAGGCAGGTTACAAGGAGGAGCGTAAATGGTTCATGCGGTTGTAGGACTTAACTGGGGCGACGAGGGGAAGGGCCGAATGGTCGATTATTACGCCGCCGAATCAGATATGGTGGTACGTTTTCAGGGCGGCAGCAATGCCGGACATACGGTCAAGAACGAAAAAGGGGACTTCGCCTTCCACAGTCTGCCTTCGGGAGTATGCTACCCGGAGGTACAGAATGTAATCGCCTCCGGCGCCGTACTCAACCCGAAAGAGCTGTTTGAAGAAATGACGGGTATCGGCGAAAAGGTCGGATCATTCAAGCTTCTCATATCCGACCGGGCTATTCTGACTCTGCCCTATCATGTCCTTCAGGAAAAAGCCGAGGAAGAACGTCTGGGCGACAAGAAATACGGATCCACCCTTTCCGGGATCGCTCCCGGATACGGCGATAAATTCCTGAAAAAAGGCATCCAGACCGGTGAGCTTTTGTATCCGGACTACCTGCGGGATCACGTCAGAGATGTGGTCGACTACAAGAATTTTCTCCTGGCCTCCTACGGCATTGCATCCCTCGATGCAGGGGAAATATATGACTGGCTCGTGGAATACGGAGAAAAGATCATTCCTTACATAGGCGATGCCGGCGCGGCGGTGTCCGGTGCCGTCGCCAAGGGCCAAACGGTCCTGCTGGAAGCCCAGCTTGGGGCCTTGAGGGACATTTCCCACGGGATCTATCCCTATACCACCTCGTCCTCGGTCCTGGCGGGATACGCCTGCGCCTCGGTGCCAGTCAAGCCGTCTGCGGTATCAACCATCACCGGTATCACCAAGGCCTACTCTACCTGTGTAGGAGACGGCGCCTTTGTTACCGAACTGTCGGGAGAGGTGGCCGACCGCATCCGTGAAACCGGTAAGGAATACGGCGCCAAGACCGGACGGCCCAGAAGGATCGGCTGGTTCGATACGGTAGCCACCCGTTACGGCTGCAGGCTTCAGGGCGCCGACGAAGCGGTCATGACCTGCCTTGATGTATTGAGCGGTCTGGAAGAACTGAAGGTGTGCACCGCCTACCGGATCGGCAATCAGGTGACAGGCGATTTCCCTGTGTATCCGGCCCTTCTTGAGGCCGAGCCGGTCTACGAGACGCTGCCAGGCTGGAAGGAAGATCTGGGGGATGTCCGGTCCTTCGATGAGCTTCCTCCGCGGGCCCGGTCGTATGTGGAATTCATCGAGGACCGCATAGAGACCCGCATTTCCTGTATCTCCGTCGGGCCCCGCCGGGACGAGCTCTTTTTCCGCTAGGCTGTATCCTGGTTTTACAGATTGCCGCGGACAAGGGACATAAGCCATTGCTGTTCCCCGGGAATCTGTTCCACAAGCCGCGCCGCGGCCATTACCGGAATCCATTGGCAAAAATCACCCTTGCGTTTACCGGAAAGCCCCAGATACTCGTTTCGGAAGACCCGGGCCATTGCCGGCTTGAGGCATTTCAGCAGGATTTTCAGGGGCGCCGGGATACCCTCCGGCAGATAGGGTGATGCAAACATAAGCCAGGTTCTGGCCGCGTCGCTCAAGGGGTTTCCCGCGTAGGCGTTCATCCAGTCGATGGCAATGTATTCTCCGCCGCGGACCATGATGTTCCCGGGATGGTAGTCACCGTGGCACAGGAAGGCTTGTGAATCGAGACCCTCTAGTCGTGCGATTACTTTCTCATAATAACCGCCTAACTGTTCCTTCGAAAGACCTATCATGTCTCCCAGGCGTTCTCTCTGGGAGATGAGTTTTTTCGGTGCTGCGATGGAATTGATCCGGTACTGTTCCCTCGCCATGTTTTTGATGAATTTTTTAAGGGGCGCGAAGGGTTTTTTGAAGTTGGCCATCAACTCATAACCGGATATCCGTTCATATACCAGACCGGTCCGTCCGCCGGACTTCTGAATCCCATGGAACTGCGGCGCTGCTCCCAGACCGTTGATTGCTTCGGCGATCCGGGCTTCATGGAGGGCCATGCCTTCATCGAAATGGGGGTAATACAGTTTCAGGATCCGGTCGTTCTCCAGAGAGAAAATTTCCGCGGTCATTCCTTTTCCAATAAGAGTGAGTTCCGGCATGCCAAAGGCTCCTTTTTTTCCGGCCGCAGACGTCCTAAAGGCCGTCAGTATGCTTTGTGTGTATGAATTTCCTGTGGATATCTACCGTGAAACTCTTGCTTTATTCACGTATAAAAATACCTTGCCCCGATGACGGGTTGTGGTTTATCTTTCAATCCATGAAAGCATACGGAAAACTTATAAACGGCAGTTTACGGTCGGTCCTCACCGATGACAGGGGACACGAAGTGTTGAGCGATGTTGGCCAGGAGTTCGGCGGTGAAGACACCGCGCCGAGCGCCCTGGAATTGACGGCCCTTTCCCTCGCGGGGTGTCTGACCACCATATGGGGCATTGTGGCAAAGAATTCCGGGGTAAGCTATACGGACTTCGAGGTGGAGATTGATGCCGAGAAGGACAGCCCCATGGGCACCATCTGCAAGGCCAGGGCCACTGCCCGGGTCAGCTCCGGCGAGGACCGTGTAAAGCTGGAAAAATGTTTCGAGAAGGTCCTGAAATCCTGTCCCGTCGGCCAGATATGGGAAAAAGCGGGGATTGATCTGACCGAGGAACTGGTTATTCGAGACTGAACCGGATCGGATAGCGAAAGCGTACGGCTACCGGCGTTTCGTTGGCCATGGCAGGGGTGCAGGTAATGCCTTCAAAGGCCGCCACGGCCGCCTGGGCCAGGCCGTAGCCCGGGTCTTTCAATACCTCGATATCGCGGATACGCCCCGTACTGTCGATATACAGCATCAGATACACGACCCCTTCTATCTTTTGTTTGTTTGCCAGGGCCGGGTAGATGATATTTTCCCGGATGCGGTCGGTGGGGATGCCCGGAGGTCTGCTGATTTTATGCTGGGGAAGGTATTCAATGGGTGCATCGGCTTCCATGACGGTCTTGTCGGTCACTTTCACGTCCTCTACCACCCCTTCCTGAGGGTCGACTTCAATCACTTCTTCCCGCTTGGGCGGCGTCTTTTCTACAGGTTTATCTTCCTGCTCCTTCACCGGGGCAAGCTCTGTTATGTCCACCACCTTGAAAATGCTATGGTCTATCCTGTCCTCTGCCGGTACCGTCTTGAAGGTGAGGGTTAACAGTAGTATGACATGGACCGCGGCGGCGGCGCCGTATACCAGGGTCCTGCTCCACGGGGGAACCGATCGATTGCCAGTGCCCACACGGGGCGGCAGAGGCTGTTTCATGATGGTTTCCATTATACATTCTCCTTGACGACAAGGGATACAACCCTGTGCTGCAGGATCTGCAGGGTTTCCATGATGGTGTTGATATGGCGGTAGGGTGTGTGCCGGTCCGCGAGGATGTGTATCCGCAAGGACGGATTTTCTGCAATTTCGCCGGCAATGATTCCTTCCGCCGTTCTTGCCGTTATGAGAGCGCCTTCATGAAAAATGTCCCCGTCCCTTGTGATCCACAATTCAAGGTTTGCGTCGGCGTTGACCGACTCCTGCATCACCGCTTCCGGGTATTCAATTTTTATTTCCTTCCGGTAGTTTATCAGGGAAATAAGCATGATGAATATGAGAAGGAGGAATGCGATATCCGACATGGAGTTGATGGGGATAATGGGTTTCCTGCGCGCCTTTTTTGTCAGGTTCATTGCTGAGCACCTCCGTCTTTCATGGCAAAGGAAAAGTTCTCCACTTCTGTCAGCCGTACCATGTCGATGATGTCCACCACGTCCTGGTATTCGGCATCGGGATGTATGTGCAACAGGAAGGTCGCATTGGGCCGCAGGGCTATCATGTCCTTTGTCCGGCGCTCAAGTTCCTCCATGTCCAGACTTTCTCCGTTTGCCGAAATGCTTCCGTCGGCGGCTATCCAGACTTTCATGATGTCGTCTATGTTCACAATTTTCTGGGAGTCCTTTTTGGGCAGTTCCAGAATGAAGCCTTTGTTGATGTTGAATACCGCGATGACGATGAAAAACACGATCAGCAGGAAGGCCAGATCGCTCAAGGCCCCTGAGTCGGCGATATCGATGCGTTTTTTGCGTGTTTTACGTATGTTCATAACCCGTGTTTCTCTCCCCTGGACTCTTCCCGGGCGGTTTTACCGCGCAAAGGTTCCGCGCTGTTCTGTTACCAATACCTGGGTGATGATCCGCGACCCTGTTTCCTCTATGCGCGCAGAAAACTTCTCTGTAACATGGGCGAATATGTTGTAGGCCGTGATGGCTACAATGGCGATGGAAAGTCCGAAGGCTGTGGTGATGAGGGCCTCGAAAATGCCTCCCGCTACCAATTGGGCGTTGACCTCCGCCGCATTCGCGATGGACTGGAAGGCGCCGATCATTCCCGAAACAGTCCCAAGAAATCCGGTGATGGGAGCAATGGAACCGATGGCAATGAGCAGGTCAAAGCCGGTTTCCATTCTGTTGATCTGTTCCGAAGCCTCGGTCTCCATGGCCTTTTCCATCCGGTGTTCGCCCAGCTCATACAGCTTGAGTCCCGAAAGGAACACCAGGGGTGCGACGGACTGTTTTTTAGCCGTCTGGCACAGGGCGACAGCGCTGCCAGTGTTTCCGGAATCAATCTTCTCCAGAATCTGGGCGGCGATGGTATCGGTTTTCAGATCGTGGATGAAGAAGTAGATGCAGCGCTCAAGAACAATGGCAACGGTGGTGATGGAAAATACGAGAAGGGGCCACATTGCCCATCCTCCAAGGCTGAAAAGATCCTGTAAACTCATGATTATCTCCTGTAAAGTTGGAATTTTTCTATGTATTCATTGGCGACAAAGGCCAGGTTATATAATGACAGAAGCATCTGCGGGGCTTCTTCAAAGTCCCTCCACAGGCTGCCTGAATTGCGTAAATCATGCAAATGTTCGGGAAATTCCTTTTCGGTATAGCCTGAGTCCCAGGTTTCGCCCCGCTCAAGGCAGCCGATATCGCTGACATCCTTCCGGTTGTAGTACTCAGGGAACAGAAATGCTCCCTGGACATTTATGAACCCGTCGCCGTAGGCAGTCTTTTTCTTCATGCTGCCGCTCACCTTCGGAAAATGCCTGTCGGTCTTTAAAAAACGCGCCAGTTCTTTCATCCGGTCCACGCGCTGGCGGGCCTTGTGAAGGCCGTTGTCTCCCCGGAAATAGGTGTCGAAATAGCGGATTTCGCCCTTTTCTATTTCCCACAATTCCAGGGGGGCCGTTACGTTGACCCATAAGCCGTTTCCGCTTTCGACAAAGGTGTAAGTTCCGGAGGCCTCGTAGCGGCAGTGGGTCCAGCCGTTTGGCCAGTTGCCGAACATGTTCACCGAGGTGACGGAAAAGGTCCGCGGATTGGACCTGTCTGTCTCGCCGATGATCTCAAGTCCAGGCAGGAGGGTGGATGTCATGACGGTCTTGCCGTCCCTGGCAACGGTGATTGTCAGTTCCCCGCCTGCATACAGCCTGTAGTCAACGGGGCCGGTTTTTTCACGGGTCGCACAGGACACCGCGGTGGTAAGGGCTACTACCAGTATGATCAGTTTCTGTTTCATGTTGTTCTTCCTAATAACTGAGCTTCATGCCGAAGCTGGGAATGATAAAGCTGAAATCAGCGCTTGGCGCGTTGGTGTCCTCGCCGGTGTAAGGGTCGGTCTGGATTGAATCTTCAGGGGCCATTTTGGCAAGGAATGACGACAGCACGTCCTCAACGGCGACGTAAAACTCCCACTGTACCTTGGACTGTTTGTAGTAATTGTGGAAGGACAGCTTGAAGTCCAGGGGCAGCGAGAAATAGGTCCGCTCGCTGTCGCTGTAGATCATTTCCCTGGTATACCGTTCGGTGACGGTATCCGTGCCGCTTCCGTCGGTTATGACTGCGGGGTACATTGTCTTTTCTCCGGATACCCTTTTCGGAGTCCCCGTGGCGAAGGCCAGCTTGGTGGTAAAGGTCATCCAGTTTGTGGGCTTCAGGTTCAGAAGGAAATTCAGGGTGTGGAACCGGTGAAAGTCCGGAAAGTACCAGCCGCCGGTACCGTCTCCCGTTGTGGTGATTATTCCGTTGCCTTCCGGCAGCGGGTCTTTGTACCGGGCCCAGATGAACGAGTAGGACAGCATACCGTCCCAGTAACGGGAGGTTTTGCGGTCGATAAGGAAGTCAAAACCCGCAGCGTGGCCGATGCCGTCGTTTTTTATGATGAGCTCCTGGTTTCCGGTCGCGTCGTCGATACGGGCGGCGTAATAAAACCGGTCGTACAGATATTTGTAGTAACCTTCGATCCTGAAACGGAGGTTCGACGGGAGCTCGGTTTCCCATCCGGCGACGGTCATCAGGGACTTGGGCATGGTAATGTCGAAACTCTCAAGGCCCATTTCCTTTGTAGCTCCCAGGGCGTCGAAAGGAACCTTGGAAAAAATACCCGATCCCAGACTGAAGGTCTGTTTTTTAAGGAAGCCGCCTTCTCCCGGCAGGGTATACCGGAGACTGAGTCTCGGACTGGCGATAGGGTAGGTATTGACTTCAAAATCCTTTGCCCAGATGTACCCGTGGTCTGCCCGGGCGCCGGCGTTGACCTCCATGGCCTCGTCAAGGAGTTTCCATGACAGGTTGGTATAGGCAAAGGATTTAAGGACCGACGTTTCATCTGCTTTTGTGTCGTAGCTTGCCTTTACCAATTCCGGAACGCCATCGCTGTAATCGGTGAAAAAATAGTTCCCCCGGTTTTCTACAGTGGTAAGGTCGTAGTAGGCGCCTGTCCCGTTCTGCCAGACAAGGGAATCGTTTATGGCAAAGTCGGTATCAAACCGTCCCTGGGCCCCCTGGTTCAGTATGTCGTTGATAAAGGCGCTTTCCATGTCCACCGTGAAAGTGTCGCCGTCAGAAAGGCCAAAGCTTGCACCGAAGGTGTCGATGAACTCATCCGAATATTCCCGTGTGCCGAATTCCCTCATTTCGCCGTCGATGGAAGCGAGCCAGTATTCATACCCCCCCAACAGGTTGATGAGGAGCCGCTCGCCGGCCATTATTTTGACACCGGTGTTTACGAAGGCGTCGGTATTGTAGAACTTGAAGTCAAAATCATTGACGATACCATTGGTATTTTCCAGGACCTCATCGGTCACTTCGATGCCTATGCCGTCGTTGCCGGCGAAGGCGTTGACATACCATTCGAATCCGTCATGAGGCCGGTACACGGTCTTGAAATAGGCGTCGTAAATGTAGGGTATCCGGGAAAAAGTCGTTCCCTGTTTTTCCATTTCCGACCGTGAAAGCTCAAAGGACAGGTCGTAGCTGGTCAGCCGGAATCCGGCGAACATACCGGCTTTTGTCCCTACCGGCATTTCCACAAAGGCTTCCTCTGTACTTAGGGACGAGACCACCGACCAGGAAAGGCCGTCTCCCAGGTTTTCGTAACCGCTGTGGGCCTGGGGGCTTATGGTGTTTATTTCCAGAAGACCGGAACCGGCATCGCCGTGTTTGGCCGTAAAGACACCCGGGGAAAACTTGACCGATTCCACCATGTTAGGGTTGAAGATGGAAAACCCGCCGCCCCAGTGGTAGGGGTATTTGACCACGAATCCGTCCTGGACGGCCGTCATTTCCCCGGGGGCTCCGCCACGGACCGACAGATAACTGTTGAACATGCCGCCGAAGCTGACACCCGGGAGCATGGCTACCGAGCTCATTACATCTTCTATCAGGCCCATTTTGGAGGCGCTCTGGATTACCTCTTTCTCGATGACGGTGGATGTGCCGACTTCCTCGTCGGTTTCTCCGATGGCTTTTTCAATGACGACAAGCTCCTCCCCTTCGAGAATGCCTTCCATCAACAGTTCGATGGTTACGGGTTTTGAAAAATCCCTGATGAGTATTTTTCTTGGTTCGTAACCGATGAGCTGGGCTACAAGTACCACCCTGTCTGTCCCGTCGGCTATGGCCATCACCGCGGTACCAGATGCATCGGTGAATATCTGTGTCCCGGATTCAGTAACGCTCAAGAGAACGCCTTCGAGGGGGATCTCCAGATCCCTGTCCATTACCTGTATTTTCAAGTCGATCGCGAAAAAACGTACCGAAAGACATACAAGGGCGAAAATTACTGCTGTCAGTTTCTTAATGTTCATATCAATTCGAATAATCCTTTTTTAGTATACGTTCATCGTACATCGTGTTGAACACCACGCGGGCAAGAAGGTGTCACTTTATATCCTTATGAAATACCGCTGTACTGCTCAGATATTTTCATGTATTCCGGTTTTTTTATGAGTTTCCTTTGAATCGTTTGCTGACTAATAACTCAATTTGAGTCCGAAACTGGGAATAATGAAACTGAATCCGGGACCCGGATCGGCAGTGCTGCCTCCTCCGTATCTATCCGGGTGCTGGGAATCTTTCTGCTGCATTTTCGCGATTACGGGAGAGAGTATATCCTGTACTGCTGCGTAAAATTCCCACTGCACCTTTGAATCTTCACCGTAGTTGTGAAACGACAGCTTGAGATCGAGAGGCAGTGAAATCGTCCGCCTTTTTGAGTCGCTGTAGATCTGCTCGCTGGTGTACATTTCTGCAAGGGTTGTCGATCCGTCATCATTGAGTATTTCGGCAGGATACATGTACCAGTCTCCGAATACGGGTTTCGGCGTTCCCGTCGCGAATGCAAGCTTTGTCGTAAACGTGATACGGTTCGATGGTTTTATGTTCACGAGCAGATTGACTGTATGGTAGCGGTGGAATGCCGGGTAGTACCAGTCTCCCGTGGATTCACCGCTTCCCGGCTCACTGCCTATGCCGTTCTGTGAGGCTGCGGGGTTCCTGTACCGTGCCCATATAAAGGAATAACTGAGCAAACCGTCTATATGGCGGGAGATCTTTCTGTCAAGAAGCAGATCGAATCCGGCCGCATGGCCGATACCGTCGTGGTGTATGTCCATTGACTGGATTCCCGTGGTTTCATCGACATATCCTGTCATGTAACTCCTGTCGAAAATATACTTGTAATAACCTTCGAGCCTGAACCGCATGTCCGCCGGTAATGCCGTTTCCCACCCGGCAATGGCCATACATGTTTTTGCCATGGGCAGCTGATATGTCTTTCCGGCCGGTTCGTCCGTTCCCGCCATGAACGGCGGCATGTGCGCGAATATTCCTGCTCCCATACTGAAGGTCTGGTGCAGGAGGATCCGGTTTGTGCCGCCGGGAGTATATGTAGCGTTTATGCGGGGGCTTGCGAAGGGAACTGTGCTCACCGTTGTTGCATGTGCGTCCCGGGAGTACCCCCAGTCAAGGCGGACACCGCCGTCCATGTTCAGTTTTCTGTCGCGGGAATGCCAATTCAGATTGCTGTATCCGAAGGTTTTCAATACCGAAAGTTTGTCCGCTTTTGTAGAGAACTCCGCTTTGCGGTAGACAATCTGCTCGCCGCTGAAATCATCGAAGTAGTAGGTGCCGTCGATCCTGCTGGTAGTAAGGTCAAAAAACGAACCGGCTCCGTTTTGCCAGATTACCGAATCGTTCACCGCATAGTCGCAGTCTATCCTTCCCTGAATGCCCTGGGTGACGGAATCCTCGGAGAAATGGGTGTCGAAGTCGACGGTAAATGTATCGCTTTCCGGATGCAGGTATTCCTTGAACAAATCCGAGTATACGCCGGTGCCGAACTCCCGCTCTTTCCCTTCTACCGTATGGAGCCAGTATTCATACCCGCCGAGGACGTGGAGCAGGACTTTTTCGTTAGGCATATACCGTACACCGGAGTTTAGGAACCAGTCTGTGTTGAAATAGGACAATTCAAAATCAGTGGCAATATTGTCCCCGGCTTTCTCAAGCATTTCGTCGGTGACTTCTGTTCCCACACCGTCATTCCCGGCGAATCCGTTTACATACCATTCCAGGGATTCGACAGGCCGGACGAAGCTTTTAAAGTAAATGTCGTAAATATACGGAATGCGGGAAAACGTGATTCCCTGCTCCTCCATGATGTCCCTGGTCATCTGGAAGGACAGGTCGTAGTTGGTGAATCTGAACCCGCCGAATACTCCGCCAGAGTTGCCCAGGGGCGCTTCCACAAAACCTTCGGCAGTACCCAGTGCGGCGACCGCTGAGTAACGAAACCCCCGGTCCGGTGTTATGGTATGCACCTCAAGGACTCCGGAGCCTGCGTCGCCGTATTTCGGCGAGAATACCCCCGGTGAAAACTTTACCGATTCGACAATATTCGGATTGAATATGGAGACTCCGCCGCCCCAGTGAAACGGGAATTTCACGACGAATCCGTCCTGGAGCACCGAAAGTTCCCCCGGGGCCCCTCCGCGGACAGACAGACTGTTCTCAAAAGTCCCGCTGAAACTCACCCCAGGGAGCATGGCAACCGATGTCATGACATCTTCAATTATTCCCATTTTTGAAGCGCTTTGTATTGTTTCCTTTCCCATCACGGTTGAGGTGCCGACTTCCTCGTCAGTCTCACCCATGGCCTTGTCTATGATGACCAGCTCTTCCCCTTCCAGGACCCCTTCCATTATTAACTCGATAAGAACGGGGTTGTGGAAATCCCGGATAAGGATTTTCCGCGGTTCGTAACCGATCAACTGTGCCAGGAGTACCAGACGGTCAAGGCTGTCAGGCAGGGTGAGTACCACAGTCCCGTTTATGTCGGTATACACCGGTTCGCTCAGCTCCGGGCTGCTCAGCATGACCCCTTCCATGGGTATGTCCAGGTCCTTGTCTATGACTGTTACCGTGAGGTCCAACCCGTACAGGGGCAGGAAAGCGAAAAAACAGACAACGGCGCATACCGTCGAAACAAGGCGCGGTGAATGAGATGTCATTGGTGTACATCCTTTTAAATTATGTTATGTACGTTTTAACAATACCGGGTGGGAATTCTGCTGCTTTAATTAGTTTCTTTCTTGAACTTTTTCCGGCGGTCAAGCCATTCGAGGGTCGATCCCAGGCTGCGGTTGACAATCTGGTGTTCGGGAAGCCCTTCTTCCTGTATCAGGGCCAGGATATGTGAAAGGTCACCCAGCTCATTCACCGTATGGCTGTCCGAGTTCACCATGACAGGGCAGCCTGAGTCTATGCAGGCCCGGATCAGAGCCCTGGTCTCACTGTCGTGCACCCGTTTGTACCGGACTTTTGAGTTGTTCAGTTCCAAAGCCACGCCTGCCGCTTTTGCGGCCCGGGCCAAAACAGGGTAGTCCACAGGGTACGAATAACTGTTCGGGTGGGTAATGCCGTCAATGAAAGAGTTGGCCTCGATGGCTGCCAGAAGTCTCTCTGTGTAGTATGTTCTATCCTTTCCGGAGGGCACCGTTTCGTGGAGCCCCAGGATGAGGATGTCGCAGTAGGGAATGAATTGTGGGGGGATATCCACCCCGGTGCCTTCGTGTTCCAGGTTCAGTTCTACGCCCTTTAAAAGGCGTATACCGGGAATGGGGTTTTCAAACCGGTCAAAAAAAGTGCTCGGCAGGCGGCCGCCCAAAAGGGGGCCGTGGTCGGTAACGGCGATTGCCTCAAGGCCCTTTTCTTTTGCCGCGCTTATCATTTCCAGGGCGGAATGGATACCGCAGGAACTCATGATGGTATGGGTGTGTAAATCAACGCGTATGTCCATAGGCCAAAGGTAAGGTTCTTTTCTCGTTGTGTCCACACTTGAATTGTATTAAGATACACTACCGTCCTTGTTTCAAGGCGCTGCCCAGGAGTTTTACCGCCATGATTGAATACATCTTCGCCCACAATATAGACGACCGGATAATCGTCCGGGCGGTTACCCTTCTGCAGGAAGGAGGGCTTGTGGCATTTCCGACAGATTCAAGCTGGAGTATCGGTTGTTCCATTCAGTCAAAAACCGGCATTGAGCGCTTGAAGAAACTGAAGGACGATCATGATGAGCATCACTTCACCCTCATCTGTTCCGGGATTCATCAGATCAGTGACCTTGCTTCCTTAAGTACGTCCCATTTCAGGACCATAAAACGCCTGACGCCGGGGCCTTTCGTGTTTGTCCTCCCCAGCCTTACCCGCATAGAGAAAATCATTCAGATGAAACGGAAAGAGATCGGGGTGCGGATTCCCGACAATCCGGTCCCTCTGCGTCTGGTGGACGCTCTCGGGCTGCCCCTGTATTCCATTACCGCCAAACGCTCAATGATGGATGAACGGCTTGCGGGTAACGCCTTTGATGAAGAGCTTATGTTCGACATGGGCTGGGAAATCGAGGAAATTCCCGGGGTTTCCATGGTTCTGGACCCGGGGGAGGAACATCCGCGGATCATGTCGACGGTCCTGGACCTTACCGGAGAGGAAGTTACCGTGCTCAGGCAGGGGGTCGGCGTATATGAGGGTTAGGGTTGCTGCGGGGGTCATCCGTCATGACGGCCGCGTCCTGATCGCCCGGAGGTCGCCGGGACAGAAACTCGCCGGGTTTTGGGAGTTTCCCGGCGGTAAAATTGAGGACGGGGAAGACCCCCTGGACGCTCTTGTCCGGGAGATCCGCGAGGAGTTTCTTTTACCGGTAAAAGCGCTCCGGGTCCTGACGGAATATGACCATTCCTACGATTTCGGAGACCTCACCCTCATCGGCATTCTCGCCGAGGCAGCAAGCCGGGATCTGACCCTTCATGTGCATGACCAATCTGTATGGGTGCTTCCCGGAGAACTTGACCGTTACGAGCTTGCGCCTGCCGATCTTCCGCTGTCAGCCCTTGTCGCGGGGGGCTCTGATGCCCCGTGTGTTCTGTCATAAAAAATAGGTTTTAAGAGGCGGAAAGCCGTTGAACTCGATGGAACTGTAGGTGCTGGTATACGCGCCGGTGGACAACCAGTACAGCCGGTCGCTGATGGCAAGGTTCAAGGGCAGAGGGTATTTGCTGTTTTCATACATAATATCCATGCTGTCGCAGGTGGGCCCCGCGATAATCGCTTCTTCCACCTCGCCGGTCCTGCCTGAATAAATCGGGTATTTTATAGCCTCGTCCAGGGTCTCGATCAGACCGGTGAACTTGCCCACGTCTGTATACACCCAACGGTTGAGGGCGGTCCTGGATTTCCGCGCGATCAGCACCACTTCGCTGACCAGTACTCCGGCGTCACCCACCAGGGAACGGCCCGGTTCAAGAATGATCTCCGGCAGATTGTCGCCGAAACTCTCATTAAGAAAACGGGTTATTTCCTGAGCATACAGATCAAGTTCGTTTGTCTTTGCCAGGTAATTCGCGGGGAATCCTCCGCCGAGGTTGATCATCTTGAGCTCTATCCTGTCTTCTTCCATGAGCCGCTCGAAAATAACCTTTACTTTACCTATTGCAGCGTCCCAGGCGCCGATGTCCCGCTGCTGGGAGCCTACATGGAATGAAATACCGTAGGGATCCAATCCAAGGTCTTTTGCCAGAATGATCAGGTCCATGGCCATGTCGGACTGGCAGCCGAATTTCCTGGACAGGGGCCAGTCGGCTGTGTAGGTACCCTCGGTCAATATCCGGACAAACACCCTGGAACCGGGCGCGGCCTTGGCGATGCTGCGGATATCCGCTTCCGAATCGGTAGCAAAAAGGCGGACGCCCTTGTCATAGAAATACCGGACATCCTTGCTTTTCTTTATGGTATTGCCGAAACAAATCCTCTCTGGAGCAATGCCCAGAGACAGGACCCGGTCCAGTTCGTAAATCGAGGCTATGTCAAAATTAATGTTTCTGTTTTTCATCAATGAAAGTATTTCCACCGCGGGATTGGCCTTTACGGCGTAGTACACCTTTGCATAGGGAAAGAGGGATTCCAGTTCATCCAGCTTGCGCATGATTGTTGACGTATCGACTACTATAAATGGGGTTTCCTTGTCTTTTGAAAAGGACAGAATTTCGTCGAAGGTTTTCCGGTCCATGTATTCGTCGGGGTGTATCGGCATTGTGTGTGCTCCAGGGGATTTGAAAGTAGGAAACCGGGCCCGCAAGGTACCCGGATACTTTTTTTACTGAATATTTTTTTGCTGTTTCACTGTTGAAATGGAATATAGGAGAACTTGCACGGGTTGTCAACCGGCTGTACGCGCTCTGTATGGGGATTTGCCTGCACAAGTAAAAAACCTTGAAATTCAGGAAAACTAACGGTACCATTAGGCTTCTTGTGTACAACAACAAAAAGGATGTGTGAAATATGAAAAAAACAAGACTGACCTTTCTACTTGCAGGAGCAGCGCTGTTCATGCTGAGTTGTGTTTCCGGGGCGGGTACGGCCACAACGGACCTGTCTACGCTTGACGGGATTCTCACGATCAAGAAATCCTGTTTTGAAGTCGTGGTGAAGAAACCGGCCGAAACAACGATCACCTACGAGAAGGACCTTCCCTGGGACCTGGTCGATATTAATTACCGAAACGACGATTACGAGTCCCTGGGGACCGCTTTTGCCATATCGCCTACCGAGCTTATAACCGCGAATCATGTCCTTGATCTGCAGAGTGATTCCATGCTGTACACACAGCGATTCATACGGGAAACAAAAATAGACGGAGCAGGCAACAAGGAAGAGTTCGTCTATGAGCTGGATACCATCGTTTCCGTAAACAACCATAAAGACTATGTGGTGTTTACCGTAAAGGACAAGGTGTTTGACAGCTGGCTTCCCCTGGAAATGAATTACGCCCTCAATACCAGGGTGTATACTGCCGGCAACGCCTACGGAGAGGGGATTGTACTCAGAGACGGCATGCTCCTTGATCAGGTTCCCGAGAGTGAAAACGGCGAGTGGAACATCCTTAAGTGTTCATCCCTCACTAACCCGGGTAACAGCGGGGGGCCGCTCCTTACTCCTGAGGGAAAGGTGATCGGTATCGTGCTTGCCAAAAAGGACGACTTTTCCTATTCCCTCCCTGTAGCCGAAGTGCAGCGGCTTGAGGGGCTTTTCCATTTCAGGGGACAGTTCGGATTTACTCTCATGGCTGACAAACACCGCGTCGATTATGATTATAACCTCGCCGATGAAGGCGTGGCCCTTCCTGTTCCTTACCGGGAGTATATCCAGTTTCATCAGAAGAAATATACCGCCTTCTATGAACGCGGGATGAACGGGCTGTTTGAAGAATACAAAGAGGAGACCTTTCCCAACGGCAAGGAATCACTCCCGGCGCTGTACGGTTCCCGGCAGACCATGTTTCCCCAGATTTTGCTGAAAGACAGCAATGACAAGAAATGGTTTTACACAAACCTGTCGCCGGAAGTGGTGACAATGGACAATAACGGTTTTATCAGATACCAGCAAATATATAAGGATGCCGGACTCTGGTTTGTGGAGATAGAAAAGCCGGATGATATGCTTTTACAGGATCTGTATACGAATCCCCGGACGGCAATGGATTATTTTTTTAAAGGAGTGAGGTTTTCCCGTTCCCTGTACGACAATGATCCGGGAACCAGGATCCTTTCCCTGGGCGACCCCTTCGAGACAAGTGACTTTACCGATACCTACGGCCGCGACTGGAAATTCAGCCACTGGCTCCAGGAATACAATGACAGGGTGTTCACCCTTATATCTACGCCGACTCCCAAGGGGGTTATCTTCATTTTCAATGCCTATACTTCCTCCGACAAGGTGTATTGGGAATACGACCATAAAAAGATCGTGGACTTTGTGAGCATTACCTACAGCGGAAAGAACGAAGACTGGGTTGAGTTCTTCCAGAACAGGGACCTTATTCCATCGGTGTTCGCCGATTACAGGTTTTCTTTTGAGGAAGAAAAACAGATGGACATTTCAGCGCCGGCGTTCGATATCCGCTTTGACGAATCCCTGTTCAGAATTTCCAAAAAAGACATTCTCACCCTTAATTTTGATTTTTTCAAATTTGACAATACTGTTCTCTGGGATGTTCGAAAGATCATCTATTCGGAACCCTCATCGAACAACTATTTTGTTTCCTACCGGTTCATAAAGCCGGACGCAGAGCTTCCTGAAGCGTATCACAATGAATGGGAGGACGTCGTTGAACAGCGGCATCCGTTCAATGAAAAACCGTATATAGATGACGACGGCAACACGAAGATCGGGGCGATACACCCCCGGTTCCTTGACCACGGCCCCCTCGATAAAAACGGCTATGCGTTCTCTATCATTATGTCCAAAGACGGAAAGGAAGATGATGAAACCATGACGGGTTATCTGGAGAAACTGAAGATGAGTTACGACATCCGCTGACGTTCATGGCAGGTATCATAGTTCCGGATTCGCCGCTTCATGTGTATATTCTGGGCAGAATGGAGTACAGGGAAGCCCTTGCGCTGCAGATGAACCTGGCCCGTGAAAGGAGGGAGGAGAGGATTCCCGACATCCTGCTGCTCCTCGAACATCCTCCTGTCATTACCCTCGGCAAACGCGGCGGCAGCGGAGACATCCTTCTTAGCCGGGAGGTACTCGCCGCGAAAGGCGTGGATGTGGTGGAGATCGACCGCGGCGGCCAGGTCACCTACCACGGGCCGGGGCAGATGGTAGGGTACTTCATCTGTAACCTGTACGAACATCAGCGAAAGGTTCGGCTTTTTGTGGAACGCATCGAACAGAGCGTCATCTCTTTTTTACGCAAGGAATGGGACATACCGTCCCGGGCCGACCGGGACAATGTAGGTATCTGGGCAGGCGACGAGAAAATTGCCGCCATAGGCATCAGCATTGCCCGGGGCATCACGATGCACGGCTTCGCCCTCAACATCACCACAGACTTGTCTCATTTCGGGTGGATCGTCCCCTGCGGTATTACCGACAAAGGAGTGACATCGGTGGAGAAACTCCTTGCTTCCGACAGCTCTGGCGCGGTATCTGTGGACATGGACAGTCTCAAACGGCGCATGGCACAGGTGATACAGGAGACCTTCGGATACCCCGAAATGAGTGTGTTTCATGGGCCGCCGCAGCCTGGCTTTTGAATAAGTAAACAGGATAGTTGTTATATCCCTTTTAAGGGGGTAATCGGCATGCAGTATCGATCATGTCTGTTTTTTTTCAGTCTCCTTTTATTATGCCCATCCTGCCACACCTGGCAGCGGAACATAACAGTCGGGGAGGTATCCTATTCGAAATTCCGGTACACAGGACGCGAAAGGGAAAGCGAATATGCGTATTCAATAGGAATGCTTGCAGAAGTGGCCCGGGTGAACGGCCTTATGTACAAAGGCTACCTTCACCTTCGCGGAAACGGGACCGTCTCGGGCGGAATCCTGGCACAACCTGTATTCCTGTGCGAAACCCTTTTTCCCGAGAACACCTGGGTTTCCTTCAGTCCGGAGGGCTGGCTTGAAACCTGCGCCCTGCCTGATTCCATGGACATTCAGGGGTTTCCTGTTTTAGGCACCGGAGGGGGAGTCAAAGGGGCCCATGCTTCTTTTTACCCAAGCGGTGATCTGCGCTTGTTTTTTACCGGGAAGGATATGGAAGTGGACGGTATTCCCTGCAAGGGCGGTTTGCTTTCGTATATTGAACTTTACTCCGGCGGCAGATTGAAAAAATGCACTTTGTCCAGGGATGTGGTAATAGACGGAATCCTCTACAGAAAAGGGAGCGGGCTCAAGCTTACAGAGACCGGACGCATACTGGCCGAATAGCCCGCGGTTTACGCGATCGCTTTTTTCCGGCGCTTTTGCATCGGTAATGGGTCGTCCAGCACTTTTCTCAATTCGACCCCGGTGTACGAGTTCCTTGTGCCGGCAACCTGTTCAGGAGTTCCTTCGGCTACCACCATGCCTCCGCCTTTGCCTCCTTCCGGTCCCAGGTCGACGATGTGATCCGCGGATTTGATCAAATCAAGGTTATGCTCAATGACGATGACCGTGTTTCCCCGGTCTACGATCCTGTTAAGGCATTTGAGCAGAAGTTTTATATCCTCGATGTGGAGCCCTGTCGTCGGTTCGTCGAGGATGTAGAGGGAACGCTGGCGTTTGCGTTTCGACAGCTCCGTTGCGAGTTTGATCCTTTGGGATTCGCCCCCCGAAAGGGTATTCGAGTGCTGGCCGAGGGCAATATAGCCGAGCCCGATGCTGCACAAGACGTTCAGTTTGTTTCGCAGGTACGGTATGTCGTCAAAGAACCCCTTTGCTTCGGACAATGTCATGTTGAGTACGTCGTTGATGGTTTTGCCTTTGTATTTGACCATAAGCACGTTCTCGTTGTAGCGCTTGCCCTCGCAAACCGGACAGTGGGACTTGATGTCGGGCATGTAATAGAGTTTGGTTATGATATATCCGTGTCCGCCGCATTCGGGGCAACGCCCTCCCGTTGAAAACTGGCTGAACTCCGTAATGGAGAACCCCTGCTCCCGTGCCTCATCGGTGTCGGCGAAAAGCTTGCGTATTCTGTCGAACAAGCCGATATACGTGGCCGGCGTCGACATACTTGTTTTTCCTATAGGTGACTGGTCGATGCTGATGATGTCGCTTATCTGTTCAAGGCCTTCTATACGGTCGTGTTTGCCTGCCGCCATCTGCCTTCCCGAATGCAGCGCGATGCGCTTGTATTTCTCGTTGAACGCCTGGTAATACAGTATGTCGTTTATGAGAGTGCTTTTTCCCGAACCGCTCACCCCGGTAATGCAGGTGAGGGTAGAAAGGGGAATGGCCACATCGATGCGTTTGAGATTGTTTTCCCGCGCGCCCCGTATGCATATCCACCCATTGCCCTTTCTGCGGACGTTTGGAACCGCTATGGATTTAGCGCCCGAAATATACGGAGCAATGATAGATGGTTCGCAGCCGGTGATTTCCGATGACGTTCCTGCGAAAAGCACTTCACCGCCCTTCTCCCCTGGGCCCGGCCCGAGTTCCACCAGGTAGTCGGCGCTCTTTATGGTTTCAAGGTCGTGTTCGATGACGACCACCGTGTTGCCTTCTCCCTGGAGTTTTCTCATGGCCGTTATGATGCGGCTGATGTCCCGCTGATGCAGCCCTATGCTGGGCTCATCGAGGATGTACAGCATGCCTAACAGACCTGAATTGATCTGGGTGGAAAGCCGGATGCGCTGGTATTCTCCTCCGGAGAGGCTGTCTGATTTGCGGCCTAGATTGATATACCCCAGGCCGAGTTCAATCAGATTGTCCAGTCGCTTGAGCAATTCCTCTATGACCGTTTTTACCTGCTTCTGTCCTTCCAGACCGGAGATGAAACTCCGGACGTCGTTGATTTCCATGCAGCGCACAGCGTGTATGTTTCTGCCGTCTATGGTGATCGCAAGACGGTCGTTGCGCAGACCTGTTCCGCCGCAGTCGGGGCAAATGTATTCTGCCATAAGACGTTTGAACAGGTTGGTTTCGTACTCCTTCATGTTGCCCCTGTTGCGCGCCCACCTGTACCAGTTGTCAACCTTGGTGACCATTCCCTCGAAGGCAACGGCTTTCCCGATATCAGAACGGTATTTCACCGGTTTGTCAGGCGCTTCCACAAGGATGAACTTTTCACCTTTGGTTCCATACAGAATGACATCCTGAATATGCTGGGGCAGATCCTCAAAGGGTGTGCTCATAGAGAATCCGTAATGCAGTGCCATGCTGTACAGAAGCATGTAGCGGTTCGGATGCAGCACGCTCCACAGCCCGTTGTCAATGGCGCCTCTCCCGAGGCTCTTGTGCGGCTTGGATACGACGAACTCCGGCCTCCCCTGGAGGGTCGTTCCCAGCCCTTTGCAGGTATGGCAGGCCGAGTCGGAATCGTTGGGAGAAAAGTAATACGGCAGCAGTTCTCCCGTAAGGTAATGATGTCTTGGGCAGGCGAGGCCTTCGAAAAAGGAGTCCTTCAGTTTTTTGCTCACTTCTTTGCCTGCGAGTTCTATCCTTATCCTCCGGTCCTGTCCGTGAATGACCGATTTGAGTATCTGTATCATCGCGTCATATTTTATTTCGCCTTTCACGAAGTTATCGTACAGCGCTTCAATAAGGTAATGTTCTTCTTCTACCAGCTCAATGTCATCGGAAAGGGAACGTTCAATGCCGTCGATCCGCACCCTGGAAATGCCCTTCTGTCGTATATGATCGAGCAGATATGCGTAGTTCTCGCCATATATCTTGTCCATCAGCTTGTACAGGCGGATCTCGACGCCGTCTGGCAGATTTGCGATCCGTTCGCCTATCTGGGTTATCTTTTTCACATCGAAAGGTTCGCCGCATACCGGGCATACGGACTGGGCAATGTTTGCGAACAATACCCGGAGGTATCCATCGATTTCGGTAATGGTACCCACATAGGAACGCGGATTTACCACGCCTTTCTTCTGGTCGATGGCGATGACCGGCGACAAACCGTGGACGAAATCGAAGTCCGCTTTTCTCCCTTGGGAGATATAGCGTTTTGACTGCTGGCCCATTGTCTCCAGGAGTTTCCGCTGTCCTTCACGGTACAGGATATCGTGGACCAGCGTTGATTTGCCAGACCCGGAAACGCCCGTGCACACGGTCAGGTGTTCCCGCGGAATAATGACGTCTATGTTTTTCAGGTTGTTTTCCCGCGCGCCGTGTATTGATATGATTGTATTCATTTTCATCCAACTCCTTACGCTAAAGCTTCTTTGTGCATGTACGCCGGTTCGGCGAAGGACCGGGTTGAGCGTTTCGTAAGACGTATGTCAGCCACTCCCTTTGCTGCCAGTCCATTATCCACGAGCAATTCACAGGCTCCGAAGGTGAGCTCTATATTCTTGTTGTTCAGGACCTGGGAAAACCGCTGGTGGATGACCGATAACGGCGTCATGCGGCCTTCGTCCTTCAGGAAGTCCAGCAACAGCCCGAAGATGCCGTGCAGGTTCTCTTGTACATACCGGGCCATCATATTTGCCGATTCGAAGATGACATCCACCGGCGGCATGGCGGAATACACTATCTTTGAGTACCGGTCCATCAGTTCGGGTTCCAGTTCGGCCGCCTGTTCCAGCACCTCCCTCTCGGGGATGATTCCTTTGCTCAGGATGACGAGGGCGGCATACCGGTTTACCATGTACCCCAAAAGCATATACGCGCGCTTAGGTTTTCCCTGGCCGCAGTATTTGGTAAGCTTTTGCATGTAGAAATGCCACCAGGCCCCCTCGGTAAACAGGCGGCATGCCTTCTCGTAGGTGCCCAGCCTGTTGTCCTTGGAAAAGAATTTTTGCAGGGACGAATCACTGCAGTATGCAAGCTTTCCTGAGTGCCGCATGGAAGCCGGCCCGACACCGGTGGTCATTCCTTCGCACAGCTGCCTGAAAAGGCTTCTTGAAAACATGAATGTCTCGAACCAGTGGCCGTCTTCCACCAGAACGAACTGCTGCATGCGCACGTTCTCATCGGTGGTGATGAGCATGACGTCAATATCTGAATGGGCCCAGAAGTCGCCCCTGACGGTGCTTCCATAGAAAAAGCAGGCAATGATCTGGGAATCGCGTCTGGCCTTTTCCACGAAGGCGTCCATTGCCCTGTCTCTGGAGGCCCTGTCTTCCTTGACGTCGTAGGTTTCGATCGTTCCCATCATTCCTCCTTGCATATGGTGATCCTGCTCATCAGGAGCATACCCTGCCAAACGCCGGCGGAATTGACTTTTTTTCTCATTGTTTTTTTTTACCGCGGCATCATTCAAGTTCGACGTAGTAGTCGAGACGGATAATCTCGTCGGGAGGGAAGTGCTGTACGTGTTCCTCAATCATCCGGGGCCCGTCGTCGTACTCCTTGGGCCGATAATCGGCGGACTCAATAAGCTTGAACATTTTTGCCCAGGACCTGCCTTTCCATTCGAGGCCGTATTCGGAGGATTCCGCGCTCATGACCGCGTAGCGGCCCGCGGGTATGACGCTCTTGGCGAACCCCGCCGATGGTTGCGCGTTTTTCCCGACAGTCAAAAGGAATTCGTATCCGTATGCAACCCCGGGAACAGGCGTAAAATATGGGTTTCCGTTTTCATCGGTTCTTTTCATTTTCGGCGGAGGCGGACATTCGCGCCCGAAAATGCGGTACGGTTTTTTCAGGTATTGCTGGGTCCTTGCCCATCTTTGGAGGGGCGTCCACGCGTCCCTCTCGGGGGTTGCCGATACGGCGGCGTTGGTTACCACATGCTGCTCTTCCAGAAATTTTATGACCAGATCGTCAAAAAACTCGGTAACAAGGGTGACCGGTTCGAGGCCCCGCATATTCAGTTCACCGGTGGCCGCCGCGTATTTGCGCACCTGGGACGGATTGCGCCCGAATTCGCGGGAGAACGCCCTTGCATAGGATTCCTCGGTATTGAACCCGGAATCGAATGCGATATCATAGATACTTTCTTCAGAGAATGCAACTTTTTCCAGACTTTCGCACAACCTGCGTTTGCGCACATATTCCTTGAAAGAATACCCGGTAAACTCGGGAAACAGGCGATAGTACTGGGCTGTGGACAAGAATGCCTGGGAGGCGGCTTCCTCGGCACTGATTTCCGCTCCGAGGTTTTCCTCTATGAAGTCGATGGATTTCTGGATGCGCCGGTAATAATTCATGGGGTTTTCCAGTGTATCATATTGCAATACCCTGCGGAAAGTGTAGTATTTCAACTTGAAACAATGAATACATACGAAGAACGCATAAAAAATGTCGTAGAGTTCATGGAAACTCATTATCCCAAAGAGCTGAAGCTTAAGGACCTGGCCCAATCCGCCTGTTTTTCCGTGTATCATTTCGCCAGGATTTTTCAGCTCATAACCGGCACAACCCCCATCAAATACCTCAAGGATGTGCGCCTTAAGAACGCTGCCGCGCTGCTTATCCAGACGGATATGCCGGTTACGGAAGTCGCCTTATCCACGGGGTTCGGTTCAATCTCGAGCTTCAACGCATCGTTTAAGTCCAGGTTCGGCGTCACACCGGTTGAGCTGCGAGGGGGCAAAGAAAGCAATTTCCAGGAAGCTTTTGGCAAAATGCAGGAAGCGGATGCCCCGGCCCACGGCCATACTCTGAATAAATCATTAGTAAAGAGGGTATGGAACATGAATGTATCAGTAAAGGAATTTTCACCAAAGCGGGTTGGGTATTTCAGGCATACGGGAAGCTATCTTGATACCGGAGCCAACTGGCAGAGACTTCTCGGGTGGGTGGCAAAAAACGGTTTATTCCGGCCGAGCGCGGAGTTCATCGGGATATCACTCGACGACCCCGAGACAACCGAGGACGACGCCTGCCGCCATGACGCCTGCATCACATTGCCGGAAGGTTTCAACGAAGCGGAACACACGGGCGCCTCGTATCAGACCTTGCCCGGCGGCAGTTACGCGGTTTACCGCTTCCACGATACAATCGACAAGCTTTTACTTGCCTTCCGGAGCCTGTATCTCCAGTGGCTGCCAGAGAGCGGGTACGAGGCGGACGACCGGCCGGTGATGGAAATCAACCTGAACAATCCGGCGGATGATCCCGAACACAAAAGCAGATGTGATGTATGCATACCGGTGAGGAAATCCTAAGGAGCTGAAACGGATGATTCGGAAGCTTACCAATGATGATATGGCTATGACTGCTGCGCTGTTTTCCATGGTTATCTCAGATTTGCAAAAGAACGGGATCGACCAGTGGGACGAAGCGTATCCGTCGCGCGCCGTCTTGGAAGC